>NZ_JBSFUR010000002.1:0-341494 GCF_053591895.1 Streptomyces sp. NPDC002867 | reverse complement strand
CATCCCGAGCTTCTTGTTGTACGCCGCGATCTCGCGCTCGCCCTGGTAGACCTGGATCTGCACCGACGGCTGGTTGTCCTCGGCCGTCGTGAAGATCTCGGACCGCTTGGTCGGGATCGTGGTGTTGCGCTCGATGAGCTTGGTCATGATGCCGCCCTTGGTCTCGATACCGAGGGACAGCGGGGTCACGTCGAGGAGCAGGACGTCCTTGACCTCACCCTTGAGGACACCGGCCTGGAGCGAGGCGCCGATGGCGACGACCTCGTCCGGGTTCACACCCTTGTTGGCGTCCTTGCCGCCGGTGAGCTCCTTGACGAGCTCGGCGACGGCGGGCATACGGGTCGAGCCGCCGACCAGGACCACGTGGTCGATCTCGGACAGCTGGATGCCGGCGTCCTTGATGACGTTGTGGAACGGGGTCTTGCAGCGCTCGAGCAGGTCGGCCGTCAGCTGCTGGAACTGGGCGCGGGTGAGCTTCTCGTCCAGGTGCAGCGGGCCCTCGGCGGAGGCCGTGATGTACGGCAGGTTGATCGTCGTCTCGGTCGAGGACGACAGCTCGATCTTCGCCTTCTCCGCGGCCTCGCGCAGACGCTGGAGAGCCATCTTGTCCTTGGACAGGTCGACGCCGTGGCCGTTGTTGAACTGCTTGACCAGGTAGTCGACGACGCGCTGGTCCCAGTCGTCACCACCGAGGTGGTTGTCACCGTTGGTGGCCTTCACCTCGACGACGCCGTCGCCGATCTCCAGCAGCGAGACGTCGAAGGTGCCGCCACCGAGGTCGAAGACGAGGATCGTCTGGTCGTCCTTGTCCAGGCCGTAGGCCAGGGCGGCCGCGGTGGGCTCGTTGACGATGCGCAGGACGTTCAGACCCGCGATCTCGCCGGCCTCCTTGGTGGCCTGGCGCTCGGAGTCGTTGAAGTACGCCGGGACGGTGATCACCGCGTCGGTGACCTTCTCACCCAGGTACGACTCGGCGTCGCGCTTCAGCTTCTGCAGGATGAACGCGCTCATCTGCTGCGGGTTGAAGTTCTTCCCGTCGAGCTCGATCTTCCAGTCCGTGCCCATGTGGCGCTTGACGGACCGGATGGTCCTGTCGACGTTGGTGACCGCCTGACGCTTGGCCACCTCGCCGACCAGCACCTCACCGTTCTTCGCGAAGGCGACGACGGACGGCGTGGTCCTGGCACCCTCGGCGTTGGTGATGACGGTGGGCTCGCCGCCCTCCAGAACGCTGACGACGGAGTTAGTCGTGCCCAGGTCGATGCCGACCGCACGTGCCATTTCAATTCCTCCAGCTGACTTGAGTGGAACTGGCTCAAGGATGCCCCACGTCTCCCGATGAGTCAACAGACCTGAGTCGAGGCGACTCAACTTTTATCCGGCGCTTATCTGCAGCCTGCTCTCGCGCGCGTGGCGCACCCGTTCGCATCGGGGACGATCTGCGACAGTCATAGTCGCAAAAAACGGTCAATAACCATCATTCGCGACGGAGGGTGGGCGCTCATGTCGGCGAAGCGAGCCGTCGATCTCGCAGGCAGCCTCTTCCTGCTGCTGGCACTGTCCCCGGTCCTACTGACCGCCGCGGCCGCCGTCGCCGTGACGTCACCGGGGCCGGTCCTGCACCGCGTACCGCGCACGGGCCTGGGTGGCCGCCCCTTCCAGAGGTTCACGTTCCGCATGACGCACGCCGGTCACGTCACGGCCGTGGGCAGGCTGCTGCGCCGCCGGTTCCTGGACGGCCTGCCGCAACTGATCAACGTCGTGCGCGGGGAGATGTCCCTCGTCGGACCGCCCCCGCTCCCCGTCGAGCCGGCCCCGACGGGCCCGGGGCGGGCCCGCCTCGCCGTACGGCCCGGAATCACCGGCCTGTGGCAGATCAGCGGGCGGTCCGAGCTCCCATGGGAGGAAATGACGGTGCTCGACCTGCATTATGTGGAACAGCACTGGCTTGGACTCGACCTGATGATCCTGGCCAGAACCGTCCCCACCGCGGTCGCAGGGCGCCCTCCGGTCAGGGTTGCCTGAGCGACACAGATCACCGCCCACCCAGCTACAGTGCGGCGGAATAAGTGGGTACGCTCAGCACGGACTGATTAAGTTACCGCTTAGTAGTAGTGCTGGACCATCCCACCCTCGCAGGCCCGAGGAGCCCCCAATGCAACTCGCCGCGATCATTGTGTCGCTGACCCTGACCGTGGTCGGCGTTGCGCTCATCTCCCGAGCGGTCGCGCAGATCTACCGGTTCGTCAAGCTCGGTCAGCCCGTGCCCGCGGGCAGCCGTACCGACGACCCCAAGGCCCGGACGATCACCCTGGTCAAGGAGTTCCTCGGCCACACCAGGATGAACCGGTGGGGCATCGTCGGTTTCGCGCACTGGTTCGTCGCCGTCGGCTTCCTGACGCTGCCGCCCACCCTGGTGCAGGCGATCGGGCAGCTCTTCGAGGCGGACTGGGTGCTCCCGGTCGTCGGCGGCTTCCTGCCGTTCGAGCTCTACATCGAGTTCATCGGCGTCATGACGATCCTCGGCATCGTCGTACTGATGGCGATCCGGCTGCTGAGCCTGCCGTCCCGTGCGGGCCGCAAGTCGCGTTTCGCGGGCTCCAAGGCCTGGCAGGCGTACTTCGTCGAGTACGTCATCCTCACCATCGGCCTGGCGATCTACGTGCTGCGCGGCCTCGAGGGCGCGATCCACCACGTCGAGCACTACGAGGCGGCGTACTTCGCCTCGTACCCCCTGGTCCTGGCCTTCAAGGGCCTGAGCGTGCCGACCCTCCAGACGCTGATCTACTTCACCGCGATGGTGAAGATCAGCACCTCCTTCATCTGGGCCATCACGGTGGCGCTCAACACCAACATGGGTGTGGCCTGGCACCGCTTCCTCGGCTTCCCGAACATCTGGTTCAAGCGCAACGCCGACGGCGCCAGCGCCCTGGGTGCGCTCCAGCCGATGACGTCGGGCGGCAAGCCGATCGACTTCGAGGACCCGGGCGAGGACGACGTCTACGGCGTCTCCCAGGTCGAGCAGTTCTCCTGGAAGGGCATCCTCGACTTCTCCACCTGCACCGAGTGCGGCCGCTGCCAGTCGCAGTGCCCCGCCTGGAACACCGGCAAGCCGCTCTCCCCGAAGCTCCTGATCATGTCGCTGCGCGACCACGCGCACGCCAAGGCCCCGTACCTGCTGGCCGGCGGCGGCAAGACCATGGAGGGCGAGGAGAAGGCCTCCGAGGAGCAGCTGAAGGACGTCCCGGCGGCCGCCCTCGCGGAGGCCGAGCGTCCGCTGATCGGCACGCTGGAGGAGAACGGCGTCATCGACCCGGACGTCCTGTGGTCCTGCACCACCTGCGGCGCCTGTGTCGAGCAGTGCCCGGTCGACATCGAGCACATCGACCACATCGTCGACATGCGCCGCTACCAGGTCATGATCGAGTCCGCGTTCCCGTCCGAGGCGGGCACGATGCTCAAGAACCTGGAGAAGAAGGGCAACCCCTGGGGTCTCGCCAAGAAGCAGCGCGTCGAGTGGACCAAGGAGGTCGACTTCGAGGTCCCGATCGTCGGCAAGGACGTCGAGGACCTCACCGAGGTCGACTACCTCTACTGGGTCGGCTGCGCCGGCGCCCTGGAGGACCGCGCCAAGAAGACCACCAAGGCCTTCGCGGAGCTGCTGCACATGGCGGGCGTCAAGTTCGCGATCATGGGCGGCGAGGAGAAGTGCACCGGTGACTCGCCCCGCCGCCTGGGCAACGAGCCGCTGTTCCAGCAGCTCGGCCAGGAGAACGTCGCCATGCTGAACATGGCGTTCGGCGAGGACGACGAGGACGAGTCGACGAAGAAGCCGAAGTCGGCGAAGAAGATCGTCGCGACCTGCCCGCACTGCTTCAACACGATCGCGAACGAGTACCCGCAGCTGGGCGGCGAGTTCGAGGTCATCCACCACACCCAGCTGCTCCAGCACCTCATCGACGAGGGCAAGCTGATCCCGGTCACGCCGGTCGACGGCCTGATCACCTACCACGACCCGTGCTACCTGGGCCGCCACAACAAGGTCTACACGCCCCCGCGCGAGATCATGTCGGCCGTCCCCGGCCTGCGCCAGCAGGAGATGCACCGCCACAAGGAACGCGGCTTCTGCTGCGGCGCCGGCGGCGCGCGGATGTGGATGGAGGAGCGCATCGGCAAGCGCATCAACACCGAGCGCGTGGACGAGGCCCTGTCCCTCAACCCGGACATCGTCTCCACCGCCTGCCCGTTCTGCCTCGTCATGCTCACGGACTCCGTGAACGGCAAGAAGAACGACGGCCAGGCCAAGGAGTCCCTCCAGGTCGTCGACGTCGCGCAGCTGCTGCTCGACTCCGTCAAGACCCCGGTCGACCCGGCGGGCGAGGCCGAGACCGAGAACACGCCGGAACCGGAGCCGGTGAAGTAGCCGTCTTCCCGTAGGAACAGCGAGCGGCCGGACCTGCCTCGGGGGCAGGACCGGCCGCTTCTGTCATATCCCCCGCCGCCCCTCCACCGTTCCTGACCTCCGCGAAGGCGTACGGGAGCCACCCCCCGGGGGTTCCCCTAGGGGATGTCACAGCTCGGCCGCAAAGGCCCCCGGTTTCCGGTCCGCCGTCACCCGGCATGCGCGGACCGGGTACGTTCGATTACGTGGCTGGATTCAGGATCGGACGCGGCCGGGACAACCGCACCCCGCGACAACAGCAGGCGCCCCAGGCGCCGCCGCCCTCCACGGGCGGCGGCCGTGCCGCGCCTCCGTACGGGCAGCAGGCCCCGCAGTGGCCCCAGACGAGTGGCGGGCCTCAGCAGTATCAGCAGCAGCGCCGCCAGGGCGGGTACGACGAGCCGGAGTACTTCGGTGACCCGTACCACCAGGCACCGCCCGCGCCCGACCCGTACGCGGCCAACCACCCGGGCCACACGCAGGCGTTCAGCGTCCACGACGATGTGTACGGCGACGGCGCCACCTACCACGCCGGCGCGGCCCCGGCCGCGCCCGCCGGCCCGCGCCTGCACTGGAAGCAGCTGCTGAGCGGCATCGTGATGCGCCCCGGCCCGACCTTCCTGCAGATGCGCGACTACCCGGTGTGGGGCCCCGCGCTCGTCGTCACCTTCCTCTACGGCCTGCTCGCGATCTTCGGCTTCGACGAGCCGCGCGAGGAGGCGATCAACGCGACGATCTCCACCGCGATCCCGTACGTGCTGAGCACGGGCGTCACGTTCGTGATCAGTGGCCTGATCCTCGGTGCCGTGACCCACACACTGGCCCGCCAGTTCGGCGGCGACGGCTCGTGGCAGCCGACGGTCGGCCTCTCCATGCTGATCATGTCCATCACGGACGCACCGCGCCTGGTCTTCGCCCTCTTCCTCGGCGGCGAGAACTCCCTGGTGCAGGTGCTGGGCTGGCTGACGTGGCTGGCCGCCGGGGCGCTGTTCACCTCGATGGTCAGCAAGTCTCACGACCTGCCGTGGCCGAAGGCCCTGGGCGCGTCGGCGATCCAGCTGATCGCGCTGCTGTCGATCATCAAGCTCGGCACGATCTGATCCGGGCAGAGGAAAGGCCCCCGTCGGCGGGGGCCTTTTCCGTGTCGCTGCGGTGTCCTGCGCGATTTCCTACGCGTCGAGAACCTGCCCGGACCTGCGGACGACGGGCTTCTCCACGCTCCAGACCGAGGACCCGCGGCGGTTCAGCACAAGGCGCTGAGACGTGGGCACACGACGATCGGGAGTTCTGGAGTCAGGCCGGACAAGGTCGTTCGCTCCTTTCATGGGCGCGGCGGCCGACCCCGAGCAGAGGCCGGCCGCGCGCTGTTGCCGTGGACTACGCCTGACCGTACGGTCGGCCGCAGTCCGAGTCGCACTGCGCCAGGTTCTCGCCGTTCACGGTCCACAGGTCGTCGAAAACCATGAACCCTGCGGCCTTCATCGCGTGGGCCGAGGCGGCAACCAACTCCGGGTCACGCGCTCCCCCGCCCGGCTTCGGGTTGTGGTGCAGAGCTGCCCAGGACCCTTGACCATGCCCCCAACCAGCCGAAACCGGCACGCATGACGAAGGCCCTTCTCCGCTGGTCTTGCAAGGCTGGGCCAGTGAAGCGAGAGGCTTCTGCGAGAAGTACTGCTGAGGACGACGGGCCCGCAAGGGGGATTCGAGTCGTCCATACGGCGCTATCCGGGATCTCCAGCGAGTACGGGCCGAACGCGGCGCTTAGCGTCGGACCGGCGATCATCAGCGCCGCGGCGATCCCGCCTGTCCATGACGGGGCACCAGTCGCCGAGTCCGTTCGGAGCACTGGAACGCACTCCGGTGTCGTGCACTGCAGGAGGTCTACGTGTCAGGTATCGCAGTACGGGTGGCGTCGGAGCAGGGGAGTGGGGGGCGAAGTCGCAGGGGCAGAGGTTCGTGGTGGGTGCTGTTGCGGGCCTGGGTGACGGGAGCGGCGGTCCTGGTGGGTCTCGTGGTCCCGCTTGCCGCGGCTACGCCCGCCTCCGCACAGACCGGAACGTTCGCCTACGTCGCCAATGCCGGCGCGAACAACGTGTCGGTGGTCGACACCAGCACCAACACCGTCATCGACACCGTCACCGTCGGCGAGTTCCCCGTCGGGGTGGCGGTGACCCCGGACGGCTCCCGCGTCTACGTCGCCAACGCCGGCTCGGACAACGTGTCTGTGATCGACACGGCCACCAACACCGTCATCGCCACCATCCCCGTCGGCGACGAACCGCAGATGCTGGCGGTGACCCCGGACGGCTCACGCGTCTACGTCGCCAACGCCCTTTCGGACAACGTGTCGGTGATCGACACGGCCACCAACACGGTCATCGACACCGTCACCGTCGGCGACACCCCCGTTGATGTGGCGGTGACCCCGGACGGCTCACGCGTCTACGTCACCAACGCCGGCTCGGACAACGTGTCGGTGATCGACACAGCCACCAACACGGTCATCGACACCGTCACCGTCGGCGACGCACCGTTCGGCGTGGCAGTGACCCCGGACGGCTCACGCGTCTACGTCGCCAACCGCAACTCGAACAACGTGTCAGTGATCGACACAGCCACCAACACCGTCATCGACACCGTCACCGTCGGCGACGCACCGTTCGGCGTGGCAGTGACCCCCGACGGCTCGCGTGTCTACGTCGCCAACGCCCTTTCGGACAGCGTGTCGGTGATCGACACGGCCACCAACACCGTCATCGACACCGTGATCGTCGGCGACTTCCCCCAGTTTGTGGCGGTGACCCCGGACGGCTCACGCGTCTACGTCACCAACACAGACTCGGACAGCGTGTCGGTGATCGACACGGCCACCAACACCGTCACGGCCACCGTCACCGTCGGCGACTCCCCCTTCGGAGTGGCGATCGGGACCATCGATGCGGACCGGACCCCGACCAAACTGACGCTGAGGCTGGAGAAGAAGGGGAAGGGGAAGGGGAAGGACGTCATGAACGCCCTGGGCGCCGGGGGCAGGGATGGCCTCACTCTGCAGGCCAAGCTGACCGCCGAGGGCCGGCCCCTGGCAGGCAAGCCCATCGACTTCACCACCGACTCCATCTCGCTGTGCACCGACACCACCGACAGCAAGGGCAAGGCCACCTGCAAGGTCCCGCGCAGCCGGACCAACGAGACCTGCTACACCGCCACCTTCGCTGGCGACGACACCTACGAGCCCTCCACCGCCACCTTCTGCAGGTTCAACGGCAAGACCGACAGGCTGTCAGAACTGGCGGGTCCGGAAGGCCTGAGCGTTATCCCCGGCCCGGCACTGTCGCCGGCCAGGACATGAACGTGATCCTGCGCGGCCAAGCCCCGGCAGTTCCACGCCGCCTCCCGCAACCCCGCAGCTGATCACCTCGACAGCATGCCTCGACAGGGCATGTCATCTACTTCACGACTCGTGGCCCTGACCTCAACCAGAGGCAGGGCCACGACAGCGCCATGGGTGCTCGATCGCCGACACCGCGCGCATCGACGCATGAGGCGAGTGGCGAGCGCCTCGCGCAACAGGCCTGGCGGAACAGCAGGTCAGATGTGTTCTTATAGAGCTTCGCGCGACGGAGAGATCGGTGCGCCGGACTTACGGCATGGAGGCAACACAGACCAGGGGAAGTTGATCCAGTCGTCGGTGCGCTTCCACACGTACTCGCACTTCACCAGCGAGTGCGACTTCTCGTAGATCACGGCGCTGCGGACCTCGGCGACGTGGTCGACGCAGAAGTCGTGGACGAGCTTGAGCGTCTTGCCCGTGTCGGCGACGTCGTCGGCGATCAGGACCTTCTTGTCGGAGAAGTCGATGGCGTTGGGCACCGGCGCCAGCATGACCGGCATCTCCAGCGTCGTCCCCACGCCGGTGTAGAACTCCACGTTGACCAGGTGGATGTTCTTGCAGTCCAGCGCATAGGCGAGACCGCCGGCGACGAAGACGCCGCCGCGCGCGATGGAGAGCACGATGTCGGGCTCGTAGCCGTCGTCGGCGATGGTCTGCGCGAGCTCACGGATCGCGCCGCCGAACCGCTCGTACGTCAGGTTCTCCCGTACGTCACTCATGTTCGTTCCGGCCCTCACACCTGCGTCCGATGGAAGTTCATGAAGGACCGGGAGGCCGTCGGCCCCCGCTGGCCCTGGTACCGGGATCCGTACCGCTCGCTGCCGTACGGCTCCTCTGCGGGTGAGCTGAGCCGGAACATGCAGAGCTGTCCGATCTTCATGCCCGGCCAGAGCTTGATCGGCAGCGTGGCGAGGTTCGACAGCTCCAGGGTCACGTGCCCGGAGAACCCGGGGTCGATGAAACCGGCCGTGGAATGCGTCACCAGGCCGAGCCGCCCGAGGGAGCTCTTCCCCTCCAGCCTCGACGCGAGGTCGTCCGGCAGCGAGATGACCTCGTAGGTCGAGGCGAGCACGAACTCGCCCGGGTGCAGGATGAACGCCTCGTCGCCCTCCGGCTCGACGAGCCGCGTCAGATCGGCCTGCTCGACGGCGGGGTCGATGTGGGGGTAACGGTGATTCTCGAACACCCGGAAGTAGCGGTCCAGCCGCACGTCGATGCTCGAGGGCTGCACCATGGATTCGTCGTACGGATCGATGCGCACGCGTCCGGCGTCGATCTCGGCCCGGATGTCCTTGTCTGAGAGAAGCACGCCCCGAGGATACGCAGAGCGCGCGGGCGGCCCCAATCGGACACCGGCCCGCGCGCCCGGCCGCCGCCTCGGCTACCGCTTGTTCTGCTCCACGACGGGCACGGCATGCCGCAGCCGCGCACACCGCGGACACCGGATCAGCCGCCCCGGTCCGAGCCGGTCGGGACCGAGCTGCTGCATCGGAAACGAAGCGGTGGTGAACACGTGCCCCTCGGCACAGCGGACGACGGTGCGCTCCATCAGGTCCATCGGGCCCCTTCCCCAACGAATGCGAACGAAGGACCACATTAGGGGATAATCCGGACGCCACCCCAGGCGGCACTCCGCGCCCCGAGGTTACGCCTCAACTCCCGTGCCCTGCACCCGCATCCGCCCTCCCGGAAACACGAACACCCCGCGGCGTCATACACCGGGGGCGGGCGATGGGGTAGAGTGTGCGACGATGCGGCACCAATCACCGGTGCGCTACGCGGGTGTAGTTTAATGGTAGAACATGAGCTTCCCAAGCTCAGAGCGCGGGTTCGATTCCCGTCACCCGCTCCAAAGAAGAAGGCCCAGGCCAGGGACATGATCCCCGACCCGGGCCTTTGTGTTGTCTAGACCCTTCTAGGCTCCGCGCACCACTTCCGCACCACTTGAGCCCTCTCCGGGCTGATCGTGGCGCCTCTGGCGCGCGGCTCTGACCAAGGCGTGCAACCCACTGGCGACCGCTATCTGACGTTCATGGTCCGAGTGCTGATAGATCAGTGCCGCCTTCTCCTTGAGCGTGGCTCCCGACCTCGTCGCCAGGGTGTGCCCGGTGTGACGAAGGTCGTAGAAGCGGAAGCCGTCCAGCATGCCGACGAGGGCGCGGGCCTTGCGCCACTTCCGTCCGAAGGAGGTGCGCCGGAACGGGGCACCCTTCTCCCCCACGAACAGAAGTCCCTCCGGTCAAGTGCGTCCCATGGTGCAGGATCAGTCCCACCAGGTGCCGCCGGCCTGCCAGCGTTGAACCCACTCCAGGAAGCCGGCTGCATCAGGCCCGGGGTCGAGATCGGGCCAGCTGGGAGGGAGCCAGCCGAGGGGGAGGAGACCGCCGTCTTCGGCTGGGCCGAGCGCGGAGCCGTTGGCGATCTCTGCGACAAAGCTGCGGTAGGGCTCAGGCAGTACGACGCCGTTGGCTGTCTCCCACGCCGCAACCCCGTCCCATCCCAGTGGGGCCTCTCTCCACTCGGATGGGAAGGCGGCTCGGAGGGTATCGAGGGCTTCGCGTCCCGGGCGAGGTTCTTCATCAGCCGCATCCATGGCACCACAGGTATCAGCCACTCCGGACAGACCCTTCACCTGGGCCACTCATCCGCCGCCGTTCCTTGCAGGCGTGCCCATCCGTGCCCGATCGGTCGGAGATGAGCGGGGAACCAAGGGGCGTGGACGCTCCCCGCAGGCCGACGACCTCACAGCTCAGCGGGCGTCCGCATTCGTGGTCTTCCGAACCAGTGCCGTAACTCCAGCACTTGCATCGAGGACTGGCCTGCCGCGGGATGTATGGTCACGCGCGTGAAGAGAGCTCGCTGGATGTCGGATGGAGGCTCGTGGCTCGCCATCTGGACAGGCGCGTCGTTGATGTTCTGGCTGGCAGGGAAGGTGACCGGCGAACCAGCGGGCTGGATGACCTGCGCGGCCTTCGCCTTGTTCTCCCTGGCATCCGGCATGCGCTCCCAACGGTGGCATCGATACCGTCGATCAAGGAAGCAGGCGCGGGCCGTTTCAGCACCGTCCGACTCGTAGCAAAGCCAGTCAGCTCGGGCCGTCTCCGGGCCGTGCGAGGGCGCACAGCGGCGACCAACGCTGACAACCCTGGCCGACTCGATCGCAGGTCACGACGTTGGCCGCCGACCAGGGTCCACGAAGCCCGCGGGTGATTTCTTCGGCTACCGAGCGGTCCCTTGCCCCCCGACTCTTCGCAGCGAAGTAGCCCATCCGTACAGGCCGTTGGCTACGCGGTCCGGCCCCGAGGTCGCGCTCCCGTCAGCAGCGGTGGCCGGGCCAGTGCCGGATCCGTCCAGCGGTCCTCGCCGGTGAGTCCGAGCAGCCCTGTCCGGTGCTGCAGATCCGCCGATGCGCCCGACTCGCGGAGCCGCACCGCAGCGTGGTCGAGGAGCCAGGCGACCAGTTCGGCGCGCATCTCCTCCTCGTCGTGCTCGTACCAGCCGACGTTCCACGGCAGGCTGTCTGCCAGGAGTTCGGACTCCCATTCCGCCGCCGCCTCGGCGAGATGTCGGTCGCCGAGGTACCCGGTCTGCTTCTCCCATTCGGCGAGCCAGGGGCCGACAGTTCCTGACGCCTCGGCACACATCACGAAGACCTGGTGCGCCGGGACGATCGCATCCGGCTCAGTGAGGCTCTGCGCCCACCACGCATGCAGAAACTCGCGTACCGGACCGGCGTGATCGTCAGGCCACTGCTGCCAGCGGCCGCGGGCGAAGGAGCAACCGGCCTCTTCCAGTCCGAACAGGGGTTCCGCGCGACCGGAGACCATCACCGCGGCGAACTGCGGCAGGATGCGGCGCAGCACAGCCGCGTGATCGGTCCAGTCGACGGCCTGCCAGGTCCGGCGCAGGAGATCCGGTTCCAGCTCCACGTCCGGCGTCTTCAGAAGGGAGAGCTCCTCCGGGCTGCCCCAGTGGCATTCGCAGTTGCGCTCGTCCGGGTGTGCGGTCATGCCGTGGAAGGTGACGGCGAGGTTGTCCAGGGCGGCGCTGAGGCGGCGGCGTGCGGGACGGTCGGCGAGATGCAGGATGTGCCCGGCCTTCGAGGACTCCGTACGGCTTCCGCCGGCCGAAGGTCGCCACTTTACCGGGTGAGGCGGGGCCGGCGCCGGCCGCCCTGAGGGTGCGGCGGATCAACTCGTCCTCGACGGCCTCTCCAGGATGGACGTCAGCAGGCGGTAGCTCATGGCGACGGTGGTCTCGGCCCCGGTCGAGTGCAGCCG
Organism: Streptomyces sp. NPDC002867; assembly: GCF_053591895.1. NCBI lineage: Bacteria > Bacillati > Actinomycetota > Actinomycetes > Kitasatosporales > Streptomycetaceae > Streptomyces > Streptomyces sp. NPDC002867. The sequence goes on along the minus strand of NZ_JBSFUR010000002.1, from coordinate 329,382 downwards.
CTCCGAAGGCCAGGACCGTACGCGCCGTGCTGATCATCCGCGAAGGCCCCGACCGCGACTCCTACGTGAAGAAGCGAGGCGAAGGCTGCAGGCACATCCAAGCCGTGAACGCCCTTGCCCGCCGATGCCTCAATGCCCTCTGGGCCCTTATACATCAGAACAGTGCAGCAGTCGTTTCCTGTACGCCGGACAAGCGAATGTGCCATCCGGTTGGGGGCGGACGACACCCGGCCGGTTGCAGCGCCGACCGCCCGACTGATTACTGAGGCTGTCAGCATGAACGGGTTGCCCGTCCAGTCACGCCGTTGCGCGGCGTGAGGAATAGGCAGTGAGGGCGGGAGCGCGCGACACTCCTGGAGAGAACATGCAGGACCTTACGATCTGCCGCGAGCTCGGTGAACGCCACGGCGAGGGCCGGCCGCTCAACAGTCTCGGCACCGCTCTGCAACAGGTGCAGCGGTTCGACGGGGCTATAGCGGCCCACCAGCAGGACCTCGCCGTCTGCCGTGAGATCGGCGAACGCCACGGCGAAGCTCTGGCGCTGGACAACCTCGGTGCTGCCCTGCAGCAGGTGGGGCGGTTCGACGAAGCCATCGAAGCCCACCAGCAGGCCGCCGACCGTTTCACCGAGCTCGGTGACGTCCACGGCGAGGGCCGAGCGCTGAACAATCTCGGTGCCGCCCTGCAGCAGGTGCGGCGGTTCGACGAAGCCATCAACGCCCACCAGCAGGCCGCCGACCGTTTCACCGAGCTCGATGACATTTACCGCGAAGGCCAGGCGCTCAACAACCTCGGTGCCGCCCTGCAGCAGGTGCGGCGGTTCGACGGGGCAATCATGGCCCACCAGCAGGCCGCGAACCATTTCACCAAGCTCGGTGACCGCGACGGCGAAGGCCAGGCGCTCAACAACCTCGGTGCCGCTCTGCAGCAGATGCGGCGGTTCGAGGAAGCCATCGAAGCCCACCAGTTCGCCGCCGAACGTTTCAGCGAACTCGGTGACCTCCACCGCGAAGGCCAAGCGCTCAACAACCTCGGTGCCGCCCTGCAGCAGATGCGGCGGTTCGACGAAGCCATCGAAGCCCACCAGCAGGCCGCCGACCGTTTCACCGAGCTCGGTGACATCCACGGCGAGGGTCAGGCGCTGAACAACCTCGGTGCCGCCCTGCAGCAGGTACGGCGGTTCGCCGAAGCCACCGACGCCCACCAGCAGGCCGCGAGCCGCTTCAGCGAGCTCGGCGATGGCCGGAGCCGGGTCGTGAAACGCCGGGAGTCTCGCGGCATGTGGCGGGTGCTCACGGGCAGGGGTCCTAAGGACCGGCCACGGCGGGCTGCTGCAGATGCCCCGAAGCCTGCGGAACTCGCTCCGACGCCGTACGTCCCTGCGCTCCCTCCCGCGGCCAAGGTGCCGTCAGCGTGCGAAACCGTCGCCGACTGAACCAGCAGCGGCACACCGCCGTCAGAGGCCAGACGCATGGGACCGCCTGCAGCCCACACTTCACAGACCCGATCTTCCTTCCGGGCCCGGAGCGGCCCGTTAGCCGTACTGGATACGGGACTTGGGCACCACAGGCGGTCCAGATGCGGGAACTTCTCCGCCCTGTCGTGGAGCATCAGCCACCGGTTACCGGACGCGGCGTTTCCCTGCCCGTCGGCGGCCGAGGTGTATGCGGAGGAAGATCAGGTCGGCAACGAGCACCATCACGCCGATGATCAGCAGGTAGAGCAGTCCCTCGGTCACCGCTCCGATGATGCCCAGCACGATCGCCACGATGATCAGCAGGAGAAAGAGGGCCATCTCCATCACCTCGTATCGCGGCGTTCCTGGCCCGCCTGCCGGTCTTCCGTGGCGATCGGGTGTGTCCGGCCGGTGCCGGTGTCGATGAGGATCTGCTCGGCCGTGGCGTTGTGGGCGCTGACGGCCCGGGCCATCGCCGCGCGCGCTGCGTCGGGAGTCGTGTCCGGTGGGATCACCAGCAGGGAGAAGTGGTCTCGATCGCCTCGGGTGACGAGGACGGTGTCATCACCGACCGGGAAGGAGTCGATGTGCACGACGCGGTCGTCGATGATCAGTCGTGTCGGTAGTTCTTCCCAGGTGCTGGAGTCCAGGCCGACGCGCGTGAGGGGGCCGACGTGCTCGGTCAGCGCGGTGATCAGGCTGGGCAGCTCGGCGCCGACGTCGCGGGATCGCGGCCACCATGCGCCGTCGAGGATTCCCTCGCGGACATGTGTCGTCCCCAGCCGCAGAAGGGCTGTTCCAGGCTTCACGGCCTTGTGGATCGCGTCCGGCAGGACCTTCGTTTCCGGTGGGGTGTCGGCGTCGGACATGGTGTGCTCACCTGTCTGCGGGGTTCGGTGTGCGTTCGTTGATCGCCTGGGATGACGTCCGGGTGGCTACCGGTTTCACGGTACTCCTGAGCCCACGTCCGCGTTCGCCTGCGGGCTGCGGACGCGCACCGGCGGTTTCCATCGAATTCGCTGGTCACGGGCGGGTTCGCCGGACCGCGCCCGGAGTACAGTGAAGACACCGGGAGTACTTCGCACACCAGCTCCACGCGGGTGTCGTTCTCGGCGAGCAGCAACACCGGGACCATGAAGATGCGCCCGGGGACAGGTCCGCGCCATGACCGCGACCATCGACCGTACGACTGACAGTGAGCGCGAGACCTCACCGCCGCCCCGCCTGTCTCTGACCCCGATGGGGTCGGCTCCGGGGCTTCTGGACGGTGCCTGGTGGCCTCGCTCCCGCGATCTTTCCCGTGAACTCCCCGCCCTCGTCAAGGTGCTGGACGCGTGCTGGGGACGGATCACGCGTGTCACGGTGAACCCGACCCACTGGCCCGTGATCCCGCGCAAGGTGGCCGTGGCAGGGCACACGGTGCACGTGGGCTGGTTCGCAGACGAGCAGGACCCGCACAAGCTGATCCTTCTCTCCTACACCACAGGCCGCTGGGATCTGCTGGTGATCCCGCCGGAGGCCGGTGCGGCTGCCGCCGCCCGACTGATGATCGCCGCAACCACCCCCGGCGGGCTCGCCGCCGCCAGCGGTCTCATCGCGAGCGAGGACGTCGCCCGCGAGGCCAGGGACGCACTGGGCCGGGAAGAGGAGTGGGAGACCGACGGCGGGCACGCTTCAGCGGCGGCCGAGCAGCCCGACCCGACCGGGCCCATGAGCTCCGCCCGAGGGAGGTGAGGACATGGAGACCGCCATCACCGTGTCCGTGATCATCGCCATGATCCTCATAGGTGTGCTGTTGATCCATCTGCTGAATGGCCAGCACGCCGAGCGGATCGCAGCATTCCACTACGGCGAAGTCGTGCCGGGCATCGGCCGGCGGCGCCGGAAGAGCCGACGGCCGGCAGAGCGTGCCGGATCGTCCGTCACTCCCGCTCACCCCGTCGCCGCTGCTCACAGGGAAGACCGAGAAGGGGCCGCGGATGACGCATGACCTTGTTGTGACCGGGGCGGTGGGTGTGGGGCTCGACGAGTGTGGGGCCACCGCCCACCGGCACGTCGAGCTGCTGAACGAGGCCACCATGAAGCCACCGAAGCCACCCGAGGACGGGCGGGCCGAGGTGCGTATCGTCGCGGCGTCCCCCGAGACCGCCCGTAGGGTCGCAGAGGTACTTCGTCATTGCTTTGCCTCCACCGAGCAGCGCAGCTACCCCGCCGGCAGCGACGGCGGAACCCGCCTCCACCTCACCGTGGACATCACGCAGACGGCGGAGCTGGCGCGACCCTGGCTGGCAGCCAGTCGGTCCTCCGATCAGGACCGCACACAGACGGATGAAGTCTGAGGCAGAGACCCTCGTCGGCGCCCCGGCACGAGTGGGTATCCGGCACGAGTGGGTGGCAATCATGGCAACACTCCACGAGCGGAAGAACTACCGCGAGGCGATCATGAAGTCCCTGTACGTGGCCACGGAAGGCAATCGCCTCCTCGGCGTCACCGGGGCGAAACTGCGCGACGACCTCCACATGCCCGAGCAGGACCTGGCCGCAGCCTGCACATACCTGGCGGGCGAGGGTCTCATCACAGTCGACTGGGCACGGGGAAACACCCCCGCGATGGTCACGCTGACGCATCGGGGAATCCGGCTCATGGAGGCCGAAGAGGAGGAACGCGGCTGACGCGGCACTGAGCCCTTTCCGGCGGCCCGCATTGCCATGAAAGTCCCTTCTGCCGGATAGGCGGCACAGGCATAGCATGGTGAATGGGTCGGTGCACTCTCACGTGCAACCGCCCGGAAGGGCGACCCCGGTGTGTATGCACCGGGGTCGTTGCGCACGATCGGCGCGACGGCAGGGACATCGGCTGGCGAGCTGAAAGGGCACGGTGATGGCGGAGGGTGATCGGCAGCCGAGCAAGGACACGGTGGACCGGTCGGAGGGGTTCGGTGAGCGGTTGCTGGGAGTGCTGCTGGACCGGGCACACGAGATGCCGCCGCAGCTGATCGCCCCGCTGATCGCGGAAGAGGTGGCCCGGGTCGGTGGCCGGGACATCTCGATCCTCCTGCAGGACTACGCACAGCTGCTCCTGGTGCCGCTGCCGGGTAGGCGGCTGACCCTCAGCGGGCCGGAGCCGATCGGTGAATCCCACGCCGGCACGGCCTTCCTGCGTGCGATCCCTGTCGAGGTACCGCAGGCCGACGGCGTCCGGATGTATCTGCCGTTGCTGGACGGCAGCGACCAGGTGGGAGTGCTGGCCGTCACCCTGGAGACCGTCGACGACGACGACCGGCGCCTGCTGCGCAGGCTCGCCGGACTGATCGCCGACATGCTGGTCACCAAGCACAGCTACACCGACCAGTTCTTCCTCACCCGGCGCCGTGAACCCATGAGCGTGGCCGCGGAGATCCAGTGGTCTCTGCTTCCGCCGCTGGCGATGGCCGTGCCGCAGGTCGCGGTGGCCGGAATCCTGGAGCCCGCCTACAACGTCGCCGGCGACAGCTTCGACTACGCCCTCAACGACGACATCCTGCACGTGGCCGTGATCGACGCGATGGGCCATGGCCTGAACGCCGCCACGATGGCCACCGTCGCCATCGGCGCCTACCGGCACTCCAGACGTGCCGGCATCGGCCTGTCCGAGATCTACACGTTCATGGACCGGGCCGTCGCCGAGCAGTTCGGGCCCGAACACTTCGTCACCGCGCAGATGATGCGTCTGAACATCGCAACGGGCCACCTGCAGTGGGTCAACGCGGGCCACCCCGCACCGCTGCTGATCCGCGAACACGAGGTCCTCCGGCAACTGGAGAGCCCGACCACCTTGCCGGTCGGCTTCGGCGGTGAAGAGCCCCAGGTCAGCGAGCAGACACTGCAACGCGGCGACCGGGTGTTGTGCTTCACCGACGGCCTGATCGAGGAACACGAAGCCGGTGAAGAGCAGTTCGGCGAGGAACAACTCATCCACTGGGTCAACCGCGTCGAGCAGGCAGAGGAGGGAGTGCGGGCAGTGGTGCGCTCGCTCTCCCACACGCTGAAGGAGGAACGGGGCGGGAGCACCAGTGACGACGCGACCCTCTTCCTGATCGAGTGGCTCGGAGGCGCCGCCGACCACCTCGCCGTCCTGGAGTGAGCGAGCCGACACCCGCCCCATCGCCGCAACCGTGCCCTTCAGGGCAGCGAACAGCGGTCGTCAACGGTGCGATGGGCCGTTCAGGAAGTCCTCCGCCCTCTTCCCGACAGTGCGGTCCCCGGCGCGATGGCCTCATGGGACGCGCTCGGCAGACGGCTCGACGCGCGGGGCGTGCGTGACCGGGCCTAGGCTTCAAGGGGGCGGACAGCGGCGTGCATGCATGCTCGCCCCTGGGGCACATGATGCTGCGACTGCGTTCGCACGTCCCCAGGCCGTGCTGCGAGAGGTGACTCCATGGACCACGAGCCGTTGCCCTCCGCGGGCCACGCAGAGGTTCGTATCGTCGCGGCGACGCCAGAGGCCGCCCGGCGCGTCGCGGAGGTACTCCGCCGCTGTTTCGCGTCGACCGAGCAGCGTAGCTATCCCGCAGGCAGCGAAGGGGCCACTCGCCTCAGTCTCACCGTCGACACCGCGCACGCCGCGGAGCCCGCACAGTCCTGGCTGGCAAGCAGCCGTTCGCCCTTCGACGACCACGTCCAGGCAGACGTGGTGTCCTCGGGCGGCGAGCGAGAGCTTGGCAGCCCTCCTGGTGCCGGCGCGCGCCCCGCCGACGGCGGCCGGGGAGCGGCAGCCACGGCGACACTGCGTGAGCGCAGGACCCATCGGCAGGAGGTTCTGAAGGCTCTCTACGAGGCCGTCGGACACCATCGCCGGGAGGTCGGCGCAGACGCGCTCCGCGAACGACTTCGTCTCCCCGACGAGGACCTGAGCGCCGCCTGCGCCTACCTGGCCGGCGAGGGCCTGATCACCGTCGACTGGACATCGCACGAGACCCCGGCGACAGCCTCACTCACCCACGAGGGCATCAGGTTCATGGAAGAGGCGGAAGAACGCGGCTGAAGCCCCGGGTCCGTCGGCCGCGCGGGTCGCACCAGCGCCGAAGTGTTCGGGCAGATGCTGCGACAGCGTGGGATCGAGCCCGATGCCGTACGCGACGTCGACGCTGCGTGGGACGTCTTCGCCGAGTTTCTCCAGACCGAGGTCGAAGGGATCGAGCCGCCTGAGAACGACGGCGACGGCTTCATCGCCGAGTGGGGCAGGTGGAGCTGGAACGACGACCAGCCTGTGCTGTCCTTCGGGCGGCTGCTCGCGGTCAACGACGTCGGGGAGGACGACCCCCATGGGCAGCCGGAGTACTGGAAGGTGCAGTTGCAGCTCGTCTTCGGCGAGGACCCGGCATGGGCCGATCTCGACAGCATGGGACACCAGGACACCGGGTTCGACCACGCCGAGATCGGCGTTTCAAGGACTGCCGCGCTCGCAGAGATGCGTCGCTTCATCGAGTCCTCCCCCCAGCTGGTCGCCATGTGGCGAGCCGAACCGGCTCGCAGCGCCTTGACCCTCGAACGAGCGGGATAGCGCGGGCTCGAAAGGGAGGCGGCCACCCCGGACGCACGGGTGGCCGCCACACGCCGGTCCGTTCAGTGCTTCTTGCGGCTCTTGGCCGTGGTCGCACCCGGCGACTTCACCGCGGCCGCGGCGTCCACGACGCCCCAGCCGTAGACCGGTGAGTAGACACCCGTCAGGCCGGTGCCCGGCTGGCGGGCCGTGCCGAGGAGCGTGTTCTCGACGTCGGCCAGGGTCCGGCCCTGGGCGAAGAGCAGGGCGGCGACGCCCGCCACGTGCGGCGTGGCCATGGAGGTGCCGGCGTAGTAGTCGTAGTCCTCGTGGCCGCAGGACGCGGATCCGGTGCCGGCCGGCACGGTGGACACGATGTCGTCCTTGCAGGAGACGAGTCCCGCGCCGCCGGGAGCGGCGACGGCCTTGAGGTCCGGCTTGTTCGGGAGTTCGGAGAACCAGCTCTTCAGCTCGTTGCGGTCGGTCGAGGCGACGCAGATCGCGCCGGGCTCCCACGCCGGGGTGTTGCAGGCCGGGGTGGCGGAGTTCCCGGCGGCCACGACGACCGACGTGCCCTGCGCGCCCGCGTACGCGATCGCTTCGGTCACCGACGACTCCAGGCCGGTGATGGTGACGACCTGCGTTCCCGCCAGCCCGCCGAGGCTCATGTTGATCACGTCGGCGCCGTGGTCCACCGCCCACCGTATGCCGGCGGCTATGTCCTCGAAGGTGCCGCTGCCCTCCTCCAGCACCTTGACCGGCATGATCCTGGCGTTCGGCGCGACACCGGCGACACCGGTGCCGTTGCCCGCGACGGCGGCCACGATGCCGGCGACGTGGGTGCCGTGCTCGTCGCCGTTGTTCTCCCCGTCGGGGCCGCGGAAGTCGCCGTTCCCGCACGGCCCACCGGCCTTGCCGCAGCCGGTGAACGTGGCTCCGGCCACCAGGTTGCCCTTCAGGTCGGGATGGGTCAGGTCCACCCCGGTGTCGACGACGGCGACAACGGCACCCGTGCCGGTGCTGGTGGCCCACGCCTGTTCGGCGCGGACCTGGTCAAGGCCCCACTGGTCGCCTCTCAGCGGGTCGCCGGCGCCGGCATGCGCGAGGCCGGCCGACGTGCTCAACAGGGCGGCGGCGCCGAGAAGCGACGAGGCCAGAGTGAAACTGCGGTTGCGGGACATGTGTTCCTCTCCTGGGTGACGGACGGGAGCGCCGATGGTCAGCCGGCCTGCCGCGCGGTGAGGGTGAACTGGTAGTCGGCGCCGTACAGGTAGAGCAGCCCGACGTAGGCCGCGCCTGGGGCGATCACGGCCTTCTGGCCCGGCGTCGCGAAGTCGCCGGTGATCGGTTTGCACGTCGCGTCGTAGAAGAACATCTGCATCTCGCCGAGTTGGCTCTCCGGCTCGGTGTACGACGCCACGTGCAGTCCGTCGCCCCAGCCGGCCGGCAGCTTCATGATCCACGCGTCGGCGCCCTGAGCGGCCGCGGGTGTGCCGCAGGCGGCCTGCCACGAGGCCACGGTCACGCCGGGACGGTACGGCTCGGTGCCGGGGAGGTACCACAGCCCCTGCGGCGCACCGGCCTGGATCGTCCCCGACTCGCCGACCGGCTCGTCCGGGGTGAACGGCAGCGGCTCGACGCCGGAGGCGTTGCCGAACACCTGGAGTTCGGACAGCACGGCGTACGTCTTGGTCTCGCCCTGGACGGAGTCGACGAAGACCCGGACGTGGCTCGCGGTGACCGGTGCGTCCAGCTTCAGGGTCTGGATCTGCATGTCCGGCGCCGTGGGCCGCGGCGCCCGGGCGGCGAACGTGCCCGCCTCGACCGTCTTCCACAGCACCCCGTCCGTCGAGGTCTGGACGGTGAAGTCCTTGGTCGCGTTGAACCGTCCGGCCGTGGTCGGCTTGAGCGTGCTGACCGCGATGCGGGAGACCTGCGCCTCCTCGGCCAGCTTCACCTCGGCCACCTGGTGCGCGCCCGCGTTGTACGGCCTGCCCGTGTCCTTGGTCTTCCACGCGGTCGCCTCGGTGTCGTCGATCAGGAAGCTCGCGGGAAGGCCGTCGTCCTGGCTGGACGTCTTCACGAGGGTGGCGCCGTTGTGCTTCGAGGCGAGGTTCGGCGCCAGCTCGAGGGTCCGGGCGGTCGTCCTGCCCGACTGGACCTGAAGGCCCCGGAACTTCTGGATGCCGAAGCCGCGCGCCTGCACGGTCACCGTGTAGGCGCCGTCGACCATCGGCGCCGAGACGACACCGCCCGGGCCCGACGTGCCGAGCGGTGTCACCCGGGCCTCGAACTCGCCGATGATCACGCGGGCGTCCTCGACGGGTTCGCCGGTGGAGGCGTTCACCAGCTTGACGGCGAGCATCCCGTTGCGCGACGGGGCAGCATGGTCGAAGCCCGGCTTCGGGTCGGTGTCGTCGGGACCTGCGGTCGCGGCCGAACGGCCCGCGCCGCGGCGGGCGAACGCGGTCCAGATGGTGTCGGTGTTGTCGCCGCGGAAGCGGAGGGTGTCCGCGTCGAGGATGGCGTCGCGCATGTCGAGGAACGACGGAGACGGCGGGGACAGCGGCATGGCGTCGGTCACCAGGTGCTCGGCGATGTCGCTGCCCGCCTTGGTGCCGTACCGGTCGACCAGGGCGCGGCGCAGGTCCCACAGCATGGCGGTCCAGATCTCGCCGTCCGCGTGGACCTCGGGACCCGTGATGTCGTAGCCGTAGTCCCCGTATGTCAGCGGGCTCTTGTCGTACGCCCAGTTGCGGATGCCCCGCTCGGCGTTGCCCACGGCGTACTCGCCGACCACGGCCTTGTCGTACAGGCCCTCGCGGCCCAGGTGGTTGATGGCGTACCAGTCGCCCCAGCCCTCGCCCATCGCACCGGACTGCTCACCGCCGAGCGAGCCGAGTCCGCCGCCGCCGACATACCGGTTGGACAGGCCGTGGCTGTACTCGTGCTGGATGACGGTCTGGTCGAAGTTGCCGTCGGCGTACGGGCCCTCGAACGCGTCGTTGATCGGCTCCCACAGGTACATGCTGGAGAACGACGGGATGCCGTCGGGCAGGGTCAGCATGTTGGCGTTGTCCCGGCCGAGGTAGGTCGGCGCGCCTCCGGTCGCGGCGCCCGAGTGTGCGAGACCGCTGATCGGGTCGCCGCCCAGTCCGCCCTTGCCGAAGTTGTTGACCTGGAAGTTGCCCGCGGTCTCGGTGAAGCCGAACTGGTAGTACTCGTCGTGGATCCGGTTGTGGTGGTAGAAGAGGTTGGTCACCGCCGGGTCGCGGTCCAGCACGTACGACGGCGGCAGCGTCTGACCCTTGGTGCGGGCCCAGTTGGCGCCGTACGCGTAGTTGAACTGCGCTGTCGGGCTGATCGGCCGGTTGTGCTCGTCCGTCGGCGCCAGTGGTGCCGTGTACTGCGCGAAGGTATTGGCGTTGTTGCCGAGCGTGGTGGGGCCGGGCAGTCCCGCGGCGCCGCTCGGGTCGACCCAGCCGCCCGGTGACGACGCGTTCGGGCCGAAGCTCTTGATGACCGGCCCGCCGCCCTGCGCAGCGCCCGGGAAGTTCTCGTAGACCGTGCCCTCGGGCTCCAGGGGGCCTTCGTGGTGCACCAGGGAGTGCCGGGCCAGCGTCTTGCCGGTCGCCGCGTCGACGACCACGCCCCACGCCTCGTCGAGACTCTTGACGAACAGCACGCTGTACGCCGGGCGGGCACCGCCGGGCGTCGGGAACGCGACCTTGCGGACGCGTTGCACCTGTGCGAACGGCCCGGCCGCGAACACCTGGTAGCCGGCCTGGGTCTCATCTGTCGGCAGCGGCACGAAGTCGGACGAAGGAGACAGCGACGACACGACAGCGGCGAGTGCGTCGGCCGGCGACTTGTCGAACCCGGCGAGAAGGCCGCCGCTGCGTACCGGGTCACCGGCGTAGGACAGCACCCGGCCGTCCTCGGCCACGGTCACCGTCATCACGCCGCCGTGCACGGCCTCGACGCCGTCGAACGTCTGTGTGAAGCTCACCACCCGGGCCCCGATGCCCGGCAGTTCGTGGTCACGCCGCACCGCAAGCGCCTCGACGTCCGCGGCCGACAGGCCGAACGCCGCGCGGTGCGCCTGCAGCCAGCCCCTCGCGATCGCGAGCGGTTCGCCGGCCTGAGGACCGGTGAGATGTCCGCCGGGCGCTCGCACGGACCGAGGCGTCCCGTAGGCGGTGTTCCAGGTGACTTTCGGCGATACGCCTCCCGGGGCGGACCTCAGCAGCGCCGCCACGGCCGCGAGCTGCTCTTCGGTGGGCGGCAGGGGCGGCAGGCCACGTCGTACGTCCGTGGAGTCCTGCGGGACGTCACCGGCGACGGCCGACGCCGGGCCGCCCGACGGGTCATCGGTGACGGAGTGGGCGACCGTCGGTGTCGCCATCAGCGCAGCGGTGAGCGCGGACACGACCAACTTGCGGGATGCATTCATGGGCAGTCCTCGGCTGGAAGCGATGCGACGGCCGCGGTCCGTCGACGCAAATGAAAGCCTCGGTTCCGCCCCCTGGACAATCCAAGAACTGCACCTATTCTTGCCTCAACCATGAACGACAATGCGTCCGGGGCGCGCCCGCTCCTTCCGGGCCCGTCCCCTGCGTCCTTCGCCGAGAACGTGTCGACAGCCGTTCAGGAACAGGTCCGCAACGCCGAGTTGGCCGCGCTCCGCGGCCGGGCCGACCTCGGTCTCGAAACGCTGCGGAGCGCCCTGGCGGAAGTGCCGCGGCTCGCCGACGACGACCGGATCGCCCTCGCCGAGATGGCCTCCATGCTCACCCGGTGGGGAGCGCCCGGCCCCGCTCCCTGGGCGCTTCTCGACGAGTTGGCCGCCGCGTGCCACACCCCCCGCGCACGCGGTGCGGTGTTTCTCGCACAGGCACGGGCCGCCCGGGGGAAGGCGATGGCCGACTACGGCACCCGGGCCCTCTTCGAGTTCACCGCGGCAGGAGACATAGGGGGACAGGCGCTCGCCCTGAGCCGCATGTCCTTCCCCGCCGACGCCGGCCTCAGCCCCTCCTACCGGCGCGAGCTCGCCCGCCGGGCGCTGTCCCTGGCCCAGCAGTCCGGCGAGCCGTGGATCATCGCCCTCGTCGCCGGCATGCTCGCCGCCGGCGAGACCTATCAGGGACGCAAGCGCGCACCCCATCGCTGGCGTCGGGCCGCCTCGCTGCTGCCGGCCGACCTCGACGCGGTCACCGGCGAGATCGCCTCGCTCAACTACCTGAACTGGGCGCTGACCTGCGCGTACGTCGGGGACTACCCGACCGCCCTGGAGGCCGTCGGTCGCGGCCGGGTGGTGGGCCGAGGGCCCTGGGTGAACAAGTTCGCGGCGGTCGAGGCGCTCGTGCGTCACCGTACGGGACACCTCGACGTCGCGAGAGAGCAGGCCGCGGTCGCGATGACGGGTGCCGCACCGGGCGTCCGTGAACTCGGCAGCGCTGTCGCCGCCGCGGTGACGTTCGAGACGGCCGGCCGCCTCCCGCACGACACCCTCGAGGCGGTCGTCGAGGTGGCGTATGCGACCTCGCCTCCGTGCGGCGCGAGTGCGGCGGCGACCCTTGCGTACATACGCCATGCGCGCCGCGAGCCGCGCCCGGCGCGCGGGCTGCCGCCGATCCTGCGGAAGGCTCGCGAGGCCGAGCACCACTTCGGCTGGGAGGACGCCCTGCTCGCACTGACCGAGATCGCACCCGACGCGGCGCGGGACGAGGCCGCCGCCATGTCCCGGTTCTGGTCGCCCTATCCGCGCGCCGCGGCGATCCGTTCGGTCGTCGAGGGGCACCTCGCCGGCAAGCGCGGCTGGGCCTCGCTGATCGCGGGCGCGGACGCCCTCGCCGACATGGGCGAGCCCATCACCGCCGGCCGCGCCTACCACGCCGCCGCCCGGGTCGCCCCCTCCACGCCCGAACGGGCCCACGCCCGCGACCGCGCCGCCGAGCTTCTGACCTCGGCGGGAGCCGACAGATCACTGGCCACGCTCGCCCGCGACCGCTCCCTGCACCGGGGCCTGCTCCACGTCCCGGAGAACCAACGCCACCAGGTGAACGCCGGGCTCACTCCCCGCGAGCGGGATGTCGCGGTGCTCGCGGCCCAGGGGTTCACCGCGGTGGAGATCGCCGACCATCTGGGCATCACGGTCGGCACCGCGCGCAACTACGTGATGAACGTCCGCCGGAAGTTCGGCTCGGTACCCAAGCGACGCCTGGCGCTGGTGCTCGGCATGGTCGGGGAGCCCGACTGAGCCCGGCCGGGCTCGCGGATGGTCTCGGGTGGTGCGGGGCTGCCGGCGCACGGTCGGCAGCCTCAGCCGGTCCCGGCCGGCCCGGCCGGGAACGCCGTCGGCCACGGCGCCCGGATGGCCGAGCCCGGCGGACAAGGGCAGCGGTCCGAAGGACAGGATCACGGCCCGGGAGGGCCGGGCGGGCCGGGCGGGCCGCACGACTGACGACCCCGTGCGGGCCCATCCTCTTCGGGATCAGTCGCCTCGCACCGGCAGTTCGCCCGAGCCCCGCGCCACCAGGCGGGTCGGGATCGTGACCGTACGGGCGCGGGTGCGGTCGCCGTCCAGGCGGGACAGCGCCGTCGTGGCCGCTGCCGTGCCCAGGGCGGACGGGTTCTGGGCCACCACCGTCAGGGCCGGTTCCAGCACCTCCGCGAGCGGAAGGTCGTCGAAGGTGACCAGGGCGATGTCCCTGCGGCCGGTGCGGGCGAGTTCCGCCACGACCCCGAGCGCCACGATGTTGTTCCCGGCGAAAAGGGCCGTGGGAGGCTCCGGCAGGGACAGCAGGCGCGTGGTGACCGCGGCTGCCGTGCTCTGGTCGTGGGCGCCGGTCACCAGCGTGCGGTCGTAGGCGATGCCCGCGTCCTCCAGGGCGGCGCGGTAACCGGCGAGGCGCTCGCGCCGCGTGTACAGCCTCGTGGGCAGGTCACCGACGAAGCCGATGCGCCGGTGGCCGCGCTCGACGAGGTGCGCGACGCCCTCCTGCGCGCCGGAACGGTTCGAGCTGACGACGCAGTCGGCGGACAGCCCGACGCCCGGGCGGTCGAGGAAGACCACGGGCAGGCCGGCCGCGCGCTGGGCCTTGAGGTAGGTGTGATCGGCCCCGAACGCCGGCACGACCATCAGCACGCTGACGCGCCGCGCGAGGAACGTCTGGATCAGGGTCCGTTCGCGCTCGGGGTCGTCGGCGGACGATCCCATCAGGAGCGTCAGCCCCCGGTCCCGCACCGTGTCCTCGATCCCGCCCGCGACCGTGCCGAAGAACGGGTTGCCGAGGTCCGGGACGATCAGGCCGATGGTGGTGTCGGGGCCGCCCACGCGGATGTTGCGGGCCATCAGGTTGGGCTGGAAGCCGAGCTTCGCCACGGCGGCGAGCACCCGTTCCCTGGTCTGCGGCGAGCTCGGCCCGTCCTCGTTGAGCACCCGTGAGACCGTCTTGGCGCTGACGCCCACCTCGCGGGCCACATCGGCGAGGGTCGGGCGTCGGGTCGCGGCCATGTGTCACCGTTCCTGTGTGTGCGGCCCGGAGGTCCCGGCCGGGAAGCCGGCCGGGACCCGCCGGCGGGATGCTGTGTCAGTGGGCGGAGACTCCGGCCGCTTTGGCGGCGTCCGTGTCCGCGACGACAGTACCGCCGCCCTCGCGCACACTCAGTGCCCCCGTCATGATGGCGACGACCTCGGCCATCGAGTAGTCGGACGGCTTGATGAGCGCCTCGCGCCGGCCGAGCCGGTGGACGTGGATACGGTCGGCGATCTCGAAGACGTGCGGCATGTTGTGGCTGATCAGAACCACGGGCATGCCCTTGTCACGGACCCGGCGGATCAGGTCGAGGACCTGTCCGGACTCCTTGACGCCCAGCGCGGCCGTCGGCTCGTCCATCACCACGACGCTCCTGGCCCAGGCCACGGACCGCGCGACCGCCACGGCCTGGCGCTGGCCCCCGGAGAGGGTCTCCACCGGCTGGGTCAGGGACCGCAGGCCGATCTTGAGGTCGGCCATGTGGGCCGCGGCCTCCTGCCGCATCCGCTTCTTGTCGAGCATGCGCAGCGCGCTGCCGAGGAATCCGGGCCGGCGCAGCTCGCGCCCGAGGAACATGTTGGAGGCGATGTCCATCGACGCGGCGACCGCGAGGTCCTGGTAGACGGTCTCGATGCCGTGCTGCCGGGCACTCTGCGGGCCGGTGAACCGGATGGGCTCGCCGTTCAGCCGTATCTCCCCCTCGTCCGGGACGAGAGCGCCGGTGAGTGCCTTGATCAGGCTCGTCTTGCCGGCGCCGTTGTCGCCGATGACGGCGAGGACCTCGCCGGGCAGCAGGTCGAAGTCGGCGCCGTCGATGGCGGTGACATGGCCGTACCGCTTGACCAGGCCACGGGCCTGGAGCACGGGGGTGGTCGTGTTCATCGGGCCTTCTTCCGGGAGATCTGGTCGACGGTCACGGCCAGGATCACCAGCGCGCCGGTGATCAGGGTCTGGTAGATCGAGGCGACGCCCATAAGCTGGAGGCCGTTGCGGAACACGCCGACGATGAGGACGCCGATGAAGGTGCCGAGGACGGCGCCGCGTCCGCCGAAGAGGCTGGTGCCGCCGAGTACGACGGCGGTGATGCTGTCCAGGTTGTCGGTCTGCCCGGCCTGCGGGTCGCCGACGCCGGTGCGGGAGATCAGCAGCAGGGCGGCGATCCCGTAGACGAGTCCGGCCAGGGTGTAGATGCCGATGGTCAGCCGGGAGGTGCGGATGCCGTTGAGGCGGGCGGCCTCGGGGCTGTTGCCGAGCGCGTACACGTGCCGGCCCCAGGACGTGCTGCTCAGCGCGTAGGCGAAGAGCAGGAACAGGGCGATGGTCACGAGCGAGCCGTACGTGATGTCGGTGTTCCCCAGCGGGAACGTCTCGCCGAGCGCGGTGAGCGGGGCGGGCAGGTTGGTGACCGTCTGCTCGGCCGAGTAGATGTGGGTCAGGGCGAACGCCACGTTCAGCATGCCGAGGGTGACGATGAACGGCGGCAGCGGGATCAGTTGCACCAGCAGGCCGTTGAGGAGGCCGAAGCCTCCGCAGACGACCAGGCCGAGGGCGATGGCGGCGAGAGGGGAGAGGGAGCCCTCCGCGGCCATCTTGGCGATGACGATGCTGCCGAACGCCATCACGGCGCCGCACGAGAGGTCGATCCCGGCCGTCAGGATGATCAGGGTCTGGCCGATGGCGAGCGTGCCCACGACCATGACCTGCTGAACGATCAGGGAGAAGTTCCCGCCGGTGAGGAACTGCTCGGTGGAGAGGGAGAAGAAGAGGCAGGCCAGCACGAGCGCCGCGAGCGGCCCGGCGGTGGGCGCCGTGAGCACCCTGCGGACGGCGGTCGGCCCCTTGAGGTGGTCGTAAGAGGTGGGTGTGGGCGTGGGCGGGGTGGCGGTGGACGTGGCAGTCATCGTGATCCTTGCCAGTGGGTGGGTACGGGGGCGGACCGGTCGGGCGGGTGCCGGGGCCGGGCTCGTCCCGGGGCGGGGTCCGGGCTCGTCCCGGCGGGGCGGCCTCACTCGGCGTGCGCCCCGCCGGGGGCGGTGGTCGGCCGGATCCGTGCGGTCCCGCCGCCGCGGGCCGTCGGCCCTCGGTCCCCCGGCCCGACCGGGGCCGGGCCGGGCGGGTCCGGGCGGGTCCGCGGTCCTGTCGAGGTCCGGGGATCCGGAGGTCCAGAGGTCCGGGGGTCCGGAAGTCCGGGGTCCGGCCGGCTCGGAGCCGCCGGGCCGGCATCGGTGCCGGGGCTAGCCCCAGCAGTTCTCCAGGCCGAACGCCGTGTCCTTCGCGTCGACTCCCGTCTGCGGCTTGTCCGTCACGAGCGTGACGCCGGTGTCGGTGTAACCGGACGCCTTCTTCCCGTCCTTGGCGAAGTCGGCCACGGCCTGGACGCCCTGGGCCGCCATCTTCAGCGGGTACTGCTGCGACGTCGCCGCGATCTTCCCCTCCTTGACCGCCCGCGTCCCCGTGCAGCCGCCGTCGACCGAGACGACCAGCACCTTCTTCTCCAGCCCCTTCGCCTTGAGCGCCGTGTACGCGCCGAGCGCGGCCGGCTCGTTGATCGTGTAGACGACGTTGACGTCGGGCGCCTTCTGCAGGCAGTTCTCCATGGCCGTCTGGCCCTTGGCCTGGTCGCCGCCCGTGTCCTGGGCGCACACGACGGCCGGGTCGCCCTCGGCGATGCCGAAGCCCTTGAGGAAGCCGTTGTGCCGCTGGACGCCCACGGCCACGCCGGGCGCCAGGTCCAGCATCGCGATCTTCGCCGGCTTGCCCGCCATCGCCGCCTTGGCGTACGCGCCGATCAGCTCGCCGGCCTCGAGGTTGTCGGTGGCGAAGAGGGCGTCCGTGGCGTCCTGCGGCTCGGTCGGGCTGTCCAGCGCGATCACCAGGATGCCCTTGGCGCGCGCCTTCTCCAGCGCGGGGACGATCGCCTTCGAGTCGTTCGGCGTGATGAGGATGCCCTTCACGCCGGAGGCCACCATGTTCTCCACGGCGGTGACCTGGCCCGCGTTGTCCCCGTCGAACTTGCCCGCCGCGCTGACCAGTTCGACGCCGCTCTTCTTCGCCGCCTGCTCAGCGCCCTCCTTCATCTTCACGAAGAACGGGTTGGTGTCCGTCTTGGTGATCAGGCCGACCTTCACCTGACCGCCGCCTCCGCCCTGGGCGCCGGACCCGGAGCCGCAGGCCGTCAGGGACAGGGCCGCTACGGCGGCGCAGGCGGTCACTCGGGCGAGAGCGGAAACGGTGCGAGTGCTGCGGGACATGGGACGACTCCCTGCGAGTTCGGGCGAGCGCGGCCGGAGACCTGTGTCGAGGGCGCGGCGAGCTGCGGTGCTGCGGAGCCCGGGGGCTCCGGAGAGGAGGGACGAACGCGGTTGCTCCGCCGTGTCATCGCTGACTTATGTCATCGTTGACACCGCTTGTCGAGGATGATGGACTCCGCTTCCCGGCAACGTCAATGCCTTGGGACCGTCACAAATCGGCAACGTACGCAGCGGTGCGGACGCCCCGCCCGCTCGAGCGGCGCGGCCCGCCCCCGCTCCCAGGCCCCCGAAGAGAGAAGCAGCCATGCGCCCGCAGCAGGTCACTGTCCTGGGTGAATGCGTCGCCGACGCCTTCACCTCGCCCCCGGCCGACCCGGCCGAACTCTCCCTGCGCGTCCTCCCGGGCGGCGGCCCCGCGAACACGGCCGTCGCCCTCGCCCGCCTCGGCACGCCGGCGCGCTTCCTCACGCGGCTCTCCCAGGACGTCTTCGGCCGCCTCTTCCGCGCCCACCTCGAAGCGTCCGGCGTCGACCTGTCCGGCGCGGTGCGGGCGGCCGAGCCCAGCACCCTGGCGGTCGCCGAACTGGACGACCGGGGCCAGGCGGCGTACTCCTTCCACGCCGAGGGCACCGCCGACTGGCAGTGGACACGCGCCGAGCTGGCGGCGGCCGGCCCGGACGGCACCGCCTGCCTGCACTCCGGTTCCCTGGCGCTGGTGCGGGACCCGGGGGCGCCCGCGGTCGAGGAGTTCCTGACCCGGGCCGCCGCGACGGCGACCGTCTCCGTCGACCCCAACGTACGGCCGCTGCTGGTCCGTCCGGAGGTCTACCGGGAGCGGCTGCCCCGCTGGTGCGCGACCGCCGACATCCTCCGCCTCAGCGAGGAGGACCTGGAGCTGCTGCTGCCGGGCACGACTCCCGACCGCGCCTGCGACACCTGGCACGCGGCCGGCGTACGTCTGGTCGTCGTGACCCGCGGCTCCCGGGGCGCCCTGGCGTCGCTGGACGGGGAGCGGGTAGCGGTGCTGGCGCCGGCCGCGCGGGTCGTCGACACCGTGGGCGCGGGCGACTCGTTCACGGCGGGGTTCCTCCACCACCTCGGCTCCCGCGGGCTGCTCGGCGGACGGCTCGACGGCCTGCGCGTCGAGGACGTCGCGGACGCGTGCGCCTTCGCCGTCCGCGTCGCCGCCCTGACCTGCGCCGTCGCGGGTCCCAACCCCCCGTGGAGCCACCAGCTGACGCCGGTCGCCGCCGTCGCCTCCGAGTGAACGCGTATACGTTCGCGGCCGGTTCGCCCGCCCGCCCTCCGCGCGTTCCCGCCGGATCAATTCCGTCCGGACCGTTGACTCACCTGTGACGACGTGCACATCATCTGGCCCAGCCGATGTCATCGCTGACACATGTCAGCGATGACACCCATGTTGCCGGACCGTTGCCATCGCGGTCCGGCAACGGGATCCCCGACTCGGCGGGCCTTCCCCGCACCGCGGCGCACCCCCATCGCCTCGCTTCGCGGCGCTCCGTGCTCCGGACGGTCCGCACCACAGGAGACACCATGAGCTCTGGACGTGTTGTCCGGCGGGCCCCCGTGCGGCTGCTCGCCGCCGTGGCCACCGTTTGTGCCCTGACCTCGACCGCCGTCGCGCCGCAGTCCTTCGCCGCCGACCGCCCGCCGTTCACGGAGCCCCACAGGCCCCAGTTCCACTTCAGCCCCGCGAAGAACTGGATGAACGACCCCAATGGACTGGTGTACTTCAAGGGCGAGTACCACCTCTTCTACCAGTACAACCCGAGCGGCAACACCTGGGGCAACATGTCCTGGGGCCACGCCGTCAGCAAGGACCTGGTGCACTGGGAGGAGCTCCCGCTCGCCATCCCGCACGACGACGAGGAGATGGTCTTCTCCGGCAGCGCCGTCGTCGACCGGGACAACACCTCGGGATTCGGCACCCGGGAGAACCCCGCCATGGTCGCCGTGTACACCAGCGCCTACAAGGACGGCGGCAAGCAGGCCCAGTCGCTGGCGTACAGCACCGACCGCGGCCGCACCTGGACGAAGTACGCGGGGAACCCGGTGCTCGACATCGGGTCGAAGGAGTTCCGCGACCCCAAGGTCCAGTGGCACGCGCCGACCAGGAGCTGGTTGATGACCGTGTCCCTGTCCACCGAGCACAAGGTGCGGTTCTACTCCTCCAAGGATCTCAAGCACTGGACGCACCTCAGCGACTTCGGCCCGCAGGGCGCGGTGGGCGGCGTGTGGGAGTGCCCGGACCTGTTCCCGCTGCCCGTCGACGGCGACCCCGACCGGGTCAAGTGGGTCCTCGTCGTCAACATCAACCCCGGTGGCATCGCCGGAGGTTCGGCCGCGCAGTACTTCGTGGGCGACTTCGACGGCAAGCGGTTCGTCCCCGACGACGACGGTTCCTACACGCCGCCGGCAGGCCTGGTGATGCAGGACTTCGAGGGGTCCGACTACGGCTCGGACCAGGGGAGTTGGGAGACGACCGGTACAGCGTTCGGCGACGGGCCCGAGAAGCTGCCGGAGGACGCGCCGCCGGGCGTCACGGGAGTCGAGGGCAGGGGCTACGTCGACAGCTTCCACGGCGACGACGCCGCCACCGGCACGCTCACCTCCCCGGCGTTCACCGTGACCAGCCCGTACGTCAACTTCAAGGTGGGCGGCGGCCGTCATCCGCACGACCCGGACGCCGTCCTGACCGAGGGCCCGGTCCCGCCGCCCGCCGGGACCGTCCTCGCCGACTTCGAGGGCGAGGGATACGGGGACTGGACCGCGACGGGCGAGGCGTTCGGCGACGGCCCGGCCGCCGGCACGCTGCCCGGCCAGCACCCGGTGTCCGGCCATCTCGGCGACGGGCTGGTGAACACGTTCCTGCGGGGCGACTCGACCACCGGCACACTCACCTCCCCCGACTTCACGATCGACAAGGACTACGTCAACTTCCTGATCGGCGGCGGCAGGCACCCGTCCTCCACCGACGCACCGACCGCGGTGCGCCTGATCGTCGACGGCAAGGTCGTGCGCAGTGCGACCGGAAAGGACTCCGAGGCGCTCAACTGGGCGTCGTGGGACGTGCGGGAGCTGGCCGGCCGGACGGCGCGCGTCGAGATCGTGGACGCCAACACCGGCGGCTGGGGTCACATCAACGTCGACCACATCATGCTGTCCGACACCCGCGCCCGGCCCCGCTCGACCGAGACCTCCGTCAATCTGCTCGTGGACGGGAAGGTCGTGCAGAGCGCCACCGGCTCGGACAGCGGCGCGCTGGACTGGGCGTCGTTCGACCTGCGCGCCCATGCGGGCAAGCAGGCGCGGATCCAGCTCGTCGACATGAACACCGGCGGATGGGGGCACCTCATCGCCGACCGGTTCGTCGCCGCCGACGAACCCGCGGTGCCCTCCGTGCGGCGCGCACAGTGGGTCGACCACGGCAAGGACTACTACGCGGCCGTGTCGTGGGAGGGCGCGCCGGACGGCAGGCGCCACATGATCGGCTGGATGAACAACTGGCAGTACGGCAACCACATCCCCACCTCGCCGTGGCGCAGCGCGCAGAGCATCCCCCGCGAGATGGCACTGCGCACGGTCGACGGAAGGATCCGGCTGACCCAGCGGCCGGTGCGAACGGTCGCGTCGCTGCGCGAAGGGCCCGTGGTGACCGCGGAGAACGTGGACGTCACCGGCGGCTCGGCGCCGCTGGCGGGCGGGCGCGCCGACGGGAAGGCGCTGGACATCGACGCCACGTTCTCCCTGCGGGACGCCGAACGGTTCGGCCTCAAGGTCCGCACCGGCCCCGGCGGCCAGGAGACCGTCATCGGCTACGACGCCGGAACGCAGGAGCTGTACGTCGACCGCACGAGGTCCGGCGCGGTCGACTTCAGCAGCGACTTCCCCGGCGTGCAGCGCGCCCCGCTCAAGGCCAGGGACGGCAAGGTCAGGCTGCGCATCCTCGTCGACTGGTCCTCCGTGGAGGTGTTCGGCGGCCAGGGCGAGGCGGTCATCACGGACCAGATCTTCCCGGACGAGGCCGGAGACGGCGTGGAGCTCTTCGCGGAGGGCGGCTCGGCGAGGCTGGACGCGGTGACGGTGCACCGCCTGGGGTCGTACCGGGGCTGATCCGGTCCCGGCGCGCCGCGCGACACCCCGCGCGGCGCGCCGTCCGGGGGCGGGTGCGGTCCGGCGGTGAGGCGGCGGGCGCGACCGCCGTGCCCCCTGCACGCCGCGCCCTGCCGGGCGGGTGGGACCGCCGTGCGCGCCTGCCAGGCCTGGTCGCCCTTCCAGGCGGTGCCATCCGGTTCTGCGGTGGGCGGGCGCGACCGCCGTGCCCCCCTGCACGCCGCGCCCTGCCGGCGGTGCCATCCGGCCCGGCGGTGGGCGGACGCCGCGCCTGCGGCCCGGCCTGCCCCCGCTCGGCCCGCATGTGTGGGCACGGGCGGTGACGTGCCGGGACGGTGCGGTGCCGGTGATTCCCGGCCGCCCGGTCTCGTTGCGGCGTTCCGTCCTCACACCTTCTCGGTCTGCGGTTCGGCGGCGGGAGCGGGGCCCCGGGTGCGCAGCACGCCGGCCGTGCAGGCGGCCACGACGCAGAAGGCGACGGGCAGGAAGAAGGTGAGATTGAGCGGGACGAGGTGGGTGAGCGGTCCGATCACAGCGGGCCCGGCGAGCATGCCGAGGTAGCCGAGGCCGGCGACGCGCGAGACGTTGGCGCCCGCGGCGTTCGGGTCGGCGTGGCCCGCGGCGCTGAACAGCTGGGGGATGCACCCGGACAGGCCGGCCCCGAACACGGCCCAGCCCGCCAGGGCGAGCGGCACCCACGGGGACAGCGCCGCGATGGTGAGGCCCAGCGCGGCCACGGCGGCACCGTGACGGAGGACGGCCACCGGGCCGACCCGGGCCGCCACCCGGTCGGCGAGCAGCCGGCCGACGGTCATGGCGGTGGAGAAGGCGCCGTAGGCGAGGGCCGCGGTCGCGGCCGGAGCGTCCAGGACGTCCCGCAGGTGCAGCACGCTCCAGTCGTTGGCCACGCCTTCGCAGAGCATCAGCATCAGCGCGAGGGCGGCGAGGAACCAGATGCGCCGGGGAGTGCGGCGCCGGGACGGCGCAGCGGCCGCCGGCTCCTCCTCGGCGGCGCGCTCGGGCCGCAGCAGTGCGCCGGCGGCCGCCGCGGCAGCGACGAGCCCGAGGACCGCCGCCGCGCCGAGGGTCACCGCGGGGCTCCAGCCCCAGCTCAGCGTGCGGGCGCCGATCAGCGCAGCGAGGACACCGCCGATGGAGAAGGTGGCGTGGAAGGCGGACATGACGGGCCGTCCGTAGCCCCGCTCGACCTGGACGGCGTGGGCGTTCATGCTCACGTCGAGGCATCCGTTGCCGAACCCGAGCAGCAGCAGCGCCCCGCCCAGGGTCCAGGCGTTCGTGGCGAGGCCGGGCAGGACGACAGCCGCGCTGCACAGCGCCGCTCCGAGCGGGACCACCGTACGGGCGCCGGCCCGGTCGGTGAGCGGGCCGGCGGCCTGCATCCCCGCGAACGCCCCGAGGCCCAGCAGCAGCAGGAGCCAGCCGAGCACGGCATGGCTGATGCCCGCCCGGTGCTCGACGGCCGGGATGTGGACCACCCACATGCCCAGGAGGAAGCCGTTCAGGGCGAAGTAGGCGAAGGTGGCCGCACGGCCCTTCCGCAGTGATGTCTCCATGACTCCGAACATATCGAACATGATTCGTGTTAGTAAGCTTGCCTTTCGCGCATGCGTGGTGTTCCATCGGGGCGTGGCGAGTACACCGAGCGCGGAACGACTCCGGCAGATCACCGAGGCCGTGCGCGAGGCCGGCCGTATCGGCGTCGCGGAGCTGGCAGGTCTGACCGGCGCGTCGGAGATGACGATCCGACGCGACCTGGAGCTGCTGGCCGATCAGGGCGTCCTGGAGCGCTACCGAGGCGGCGCGCGCAGCCTCCTGCTGCGCGGCGAGGAGCCTCCCTTCGCGCTGCGGGCGCAGGACGGACTCGACGCCAAGCGGCGCATCGCCGCCGAGGTCGCGGGACTGATCGCCGACGGCGAGTCCGTCGTCCTCGACAGCGGCACCACCTGCCTGGAGGTGGCGCGCGCCCTCGAGCACCGCCGGCTGACCGTGATGCCTCTGTCCCTGCACGCGGTGAACGCCCTGACCGGCGCCCCGCGGCTGACCCTGCTCGTCCCCGGCGGCCGCCCACGGCCCGGCGAGCTCGCGCTGACCGGGCCCCTGACCCTGGCGTCGCTGTCCGCGCTGCGCTTCGACACGGCGGTCGTCGGCTGCTGCGGACTGAACGCGGAGAACGGCCTGACCGCGTACGACCTGGACGACGCGGCCGTCAAGCGCACCGCGATCGCGTCGGCCCGCCGGGTGGTCGCCGTGGCGGACGCCGCCAAGCTCTCCCGTACGGCCCTCGCCTTCGTCGCGCCCGCTTCCGCGCTGCACGCCGTCGTCACCGACGCCGCCGCCCCGCAGGAGGAGATCGGCGCGCTGACCGCGGCGGGCGCGACGGTACGGAGCGTCTGACCGGCCCGGCCCTGCGCCCTGTGGCGTGACAATGGGGTGAGGGACACGCCTTCCGTCACCAAGAGGCCGGAGCCGACATGCCCTACACAGCCGTGACCGCCCTGAGCCACGCGGGCCTGATCCGCGACCACAACGAGGACAGCCTGGTCGTCGGCCCGTGGACGCTGTGCGGGACGGTCACCGAGAACCCGCAGACCCTGCTGTTCCCCCTCGGCACGCCACTCGTCGTCGCGGTCGCCGACGGACTCGGCGGGCAGCCGGGCGGCGAGGTGGCCAGCGCGCTGGTCGTCCGCCGCCTCGCCTCCCTCGGCCCCTCCCTGGACGGCGAGGATGCCGTCCGTGATGCCGTGGAGCTGTGCAACCACGAGGTGTTCTCGGCGGCCGACTCCGAGCCGGAGCTCTTCACCATGGGGACCACCGTCGCCGGTGCCGTGCTGCTGGCCGAGTCACTGCTGACGTTCAACGTCGGCGACAGCAAGGTGTACGACGCGACGGGCGACGGGCTGCGCCAGGTGAGCGTGGACGACAGCCCGCCGCCGCCACCGGGCCGGCGCACCACGTCGGTGGTGACCCAGACGCTCGGCGGCACGCCCGCGTTCCGAGCCGTCACACCCCACGTCACGGCCTCCGCGCTGGCCGGCGGCGACCGCTACCTGGTGTGCAGCGACGGGCTGACCGACCCGGTGCCGGACGAGACGATCGGCGACGTGCTGCGGGTGCACGACGACGGCCGGGCGGCCTTCGAACTCTGGAAGGCGGCCATCGAGGCCGGCGGCCCCGACAACATCACGCTCGCGCTCGTACGCGTCAACGCGTGAGACGACCGGCCGAGGCGTGCCTCCCTCGCCCCGCCGCCCGTCGCTCCGGCAGGTTTCCGGCAGGTTTCCGGCAGGACGGTGCCGAACGGCCCGTCGTGGGCTGCCCGTTCCTCACGACCGCGCGGGGATCCGCCTGCTGCGGCGGGGTGTTCGTCTCCGGGGCGTGGAAGCCCGGGCGTGCGGACGCCTCCGGGCTCGTCGCGATTCGCTGGGCGCCTGCCGCGTCCGGGGCACTCGTCCCGGCTGGCTAGGCTTACTGTGCCCCGACTCCTTCACCGATTCTCCTTGCGGAGGCCGAGGGCGGCTCGCGACAGGTCCGGAGTGAGGTTTTGGTGCAGCAGGTGCTGGTGGCTGATCGATACCGGTTGGATGCCCGCATTGGGCAGGGCGGCATGGGGGAGGTCTGGCGGGGCTCCGACGAGGTGCTCGGCCGGCCCGTGGCCGTCAAGCTGCTCCTCGGGGATCACGCCGATCCCCAGGCGGCCGCCCGGTTCCGCATGGAGGCGCAGACCGCAGCGCGGCTCAACCACCCAGGCGTCGTCTCGGTGTTCGACTTCGGGACGTGGGACGGCCGCTTCTACCTGGTGATGGAGCTGGTCGAGGGCCGGAGCCTGGCCGAGGAACTGACCGACAGCGGGCCGCTGACGCCGGAGCGGGTCGCTGCCGTCGCGGCCCAGGCCGCGGCAGGGCTCGCGTCCGCCCACCGGCAGGGCATAGTCCACCGGGACATCAAGCCGGGCAACCTGCTCTCCGACACCGAAGGCGTCGTGAAGATCGGCGACTTCGGCATCGCCCGTTTCGTCGACGACCCGTCGGCCGCGCTGACCACCGCGGGCCAGATCGTCGGTACGAGCCTGTACCTCGCCCCCGAGCGCGCCCTGGGCCGCACCGCCGAGCCCGCGTCGGACGTGTACTCCCTCGGCTGCGTCCTGTACCAACTGCTCACCGGACGGCCTCCGTTCAAGGCCGACACCGCCACCGCGACGCTCTACCTGCACATCGACGCGGCGCCCCTGCCGCCGCTGGAGCTCGGCATCGGGCTGTCGCCCGCGTTCCAGAACTACCTGCTCGTCATGCTGGCGAAGCGGCCGGAGGAACGGCCGACCGCGGACGAGGTCGGCGCCTGGTTCGCCTCCGGCGCCTGGCGGGGGCGCTCCGAGCCCATGCCCACACCTCAGCCCGTGCAGGCACGGCCCGTCCCGCCGCAGCCCGCCCGGCCCGTCGGCGCGGCGGCCGCCGCCCCTGGTCCGGTCGGCTCGGCACCCGGCCCGGCCACCACGTACATGCTGCCCGGGGCCGCCCCGGCGTCCGGCACACGCCCCGCTCTGCGGGCGCTCGCCCGGCGCCGCCCGAGGGTGACCGCGATAGTGGCCGGAGCCCTCGCCTTCGCCACCGCCCTGCTGATCGGGATGGCGGTGTTCGCGCCCGAGGACAGCCCGGCGGAGACGCCGGTGACCGGCGAGCCCGCGGTCACCGAGTCCCTCACCGGCGGCGCGGACGGCGCCCCCGCCGAGAGCCCCGTCGCGGAGAGCCCCTCCGCCGAACAGCCGGCCGAACAACCGGCCCAGCCGTCGGACGACGACCAGAAACCGGAGGACGCCGGCGACGACGCGAAGAGTCCCGGCGGAAAGGGCGAGAACGACGGCAGGAAGCACGACGAGGACGACTGACGCACCCTCAGAGGCGGTTTACGAGGCCACCTCTGCCCGCTGACGGATCGGTGCCCGCGGCGGCGAGCCGCGCATCCCGGTCCCGAGCGCCAGGCCCGCGCCGAGCGCCGACACCCCCGCGAGGACCACGAACAGCCCCTCGTAGCCGCCGAACGCACCCGCCAGCGCGGTTCCCGTGAAGGGCGCCAGCGCGCCGGCCACGGTGATCGGGACTGCGAGCAGCGCCGACCGGTGGGCGTAACGGGCCGCCCCCCAGCGGTCGGTGACCGCGGTGGCCTGGAGCAGCGTCAGATTGCCGCGGACCGTGCCCGCCGCGACGGCGATGCCCACGAGCAGCGGATACGGCCCGGGGACCAGCGCGAACGCGGCGGTCGTGGCACCGCCCGCCGCGATGAACGCGGCCGTCCGGGCCCGGGCGCCCGTGCGTCGCGCGACGGCCCCGTACAGCGTGCGGCCGAGCGTCTGCCCCACGCCGCCGAGGCCGAGGGCCCAGGCGGCGGCCGTGGTGGAGACGCCCCGTTCGGTGAGGAGCGGGACGAGGGCGACGACCACGCAGTGCATCGCGAACCCGGACAGCGTGAACGCGGCCGCCAGCAGCAGGAAGCGGCGGCTCCTCGTCACGGCACCCGGGGCGCGGTCCGGTGCGTCGTGCGTGGGCCGGACCGCCTCCTCGGGGGCGGGCGGCCAGGGCCCCCGGAGAGCGAGGGCGTGGGCGGGGACGGTGACGGCGGCCAGGACTCCGGCGAGTACGGCGTAGGTGGCGCGCCAGGAGAGGTGCTCGGCGAGTACCGCGGTCACGGGGGCGAAGACCGTGGAGGCGAGGCCGCCCGCGAGGGTGACGACCGTCAGGGCCCGTACGCGCTCCGGGCCCCACCAGCGCGTGAGCGCCGCGAAGGCGGGCTGGTAGAAGGTGGCGGCCATCGCCACGCCGACCAGCAGCCAGCCCGCCGTGAATCCGGCGAGGCCGGGGGCGTAGGCGACCACGAGCAGACCCGCGACCGCCAGGACGGAGCCGCCGGTCATCACCGCGCGAGGGCCGCGGGCGTCGAGGACACGGCCGATGGGCACGCCGGCGACGGCCGACACGAGCAGGGCGGCGGAGAAGGCCGCCGCGGTGGCGGCCGGCGACCAGCCGGTGTCGGCGGTGATCGCCGGGTTGAGGACGGGGAAGGCGTAGTACAGGACGCCCCAGCCGGTGATCTGGGTGGCGCAGAGGGCCGGGAGGGCGGCGCGCGGCCTCGTCCGGTCCCCCGTCCCGGTCGAGGCCGCGCGCGGGCGGATCCGGCTCACGGCGGTCAGCAGCCGCCCGAGGCGGTGCCGGCCTCCGCGGCCGATGCGCCGATCCGGAGCGTGGCGGGGGCGCCGCAGCAGCCGCCGGCGGCACCGGAGTCCCCGGCTCCCCCGGATGCCTCGACTGCCTCGGGCTCGTCGAACAGCCCCGCGCCGCCGCACACGCCGGTCTCCGGAAGGGTCAGTTCGACGCGCTCGGCCGCGGCCGTGTCCCCGGCGAGGGCGGCGGCGATCGAGCGGGTCTGCTCGTACCCGGTCATCGCCAGGAAGGTCGGGGCGCGGCCGTAGGACTTCATGCCGACCAGGTAGACGTCCTGCTCGGGGTGGGAGAGCTCTCGCACGCCGTGGGGGTAGACGGTGCCGCAGGAGTGGACGTTGGGGTCGATCAGCGGTGCCAGTTCGACGGGGGCCTGGAGGCGCTCGTCGAGGCCGAGGCGGAGCTCGGAGAGGAAGGAGAGGTCGGGGCGGAAGCCCGTGAGGACCACGACTTCGTCGACCGGCTCGGTGCGGCCGCCGTCGTCGGAGACCAGGACGAGGCGCCCGTCGCCCTGCCGCTCGACGGCGGCGGTGCGGAAGCCGGTGACGGCGGAGGCGTACCCGGCGTCGACCGCCGCCTTGGCGGCCAGGCCCAGCGCCCCGCGGGCGGGGAGCTGGTCGGCCTTGCCGCCGCCGAAGGTGGACCCGCTGATGCCCCGGCGCAGTACCCACACCGCGTGCGTGCCCGCGTCCTCCTTCGCCAGGGCGGCGAGGGTGGCCAGCGCCGTGAACGCGGAGGCGCCGGAGCCGACGACGGCCGTGCGCCGGCCTGCGTAACGGGCGCGGACGGCCGGGTCCGCGAGGTCGGGGACGCGGTAGGAGATCCGGTCGGCGGCCGCCTTCTCGCCGAGCGCGGGCAGGCCGTCGCCGCCGAGGGGGCCGGGAGTGGTCCAGGTGCCGGAGGCGTCGACGACGGCCCGGACGGTGATCCGCTCCTCGGCTCCGTCGGCGGTGACGAGGTGCACGGTGAAGGGCTGTTCCTCGCGGCCGGAGTCGACGACGCGGTCACGGCCGGCGCGGGCCACACCGGTGACGGTCGTGCCGTACCGGACCCTGTCGCCGAGGACGTCGGCGAGCGGCTGAAGGTACTGCTCGGCCCAGTCGCCGCCGCTCGGGTACGCGGCGTCGTCGGGCCTGACCCAGCCGGTGGGGGCCAGGAGCTTCTCGGCGGCCGGGTCGACGACCTCGGCCCACGGGGAGAACAGCCGCACGTGCGCCCACTCCCGCACCGCGGTGCCCGCGACCGGGCCCGCCTCCAGGACCAGTGGTTCGATACCCCGCTCGATCAGGTGGGCCGCGGCGGCGAGGCCGACGGGGCCGGCTCCGACGACGGCGACGGGCAGTTCGGTGGTGGCGGGCGCGTTCATCGGGTCCACTCCTCAGTATTTCGACGTTTGTCGATGCCTTGCGCTGCCAGCATCACACCTGTATCGATGCCTGTCAACATAGACATTCATCGAAACTGGGCTCCTGGTTCGACATGTGTCAACATAGATGCATGCCGAACACGAAGGTCCTGCCGCTGCTGGAACCGGAGCCCGCGGCGCCGTGCTGCCCGCCGCTCACCGAGCGCCCGCTGAACGCGGAGGAGGCGGAGCACACCGCGAAGATGTTCAAGGCGCTCGGCGATCCCGTGCGCCTGCGCCTGTTCTCGGCGGTCGCTTCCCACGAGGGCGGCGAGGCGTGCGTGTGCGACATCTCCGACGTCGGCGTCTCGCAGCCGACGGTCTCCCACCACCTGAAGAAGCTCAAGGAAGCCGGGCTGCTGTCCTCCGAGCGGCGCGGCACATGGGTGTACTACCGGGTCGAGCCGTCCGTGCTCGCCGCGATGGGGCGCCTGCTGGCGACGGCCGCCACCGCCTGACCCCGCACCGGACACCGGAGCAGCAGTTCGTAATGGGAACCATTTTCAGCTAAGGTCTGGGGCGGTCGCTCACCAGGAGGATTCCCATGGCCGTTCCCAAGCGGAAGATGTCCCGCAGCAACACCCGCCACCGCCGCGCCCAGTGGAAGGCGACGACGTCCCGGCTCGTGCCGATCACCGTCGACGGCTCCACCTACCTGGTGCCGCAGCGGCTGGTGAAGGCCTACGAGCGCGGTCTGCTGCACCCCGAGGGCTGACGGCATGACCGGCCGACTGCCCGTGACGGTCCTGTCGGGCTTTCTCGGGGCGGGCAAGACCACCCTGCTCAACCATGTCCTCGGCAATCGCGAGGGCCTGCGCGTCGCCGTCATCGTCAACGACATGAGCGAGATCAACATCGACGCGGCCCTCGTGCGCGGCGGCGACGCCGCGTTGTCGCGGACCGAGGAGCGCCTGGTCGAGATGACCAACGGGTGCATCTGCTGCACCCTGCGGGACGATCTGCTGGAGGAGGTCGACCGGCTGGCCCGCGAGGGCCGCTTCGACCATCTGCTCATCGAGTCCAGCGGCATCTCCGAACCGATGCCCGTGGCCGCGACGTTCGCCTTCCCCCGCGACGACGGCGCCACCCTCGGGGACGTCGCCCGCCTGGACACCATGGTCACGGTCGTCGACGCCGCGAACTTCCTGCCCGAGCTGACGAGCGGCGACGGGCTCACCGAACGCGGCCTCGACCAGTACGAGGACGACGAACGCACCGTCAGCGACCTGCTGATGGACCAGATCGAGTTCGCCGACGTCCTCGTGCTCAACAAGCTCGACCTCGTCGGGCCCGAGGACGCCGCACGGCTGCGGGCCGCGCTCAGCCGCCTCAACCCCGTCGCGCGCATCGTCCCCGCCCGTCACGGCCGGGTCGGCGTCGGCGAGGTGCTGGGCACGGGGCTGTTCGACCTCGAGCGCGCCCAGCAGGCGCCGGGATGGGTCATGGAGCTCAACGGCGACCACGTGCCGGAGACCGAGGAGTACGGGATCTCCTCCGCCGTCTTCCGCGCCGGACGGCCCTTCCACCCGGGCCGGTTGTGGGACTTCGTCACCGAGGGCCTCGACGGCGGGACGTACGGACAGGTCCTGCGCTCCAAGGGGTTCTTCCGGCTGGCGAGCCGGCCCGCCGTGACGGGCCTGTGGTCGCAGGCAGGCTCCGTGGCCCGCTTCGAGCCCTCGGGCGTGCGGGACCCCGGCAGCACGCAGGACCAGGAACTCGTCTTCATCGGCACGGACCTGCGCGCCGACGCGTTGCGGGCCGCTCTGCAGGCGTGCCTGATGGCGGACGGCGAACGCGTGCCGCACGACGACCCGTTCCCGGCGTGGGACACGTACGGCATCGACGACGCCTGCGAGCACGAGCCTGTGCCCGCGCTCTGAACCTCCGGGCCGGGCGGTGGTCGCAGCCACGGCACCGTCCGGCCCGGACCGTATCCGGGGACGCGCTCAGTCGTCGAGGGCGTCCGTCACGTCGCCCAGGTCCACGAACTTGAAGCCCGTTCCGGCGCGGTCGCCGTCCGCCGAGGCGGCGTCGCCGTCCTGGACCACCAGCAGGCCGTTCGGGTACTGACGGCCCAGCGGGGCGTTCAGCACCGCGGCGCCGTCGCACTCCTCGGACCCGTCGAGCGTCGCGGACGCCGCGGTGACCCGGAAGCCGCCCTCGTACTCGGTGTCGTCGGCGAGTTCGCGGTCGTACGCGGCGAAGGTGCTGTCGCCCTGGCTGGACGCGAGCAGGTATCCGTCGCCGTCGGGCTCGGTGAGCAGCGTCAGACCCTCGACATCGGCGGCAAGGCGGGTGCCGCCGTAGCCCGGGTCGGGTCCGGCGACGCACTCGTCCGACGGCTCGTCGTACGTGGCAGGGACACCGTACTCGCGCACCTTGTCGACCAGCACCGGCGTGCCCGTCAGGTCGGCGCGCAGCCGCCAGATGCCGACGTCCTCCTGACCGGCGTAGAGCGTGCCGTTCGCCGGGTCGACCACCATGCCCTCGACCTGCGGGAGCTCGCCCGGCTCGGCGCACGGGGTCCAGGAGGTGCCGTCCGGGAGACGGAAGGAGGAGGGCAGGTCCAGGGTGCGCACGGTGCGGTAGGTGACGGTGCCGGCGGATGTCGGTGCGAGCTCCAGCAGCGCGACCGTGGTGCGCTCGCGGCGGCTGACCAGGGCGTACGAACGGCCGGTCGCCCGGTCGGTCCAGGTGGCCAGGCCGTACGCGGTGCGCTGGTCGTTGATCTCGTCCTGGTCGGCGGAGAACACCGGCGGCGCCGTCGGGTCCGTGACGTCCGTGAGCGGACCGCCGGGCCGGTCGCGGTCGATGCGGTACACGCGCAGCCGATCGTGGCCGCGGTCGCTGGTCACCGCGACGTCGGCCCGGCCGGACGGCAGCCGCAGGCCGTGCACGAGGTCGACGTTGTTGAAGCGGCCGGGGGCGTCGCCCTCGGCGGCGGGCGGCGGCGCGGGCACCGACTGGACGGGCCGGGCGCCGAGATCGTAGACGCGCAGTCCGCCCTCCTTGGCAGTGGCGATGACCAGACTGCGGCCGGGGTCCGCCTCGTTGCGCCAGATCGCGGGGTCGTCGGCGTCGGCGTTGCCGCCCGCCTCGTCGTCGTGGAGCGTGGGCGTCTCGGCGCGGGCCGTCACGGCGGGCAGGGCGCCGGAGGACGCCGAGGCCGGTACGGGCGCGACGCCGGCGAGGGCCGTCAGGGCGATGACGAGAGCGGCTGCACGAGCGTTCACGAAAGCTCCTCGGTGCCGGGGACACGGTGATCCACCGTGAGCCTGCAGGCGGACCGTGGCCGTACGGCGTCCGCGGGGTGATGCTTGCGTATGTATGTCATGAACTCGACACAGTGGGCCGGGAACCGACTCCCCGCTCCCGAATGACACACTGACCGTCCGTCGCTCGAAAGGGCTCCGCCGTGCCGATGATCCGCACCCTGCGCCGCGCCGTCCGCCGTGCCTACCGCCGCACCGTCGACCTCAGCCATCCCGCCCGGTCACCGCTCGGCAGCGCCGTGGTCAACTGCGTGCTGTACGAGGACGGGGTGCGCCGGCCGGGACCGTACACGGCCGACGAGGCCCTGCGCGCGGCGCGCAAGAGCGGACGCGGCTTCGTGTGGATCGGCCTGCACGAGCCGACCGAGTCCGAACTCGCCTCCCTGGCCGAGCTGTTCCGGCTCCACCCGCTCGCCGTCGACGACGCGGTCCGTCCGCCCCAGCGCCCCAAGGTGCAGCGCTACGACGGCCCGGACGGCACGGGGACGCTGTTCGCCGTGTTCAAGACGTGCCGCTACGTCGAGCACGAGGAACTGACCGCCACCAGCGAGGTCGTGGACACCGGCGAGCTCGCGGTCTTCGCCGGCGCCGACTTCGTGATCACGGTCGGGCACGGGCGGCACGAATCACTGGGCCCGCTGAGGGAGGAACTGGAGACGGTGCCCGAGCAGTTGGCCAAGGGCCCGGCCGCCGTCCTGCACGCGATAGCCGACCACGTGGTGGACGACTACCTGGCCGCCGCCGACGCGATGCAGAGCGACGTGGACGCCGTCGAGAGCGCCGTCTTCAGCGAGCACGCCGGCCGCGGCGACGCCGGGCGGATCTACCAGCTCAAGCGCGAGCTGCTGGAGCTCAAGCGGGCCGTGACACCGCTGGAGCGGCCCCTGC
Source organism: Streptomyces sp. NPDC002867 (assembly GCF_053591895.1). Classification (NCBI taxonomy): domain Bacteria; kingdom Bacillati; phylum Actinomycetota; class Actinomycetes; order Kitasatosporales; family Streptomycetaceae; genus Streptomyces; species Streptomyces sp. NPDC002867. The sequence goes on along the minus strand of NZ_JBSFUR010000002.1, from coordinate 295,687 downwards.
GGACGCTGGCCGCCGAGCACCTGCCGCCCGTCGGCGAGGACATCCAGCCGTACTTCCGCGACGTCGCCGACCACCTGGCGCGCACGAGCGAGCAGATCAACGCCTTCGACGGACTCCTCGACTCGATCCTCCAGGCGCATCTCGCCCAGGTGACCGTCGCCCAGAACGAGGACATGCGCAAGATCACGGCATGGGCGGCGATCGTCGCCGTGCCCACCATGGTCTGCGGCGTGTACGGCATGAACTTCACGCACATGCCGGAACTGCGCTGGACCTACGGCTATCCGCTCGTCCTGGCCGTGATGGCGACCGCCTGCGTGCTCATCCACCGCAGCTTCCGCCGCAACGGCTGGCTGTGAGCGGCGCGGTTCAGGTCAGCGCGATGAACAGCCCCAGCGTCATGAGCGCAACCACGCCGCCGTAGAGCGCCAGGGTCACAGAACGGGCCTCGGCGGAGGGGTCGGTGCCGCCGCCGGCCCGGCGCAGACCGAGGACAGACCTGCCGAGCAGGACGAGCGCTGCCGCACAGCAGGCGGCGATGAGTGAGTCAGCCACCCGGCGACGTTCTCACGCGCCGCGGGTCCCTGCATCCGGAGCGCGTCCGACCGGGTCACCCCGCATCCGGGACGCGTCCGGACGATCCCGAGCATGGCATGTGGCACGGGTCTGGCGGCGAAGGCGGCGAGTCCGTCCCATTCGGCGTCACGGTCGAAGACGCGAGACGGCTTGGGGGGACGTGGCTGACTCCGCACGGGACCGCCTCAGGACTACACCCCTAAGGACTGTACTCCTCACGTGAGGATTCGCCCGAGGAGCCGGGATCGTCGCCGACGGACAGCTCGTCCCGTGGGCGGGAGACCGACACGGCTCAGGCGGCCCTTGCGAGGTCGGCTCTGCAGTCGCGGCAGTGTCCCGGCGTCGAGGCGCGGAACGCGCGGTCGCACTTGTCGCAGTTCTGGAGCGGGTCGTGGACTCTCGGCGCGGCTTCGGCGGGCAGCGGGGACGGGAGCTGAACGGTGAGGCGGTGGGCAAGGAGTCCCGCTGGGTGTTTCACGGGGGCAGGCAGGTCGGCGGTAAGGGTGTGGCGTACGGCCTCGGGCGGGGCGTCGCGTTCGAGCCAGGCGGCGACGGCGGGAGCGAGGCGGCGGATGTCCCGCTCGGTCAGCAGCAGCCGGGGGTCGTCGCGCCGGAGACCGGCAAGGAGGTCGGTGGCCAAGCGGTACCGCTCCAGGTCGGGGACCTGCGGCTGAGGTAGCGGCGGGCGGGACCTCTGTGCCGGGGCGTCCGCCTTCGGCGGGGGTACGGGGCTCGGGGCGGGCGGCTCCGGAGCCGGGCCCGGCGCCTCCGGAGCGGGCGCCACGGGTTCCGGGGCCGCCGGGGCCGGGGCCGCCGGTGCCGGGGCCGCCGGTGCCGGGGCCGCCGGAATGACCCCATCCCCCACGGACGGCTCCCGCCCCCACACCTCCGGGTGGTTGTACGAGATCGTCCGCGTGACGAGCTTGCCTCCGGGCAGCCGCGCCAGGCAGCGCCGCAGATACCGGTGCTCCTCCAGCTCCCGCAGCGCGGCGGCAATACGCGCCTCGCTCTCCGGGAAGCGGTCGGTGAGCGCCTTGATGCCGACCTTCGCTCCGTCCGGCAGCGACTGGATGTGCACGGCGAGCCCGATCGCGGTGAGTGACAACTCACCATGCTGGGCGAGGTGGTTGCCCACGATCGTGAAGCGGTGGCTGTGGACCGCGTTGACGTGGATGACACCGAAAGCGGTGACGCGTCCGGGAACACGGGACGAGGCGAGCGAGGGCACGCTAATCTGCTGGGTATCCATCGGGAAGGGTCCACTTCCTCGGTGGTCAGGCCCTCGATCGGGATTGCGAGTCCCGGCCGGGGGCCGACGCATGTCTGCGGTTGTCGGGGCGAGCATATGCCAGCCAACCCATCGGAAACCCAACCCAGTTGGACAATCTCACCCGTGCGGGTGACGGGGGTGGGGTGGGGTGGGAAGGGTTCTTTCCCCGGTCCTTTCAAGGTTCTTCAAAGCTCTTTGCGTCGTGCGGCAGCGGGTCGCGGAACGCCGGGTCGCGCATCCCCGCGACCCGGCGCCACCAGTCACGATCCGAGATCCAAACTCCGCCCAGAGGGTCTTCGTGGGCACGGGCCCCGGCGTGACGCCCCAGCGATCGGCGAGCGCCTCGACGATGAACAGCCCCCGCCCGGACGCGGCAAGCGGACCGGGGAAGGTCGACGGCAATCAGGGGCATGCCCAACTGCCCACCCGCGGGCGCCTGCAGGCCATGCATCACGACCCACCATCAGATCGCCGCTCATGCGCCTCGTAGAGTCACAACGGTGAACGCAGACAACACACTTGACACGCCGGACGCCTCCGACCGCGACCCCGACCTGCCCATGCTGACCGCCGCCCAGGCAGTACGTCTGCGGGCCCTCGCCGCTCCCTACGCCGAGGACGGCCACACCTTCTCCCTGTACAACCTTGCGCACCTGTGCCGCCGCTCGCCCGAGGACCGTTGGCCCGAGATGGTGGCGGCGCACTTCGCCGGTCTGCGGGAGGCGAGCCGGGGCGGCGCAGGCAACGAGAGCGCCGAGGAGCTCCTGCGCGGTGTGCATGCACGGCTGCTGCCCACCGAGTCGTTCACCCCGGACCTCGTCGGCGCCATGCGCTACGCGCGCCAGGTTGCCGACGGGCTCGTCTTCGCCTACGCCCTCGACCGGCCCACGTCCGTGCGGATCCTGACCGACCCCGACGTGGAGCGCGCCGGGCTTCAGGAGCTGGGGGAGGCGGCGTACGCGAACCTGATGCGCGTGCCCGTCGAGTACGAGGAAGTGGCCATCGAGGGCCATGCGTTGCTGCACTCCGTCTACGGGGACTCCCCGTTCGTCGCGAGCAAGGCGCTGTTCCTGTCCGAGGTGGCCCAGCAGGTGACGGGTGAGCCGCTCCCGGACGCCGGTGCCCTGGTCGCCGTGCCGACGCGGCATCTGCTGGCGTTCCACCCGATCACCGACGGGTCCGTGGCCGACGCCATCAACGACCTGGCCGCGTATGCCTACCGCGCCCACCAGGACGGCCCAGGCTCGCTGTCCCCGCGGGTCTACTGGTGGCACCGGGGCGGTCTGACGTCGCTCACGGTCATCGACCACGAGACCCGTACCTTCTCACTGCAGCCGCCGCCGGAGCTGTACGGGGTGATGAAGGGCCTGGTCCGCCTCGACCGCGCCGGACGTCTCGCCGGCCGCGCCACTGCCGAGGCTCCGGACATCGACAAGCTCACGCAGACCACGGTCGAGGCAATAGCCGGGCTCGCCCAGGACCCGGCCGGGCTCGGCGACGCCTTCGGCTCGGCCCTGGAACTCGCCCACGCCCACTGCGCCACCGACCCCCACGTGGCGCGCATCGAGGGCTGGGACGCGTGGGCGGCCGCCGTGCAACTCGGCTCGGCGCTGTTCACCGGCGCGCAGCCGCAGGAGTGCCACCTGGGAGAGGACCTCGTGCGGCAGCTGCCCGCCATCTCCGCCGAGCCGCCCGCCGACGCCCGCGCCTGGCTCGACGCCTTCTATGTGTCGGTCGTCTGCCGCCAGCGGGACCGCGTCACTCGGCTCTGCCGGGTGCCGCTGGAGATGCTGCGCCAGGACGACTCCGTCGACGAGTACGTCCTGCACTGGATCGACACGCTGCAGACCTACTGGGCCCAGCGTCCCATGGACGACGTCGTGGAGAAACTGATCGCCACGATGAAGACGTCCGCGCCGGAGGCCGTGACCCGGGCGCCGAAGGACTTCGTGGACCTCGTCGACTACCAGCCGGCCGCCCTCTTCCACCGCCTGATCACCCGCGACCACGACGCCTTCGCCGAGGCACTCACGAAAGCCCTCGCACACCACGCCACCTACTGGGGCGAATCGACGGCACCGCGCTCCCGGGTGGCACTCGGACCGCTGGCGATGGCGAGCCTGGCGTACGACTACGGGTTCCCCGTCGAGGGCAAGCAGCCGTACCTGCCGACGTATCTGCTCAACCGCGAACGGATCGAGGACATCCCGGGCTGAGGGCCTCCCGGCTCGGCCAGGTCGTCAGCGCACGTCAGCACGACGGGCACACCGAGCGTCACAGCAGGTCGGTGAGATCCGGCCCGAGTCCGTCGATGATGTCGGGGGCCTTGATTCCATGCCCTTCGGCGACGCCGAAGTAGGTCGGCTCACCGGGCTCGGCCGCGACCCTCAACAGACCGTCCAAGTCATGAAGTGCCGCCGAAAGGCGCGGAGCATTGCTCGCGTACACGGCGGGATGCGGCTGGCCCCGAAAGTTGCACGGGCCCCAAACGTCGTGGTGAACCGACAGTCCCGCCGAATGCCCGATCGAGTCGGGGCATACGGTGAGTTCGACCAGGCGGGGTTCGCGTTGACGGCGACCTTCTGCGTCGAGCCACGTACCGGGACCGACCACCAGAATCGCCGACATATCTGCGGCAGGGTGTCCAACCGGCCTGCACGCACGCACACGTTCAACGGTCGCCGCATCGTCCAGCGATACTCCCGCCATGTCGAGGCGACTGTGGATCCCGAGGCCACCCTTGCCGGCTTCGAACCAGCTCCACTCCAGGGAGACCGGATCCAGCAACTCGTGCTCGTACAGAACGGCGGACATACGGGCTGCCGTCTGGAGAGCCGCCTGCAACCCCGGTTCCGCCACGTCGTCGAGATCCCAGAACCACGAGCCGCATTCCCTCGGCGCGCGGATCAGTCTTGGCATGGAACCTCCCTTACGGACAGACGCCCTCGCGGAAACACGGGGACGGACCTGGCCCGTCGACCGGCACCAACCTGCCCGCTGAGATACACACGTCGCTCCACTGATCACGTGGGGAACTCGCCCCGCCAACCGTGGTTGAGCAGGTGCTTGGGGAGGTACTCGGACTCGACGTCGATCGGGAGCTCCCCGTCGTATGCCCAGCAGGCAATGGCGAGTGGGCCAAGAGCCATGGCTCCGTCGATGTCGGTGGCACGTTCCTCGGTCAGCGTCCAGTACGTCTTGTGCAGCTTCAGGGCCTCTTCCAGAGCCGGGCTGAAGCCATCCATGTCCCTACGAACGAAGTGGTAGAAGAGGTTGATCGGCGGATAGAGCACGCCCTGCAGCATGTCTCGCGGCGCGATCCGCGCCACCGATGGATCCGACATCTGGAGTGAGGCCGTCAGCTTCTCCACAGGCCCCGGACGTCGCAGCCAGTACGTCTGCAGCGTGTCCACCCAGTGGTAGATGTACTCGTCGTACTGCCCCTCGGGCGAGCGCAGTCGCTCCAGCGGGATCTCGCACAGTTCCGTCATGCGCTGCGGTTCACGACAGATCACAGCCAGCCAGAACGCGGTCAGCCATGTCCCGGCATCAGCGGTCGACAGTGGACCGGCAGCCGGAAGACTACGCACCTTCCGGTCGATACGGCACTCGACGGTCCCCTCGCTCACACCGGTCACGGCGAACAGTGCCGAGCCGATCTGCATTGCGTTGACCGCGGCCTCCCACGTCTCCACCGCGGCGGCTCGGGGATCGACCATGCAACGAGCACGCAGGAGCATGACAGCCGTACCGAAGGTTGAGTCGATCACAGCCGCCCATTCCTCAAGGCCACTGATCTCCCAGGCCAGGTGTTCAGTCAGCTGCTCCGCGAACCGCTCAGGATCGGGGCGCACCATGTCATGCCGGGCAATTCGTACGGCCACGGAAGCGTCCCCTTGCTGATGCCGAAGCGCTGTCAGTTCCAGCTCGCCGTTCTTCAAGCTCCTGCGCGCGTCACCCTTCTGGCCGATCTGCCCGACGTGGCCGAGCTTGGTTCGCCCGGAAATCGCCGCTGCTGGTGGTCTGCCTTCTTACGTCGGAAACTCTCCGCACCAGTTGCGCTTGATGAGGACGGCGGGCAAGTACTCGGACTCGACCTCGATCGGCATGCCCGCGTCGTGGGCGAAGCAGGCCATGGCAAGGGGCGCGAGCGCGACGAGGCCTGAGGCCTGGACAGACCGGCTCTCCTCGCTCCAGTACTCCTTGTGCCACTGCAGGGCGTTGGTCAGCGCGCGGGTGAAGCCGGCTTGGTCCTTGCGGATGATGCGATGGAGCATCTCCATCGGCGGGTAGAGCAGCTTGCCCACAGTCTCCGGGTCGGCGACGACTTGAGGGTCGGTGGCGTCGACCGCAGCAACCAGTTTCTGGCCGAGGTCAGGGCCGCCAAGCCAGTAGGTCTGAAGAGTGTCGATCCAGGCGTAGTGGTATTCCTCGAAGCGCGAACCGTTCTCCCGAAGCAGAGACATGGGCACCTGGCACAGGGCTGTGATCCTGTCCCGCTCCCGGCACACCACAGCCAGGTAGAAGGCGCTGATCCAGGCTCCCGGGGTCACGTACCACTGTGGGCCGGTGGCCTGAAGTGTGCGGTCCTTGTGCGCGATACGGCACTGCACGTGCTCCTCGGCCGTGGTGGCGGCGGCGAACACGGCGGAGCTCACCTGCATCGCAGTGACCCAGGCGTCCCACGTGGGGAAGATCGCCGCCCGCGGATCCAGCAGGCAGCGCGACTGCGCCAGGGTGAGCGTGATCTGCTGGGTGTCGCCCAGATCCGTGGAGTCAGCCTCCAGTCCGTCGATCGACTCCTGTGCGTTCTCCTGGAGCACGGCGAGGCCTTCTTCCGCGTTCCCTGTGGGAAAGGGGTGGCGGGGGATGGTCGCGACCAACGCGTTTCTCCTTAGAAGATTTTGAAGTGCTTGAGCCCGGCCCCAGCATACTTACCGTTGTTTTCGACAGCCTGAACAAGGACGTACCGCAGCGTCTTGTTCTTGATAGCCGCTCGTATCTCCTTGGCATACTTGGCGTCCTTCGGTGAGGTGAGCGCGCGCTCGTCCATGTCGGCCAGGATCGTGCGGACGTACTCAATGGTTCCCTGTTTCACCATGGTGCCGCTGTCTCGAGCACCGTTGCCCTGGCGCCAATCGAGCGTCCCATTTGGGCCTTTTGCCTCGACGATGATGAGGTTTCCGTCTTTGTCACGCCAGAGCTGGTCGAACCTCTTCGAGCCGTTGGGAGTGTCCGGAAGATCGGTGATCTCCCTGGCCCCTTCGAATTCCTTCTGCAGAAGCATGTGCCGGCGTGCGGCCTCCTCGCCGAGGGCCTCGCCGAGCTTGGTGTTGTTGGAGACGCCTTCGCCGACCGTCTTGTTGAAGTGCTCCTGCGCGTCGGCGAGCGCCTTCGCGGTCTCATCAGTCGGGTTGGCCTTGTAGGCCTTCTCCGCGGCGGCCAGGTCCATGCCTGCCACGCGATTGCCCGAAACCTCGTCGAGGTGATTGAGGTTATCCGGAGTAACCGTGTCCCGGCCCCTGTTCATGGGGTTTACGTGGTACTGCTCCGGGTTGGCGTAGGGCAGGTCGTCGGCGGCCATCCAACCGCCCCCTGGCTTCTCGACAAGCTTCGGCAGCAGCTGGCCGTCGACCATTTCCTCGGCATCGTTGCGCTTGCCTGGCCCCCACTTGTCGTAGTGCTCCGCGCGCCAGACCGGATCCTCGTTGGCCAGCCGGACGTGCTCGCGAGTGATCGCCGCCCGTTCTGCGGGAGTCCGCTCGTCAGCGGGCTTCTCGCGGGCAGCCTCGTACTCCGCACGGTGTGCCGCGTCCTCAGCGCTGCGCGCCGCGTCGTCCACGCCACCAGCACCCGGCGTCTCCGCGTGCCCGGAACCGCCTCCCGCACCGTTGTCCGGAGCGGGCCCGCCTGGAACACCGTTGTCCGCTGTCGAGCCGCCCGGCACATCGCGGCCGGCGCCGGCCGTGCCCGGCGTCTCCGTGCGGGGACCCGGGACCGCGTTGTCGCCGAGGTTTCCGCCCGGCGGCGTGCCGCCGCTGCCCGTGGTCGGGGTGGTGTCACCCGAGCGGCCCGCGCCGCCCACCCCGTTGTCCAAGCTGTTCGTCGGCAGGTTGTTGCCCGCTCCGCCGCCCGGCAGGTTGTTGCCGGCCTGGCCGGTGGGCAGGTTGTTCGCCCCGCCGCCCGGCGTACGGTCGAAGGCCCCGCCGCCCGGGGCCTCGTCGCCCACCCGGCCGACGTCGCCCAGGTCGCTGCCGAGGCGGACCCCGTCGTCGCCGCCGCGCGCGCCCACGCCCGCCATGGCCGGCACTTCGGCCGGGGTGCGCACCGGTGGGTTGTCCGCTCCCGACGTCGGGTTGGACACCGCGGGCGACCCTTCCTTGTGCGCCTGCTCGACGGTCTGCTTGACCGTGCCGTCCGCCGCCAGCAGGTTGCCGTCCTTGTCGAAGTACGACACCGAGCCGTCGAACGGGTCGGTCACCTTGGCCGTGCCCTCCGGCAGCGCCGTTGTGCCCTCCGGGACCTTGATCGCGCCTTCGGGTACCGGCAGGGAGCCCGTCGGGGCAGGGGTGCCCTCGGGGAGCTTCACCATGCCGTCGCCGAAGTCGACCGCGCCCGCGGGGATCGGGGTGCCCTCCGGGAGGCGGACCGTCCCGGCCGGGACCTCGAACGCGCCCTCCGGGACCGCCGCGCCCTCCGGCAGGTGCAGCGTGCCGTCCGGGAGCTTGAACGAGCCCTCCGGCAGCGCGATCGCGCCCTCCGGGATCGGCGGGAACTCGATCTTGCCCATGCCCTTGAGCCCGGCCATCACATCGCTGATCTTCGACAGGCCCGCACCCGCGCCCTTGAAGATGTACGTCGTCGGGTCGAGGGCCCGGCCCGCCTTGCCCGCCACTGACAGGACCTTCGCCGCCGCGCCCGCCTTGCCGGCACCCGCCACCGCGCCGCCGGTGCCGCCCGTGAAGACCGTCGTCAGCACGTTGAACGTGACCGCACCCGCGGCCCGGCCCGGGTGCGCGTCCCACTGGTCCCAGGCCAGCAGCGCCTTGCCCGTCTCCTTCATCGCCGTACGCGAGTCCCGGATCCAGGACGGCAGATCCTTCTCGTCGGCCGTCCAGAGCCAGATGGCGGTCCCGGGGCTGAGGGAGAGCGCGAGGCCGGTCGCCAGCTTGCCCAGGCCGACCCACGCCTGGCCCGCCGCGTCCCAGCCGTCGAAGCCGACCAGCGTGCCCAGGCCCTTGACCGTGCCCCACACTCCGTCGACGAAGAAGCCCTCCACGAAGTCCCCGGCGTGCTCCCACACCTGCCACCACGGAGTGGACTCCTCGACGGCATCGCCCCAGGGCAGGCTCTTGGCCTGCTTGAGGGCCTCGGCGTCGTAGCCGTACATGCCCTCTCCGTTGGAGCCGTCGTTCACCTTGAGCGGATCACCGTTGACCAAGGCGACGATCTTGTTGTGGCAGGCGCGTTCCGCCTCCTGGAACTGCGTCCACACCTCGGCGATCTTGTTGCGGCGCTCGAGGTTCTCCTCGATCAGATCGCCGTCCTCGCGCCACTTGTCGTCGTCCGCGACTTTGGTGCGGAACGCCTCGGCCTCCCGCTTGAGGTCCTTGAGCTGCTGCACCAGCGGACGGATGTCACTGGCGTAGGTGCCCAGTGCGCCTGCGACGGTACCGAGGTCCGAACTCAAGGTCGCGGCCTTGTCCTTGACCGGCTGCGTCACCGCGAACAGCTGCTCCGCCTCCGGCGCCTGGTAGAACGCGCGCAGCCCGCCGAACGTGGTGTGCACGTCGCCGGCGGCGGTCACGATCTCGGCACCGTCCCCGGACAGGTCCTTGACCGCCTTGTCCAGCTCTTCGAGACTGCCCGTGAAGACGGGTATCTCCGCCGGGTCGACCGGTGCGTTGCTCACTTGTCCCCCCCGGGCATGTCCTTCTTGAGCAGATCGAGACGCACCGACTTGGCGGCGTCCTGGGCCTCCTTGGCGGACTGCAGGTCGCCCTCGACGTATTCGCTGGTGGCCTTGGCGGCACCCAGGACGGCGGCCTGGATCCGCTTGCCCATGGCGTCGAGGTCCTTGCCGCGCTCCTTCAGGAACTCGCTCAGTGCCGCGGCCACCGGCCCCATCGCCTTCTGCGTCAGGGGCTTCCCGGTTGCTGTCGGCCCGTGCAAGGGTGTCTCGGCCGCCGAGCCCGGCACCGCCGTGCCCGCAGCCTGTGCCGCCGCCGACATGTGCGTGCCCATGTTCGTCAAGGCCTTCTCGAGCTCGCCGGCACGTGTGCCGGTGAGCTTCAACTGGCCCTGAACTCCCTGCGGCTTGATGTCCCACGCCGTCATGAACGTCCCCCTGCACAACCCGAACCGCCAACTGCACCACGAAGAAGACACACGAAGACCTGCGCCCGCTGGAACGGTTCACCTGCGGGCGAGCCCCCCTGCACGTCAGCCGATGTTGTCGACAGCTGCCTTCGCGCGCTGGATCGTCTGCTGCGCCGTCACGTCGTTCTTCTCCAGCGTCGTCTTCAGCAACTGGATGATGTTGCGAACCTCTTGCGAGGTGTTGTTCCACCGCAGTTCCTTGGCGTGGTAGTCGTCCGCCACGCCGTCCGCCTGGAAGTCCTTCATCGCGTTCTTCACCTGCGTGTCACGCGCCTGAATGACCTGCTCCAGGCGGGCGATCACCGCCTGGATGTTGCCCTGCGCCTCCGACGACGCACCCGTGTCGTACGCACGGCGGTCCTCACCAGCCATCACACACCACTCCCCGTAGAAGATTCGGAACCGAGCACTTCAGCCGGCCGTCGGGTCAGGAACGGCCCGAGAACCGCGCCAGGTCGAAGTTCGCGGACGCCATCTGCGTGTTCGCGTTCTCACCCTGCTCCTGGGTGCCGGTGCCGAACGCCGCGTCCATGCCCGCCTGACCGCCCAGAATCGCCGCCAGCGAACCGTTCAGCGCCGCCGTGATCTCGTCCGCACGTGACTTGAACAGGTCGAACGCCACCTTGCCCGAACCGTGGAACTTGCCCTCCAGCGGCTGCGCCGCCTGGATGAGCTGACGGATCAACAGCCCCAGGTCCGTACTGGACCCCTGCGACTGCGACTTCAGGGTCGACAGGACCTGCGCCCCCATGTCGAACTTCATCAGACTCCCCCGTCAGACGGATGATCGTACAAGTGCCATTCTAGGCAACCCCTATGACACATCCGCATCCTCAATCGCGTCACTGTGACCAACCCACGACAGAGACAGACCGGTTCCCGTCACGAAGGCGCAAATAGCCTTACTCGCCCTTCAGATGGCGCATCAGCCGATCGAAGTCCTGCCACCCCGACAGGTCCGACGGGTCACCGGGCAACGGGTAGTAAAGCGCCGGGCGGGTACGGGGACCGAGCTGGACGGGCCGCTCGGACTGCGGTGTCTTACGGGCGCGGTCGCCGGGAATCTGCCGGACCTCCTCCGCGCCGAGGACGAAGGCCACCGGGACACCCGGTCCCTCGAAGCTCGGCGGCACCGCCAGGTCGCGGCGGGCTTTGCGGAGTTGAACGAGCATCGACTGCAGGCGATGCCGCGTGGCGAGCGCCTCCGCGGCCCGGGGCAGGGCGTCCAGTGGAGGTTCCTCGTCGGATCCGTAGCCGAACGCGAGCGCGATGTCCTCTTCGACGCCCGCCGTCGTGCGGCTGATCCGAACCGTGGCCAGGGCAGGCCGGGACGGGCTTCCGACCACCACGACCCAGGTCGGCTCGGGCGCCCGTTCGTAGGCCACATCGGTGAGCCGGCGCGGTGACCACGGCAGGTTCGCGGGCTCCGCGGTGCCCCAGCCGGCGGGCGGTTCGCCGGTGAGCTCCCGCCACACCGTCTCCAGCGCGCCGCCGAGCACCAGGCGGTCGTCGGCGGGGTGAACCGTGCGGAACGACAGAGCCAGCTGGCGCTCGCCGGTCTCCGTGACCTCCTCGTAGGCGTCGGCCACCTCTGCCCGCCGGTCGTCGGGGGTCGAGTCGGCCGCCTCGACCGGCGCGAACAGTCCGTCCTGCCAGCGCAGTACGGCGCCGGACAGGCCGTCGTAGTAGCCGTCCCGCTCGTCCTGCACGACCCAGCGCGACGGCCAGCCGGGCAGAGCGTTGCGCACAGCCGGCGAGAGGGTGGTCCCCGCGGGACTGACGATCTGCAGGCCGAGACCCGCGTCGGCCGCGGCACGGAACGCGTCGGCCAGCCAAGCCGTCATCGCGACCACCGGGCGGTCCTGGATGACCACGGCGACCCTGTCCGTCAGCACGTCGACGGCGGGCTGCGCCGCGGCCGGTACGGGCACCAGACCCGCGCCGTCGCTTTCCACCACCGCGAGGGAGCGCGCGGCCTCCGGCGGATGGGCGGAGCCGCCGAGCAGCGAGACGAGCCGGGCCGCGAAGGTGCCTGCCAGCCGTTCGGCCTCGGCGATGCCCGTGGTGGCCCGGGCCTCGGTCCACCAGTACGGGACCTCCGGCGCCGTGGCCCCGAGCAGGCGCTCCGCCTCGCCCGGGACCTGCACGAGCATCGGGGACTCGACGGAGACGAAGGGCCTTCCCTCCGCGTCGCAGAGCTGGACGACGGCACCGTCGCCCCGAGCGCCCACGAGCTTGTCGGGGCCTCCCGCGAGCAGTCCCGCGAGCATGGCGGCGGGGTCGGGCATCCGCTGGGTGAGGGCTATGACGTCCTTGGTCATGGGGTGCTCGTCCGGTTCCTCGTCATGGGTGATCCTTCAGGGCCTTGTGCCGCTTTTCGACAACAGGTGCAGTCACCGGCCGGTGTACACGGTCTGGATCAGGCGGTTCGGCTGGCCCCTTCGAAGGAAAACGCCGCGTCCCGCGGGCTGCTGGGAGGCGTACACACCGGGGAACAGCTGGCCCTCGCTGCGGTCGCCCGCCATCAGCACAGCAGAGGCCCCCGATTCGCGCAGGCCCTGCACCAGCGGCTCGTACATGCCGCGCGACGCGCCCGCGACGCGGCGGGTCAGCACGAAGTGGAGACCGATGTCGACCGCGGACGGAATGTACGGCAGGAAGGGGCTGAGCGGCGACTGGCCCGCCGTGGTCAGCACGTCGTAGTCGTCGACGAGGACCACGATCCGCGGACCGCTGCCCCAGCTGCCCGGCTCCAGGTCCTCCAGGCGTGCGCTCTCGTCGGGCAGCCGCTTGTCCAGTTCGCCGGCGATGCCCGCGGAGAGGCCCGCGCACAGCTTGGCGTTGTACGCGTAGCCGCCGTTGAACTCCTCGGGGATCGCGCCGCGCAGGCTGCGCCTCGGGTCCATGATGGCGAAGACCAGCTCGTCCTCGCCGTACCGGTCGATGAGTCCGTCGGCGATCGTCCGCAGCAGATTCGTCTTGCCGCATTCGCTGTCACCCATGACCAGTAGGTGCTGGTCGTGCCCGAACAGATCGAGCATGACGGGCTCGAGCGCGGTCTGGTCGAGGCCGATCGGCACCTTGCGCGGCTCAGCAGCCGGGCCGGGCAGCACGTGCGGCTCCAGGACGTGCGGCAGAACCCGTACGGGCTGGGCGACGTCGCCGTTCCAGGTGGCGCGGACGGAGCGTGCGGTGCGTTCCAGGACGGCGCCGAGCTCCGAGGCATCGGCCAGGGTGTCGGTGCGGGGCAGCGCGACCTGTGCGAAGAGCTTGCCGTCGGTGAGTACCCGGCCGGGCTCGTCCGGTGACAGGGTCTCGGCGAGCTTGCGGTCGATGCTCGACTCGCTCGGGTCGTTCAGGCGCAGTTCGACACGGGTGCCGAAGTTCGACTGAGCGGCGATACGGACGTCGTTCCAGCGGAGCATGCCGGCGACGACGTGGATGCCGTAGCCGCCGCCGCGCTTGAGGATGTCGACGACGGCGTCGTCGAGTTCGTCGAAGTCGTCGCGCAGCGCACCGAAGCCGTCGATGACGAGGATGATCTCGGCCGATGCCAGTTCGGGCAGCCGGCCGGCCGCGTGCAGGGTGCGCAGCTGGTCGACGGAGTCGATGCCGTGCTCCCGGAAGAGGTCCTCGCGCAGGGCGAGCATGTTCCGTACCTCTTCCACGGTCCGTGCCGCGCGTTCGCGGTCGGCGCGGCCCGCGATGCCGCCGACGTGCGGCAGGCCCGCGAGGGCCTGGAGTCCGCCGCCGACCAGGTCGAGGCCGTAGATGCCGACCTCCTGCGGGGTGTGGGTCAGCGCCAGGGACAGGACGAGGGTGCGCAGGAGGGTCGTCTTGCCGGACTGCGGGCCGCCGATGACGGCCGCGTGTCCGCCCGCCACGGTGAGGTCGAGGAACCACTCGCCCTGCCACTGCTTGGTCGGGTCGTCGAGCAGTCCGAGCGGCACCGACAGCGCGCCCTTGCGCTTGGCGAGCTGCATGCCGCGCGCGCCGACGTCGAGCGGGCCGGCGACCTGGTCCAGGGCGATCGCGGTGGGCAGCGGGGGGAGCCAGATGCGGCGCACCGGAGCGGCTGCACCCGTCAGCTGGTCGACCATGACGCCCATCTCGGTGGGGCCGGTCTCGCGGCGGCGCGTCGTCTGCTCCTGGGGCGCCGAACTGTCCGGTGCCCCGAGCGTGTTGTACGCCTCGTACTCGAGGGCGAGGGGCCCGGTGTCCTCGTCCTCGACGCGCCGCACCGGTCCGCGGTAGGCGCCGGAGACGTAGCTCGCCTTGAAGCGTTCGTAGTGGCTGGTGTCGACCTTGAGGTAGCCGAAACCGGGCAGCGGCGGCAGATGGAAGGCGTCCGCGGTGTCGAGGACGGTACGGGACTCGTCGGCGGAGAAGGTGCGCAGGCCGAGCCGGTACGAGAGATAGGTGTCCAGCCCCTTGAGCTTGCCGCCCTCGATGCGCTGGCTGGACAGCAGCAGGTGCACACCGATGGAGCGGCCGATCCGGCCGATGGACAGGAACAGGTCGATGAAGTCCGGCTTGGCGGTGAGGAGTTCGCCGAACTCGTCGATGACGACGAACAGGTGCGGCAACGGGTCGAGGTCGGGGCGCTTCTCGGCGCGCAGCGCCGCGTAGTCTCCGATGTCCGCCACGTTACCGGCGTCCTTGAGGACCTGCTGGCGGCGCTTGACCTCGCCGGCGAGGGAGGCGTGGACGCGTTCGACGAGGCCGGCCTGGTTCTCCAGGTTGGTGATGACACCGGCGACGTGCGGGAGATCGGCGAAGGGGGCGAAGGTGGCGCCGCCCTTGTAGTCGACGAGGACGAGGGCCAGGTCCTCCGGCGGGTGGGTGGCCACCAGCGCGAGGACGAGGGTGCGCAGCAGTTCCGATTTTCCGGATCCGGTGGCGCCGACGCACAGTCCGTGGGGGCCCATGCCGAGCTCGGACGACTCCTTCAGGTCCAGGAGCACCGGCTCGCGGGCGTCGCTGATGCCGATGGGGACGCGCAGGAAGGCACGCTCGCCGCGCGGCGCCCACAGGTGCTCCAGGTCGAGCCGGGCCACGTCGTCGATGCCGAGCAGGTCGGCGAAGTCGACGGGCCCGGACAGCGGGGCGTCCACGAGGGACTCGGCGGAGAGCCGCAGCGGCGCCAGCATCCGCGCCAGGCCCTCGGCGAAGGCGATGCCGACCTCGTCCACGGTCCCGTGGGCGCTGATCGGTTCCTCTCCGCGCAGATCCTCGATGAACACCTGGTCGCCGTCGACGGTGATCCGTACGCCGACGTGACCCGGCTCCTGGATCCGCTGCTCGAGCAGATGGAGGACGGTGACGCCCATCTCGCGCAGGCCGACCGCCTCGTCGGGGCGCGGCAGGTCGACGGCGTCCTCGCCGTGCCCGTCGGTGACGACCAGCAGCCGGGAGTTCATGGTCAGGGCATCCTTGCCCGCCAGGCCGCGCCGCACCTCTGCTGCGTAGGAGGCGCGGCGGCGCAGCTCGGGTCCGATCTGCCGGGCGAGCTGGGGCGTGGAGGGGGCGATGCGGCGGGCGGCGACGGGACCGTCGAACTGCTCGGTGTCCAGCAGATGCGGCATCCACTTGGCCCACTCCCAGTCGCCGAGCCGATCGCCGGGTGCGGCGATCGCGATGGCCACGTCGTCGGGAGCGTGCATCGCGGCGGTCTGGACGAGCAGGGCACGGGCGACGCGCAGGCAGTCCTCGCGGGGGCCGATGACGGTGACGTTGCCGACACGGTCGAGGGGGACGGTGAGCGGGAGTTCGGTGCCGGTGCGGAAACGGGTGGTGAGTGCGGACGCCTCGTTGAGCATGAAGCGGTCGGGCGGTGTGAGGACGGACGAGCCCTGTTCGGCGATCTGCAGATCGCGAACCGGCATCTCCCCGGTGCCGACGCGCACCCGCAGGAAGTCGCCGTCGGCACGGCGGCGCTCCCACAGGCGCGCCGGGTCGCGGAGGATGTCGTACAGCGCGTGCGGCGGCGGGTTGAGCACGTCGGCGCGCTCGCGGCGCTCGCGTTCCTCCGCGGACAGCTCCTCGCGCAGTTCCTCCAGATAGGCGAGGTACGCCTCACGCTGGGTGCGGCGGGTGCGCTGGGCCTTGCCGCGCTGGGAGAAGACAAGCACCACGGAACCGACGATGGTGACGACCAGGATGATCGCGCCGAGCGCGGCGAACTGGCTGTTGCGGACGACCGTCATCATCACGACGGACGACATGACACCGGCGACAGGCAGCAGTGACATCGCGATGTTGCCGGCCTTCCCCTCGGGAAGGTTGGGCGGGGCTTCGATGGTGCGCGCCGTGGAGGCGGCCGGGGGCCGGGTGGTCCGGGCCGGGCGGTGTATCAGTCGGGTACTCATCGTCGTCCGTCGTTCAATGACGCTTCTGGGAGAGCTGGAAGACGGCGGCGGCCAGACGTGTGGCTGCCTGCCGTGTCCCACGGGCGAGCATGTCGGTACGGATCCTGCCGCCGGCCGCCAAGTGCCGGTCGTAGGGCAGGACATGGACGCGCGCGCCGGTGGACTCGAGCTTCCGGGCGGCCTTGTCGACGTCGAGCCCGGGGTGCGGCACCAGTTCGGTCAGCACCACGACCGTGCCGGCGATCAGATGCGGGGGCAGCCCCTGCATCCACTGGAGCACCGAATAGGTGCTGGTGACGCCTTCCAGGGTGGCGGGCGCGGTCAGGACGCGGGCCTGGGCGGCGGACAGGGCGACGCGGGCGACCTCGGCGGGCAGCGTCTCGCAGTCGACGACCGTCACACCGAAGTAGCGTCGCAGCGCGACCATGACCCGCTCGTACGCCCGCGTGTCGAGCATCGCACCGATCTGGCCCTGACTGCCGGGCAGCAGCCAGGCGTTGTCGGGGAGTTGGACGAGGTAGCCGGTGACGTCGAGCAGCGACATCTGGGGTTCGACGATGCCCGCGAGGTCACCGGTGGTCCAGCGCAGCGTCTCCGCACCGAGCCGCAGCGGCAGCGAGCCGAGCGCGGGATCGGCCTCGACGATGAGAACGGGGTCCTGCCGGTAATGGGCGTAGGTGGTGCCGAGCAGGGCGGTGACGGTCGACTTGCCGGCACCGCCGCGTATGGAGACGACGGCTATCTGCCGGCCGGTCGTCACCGGCTGCTGGAGCATCTCCGCGGTACGCGTGATCTCCGCGACCTCGCGGGCGGCCGACGACGTGACGGTCCGGCGTACGGCGCGGACGGCGCGGGCGGCGAAGGACTCGCCTCGGCGGGGCCCCCGTCCGGCAGCGGCCAGGTCTCTGTCGACGACGGGGCGCGAGTCGGGGGTACGGGGGCCTTGGCCGGCCGGGGCGTACCGGGTGGGGGCTGGGGCCGGCTGCGCCGGGGCGTGATGGCCGGGCTGGTGCGGCCCGCCGCCCTGGTGGCCTGCCGGCGGTCCCTGCCCCTGGGGTCCGGCCTGCGGACCCGGCGAGTACGCGGGACCAGCCTGCCGGCCCGGCGGGTACGCGGGACCGGCCTGCTGAGGCGCACCTGCGCCAGGGACTGCATACGGCGCCTGGGCGCCCTGCGCGGCGGCGGCCGGGCCGGGCACGGGCGCGCCCTGCGGCGGGACCCCGGGGGCGGGGCTCTGCACGGGGGCACCCTGCTGCGAGGCGGTACCCCCAGGGGTGCCGGGGGCCGCCTGCCCACCTGCGGCCGGCGCACTCTGCGGTGCGCCGCCCCTGAGGTCGCGCAGCACATCGCCCTGCCAGTTGTCTCCGTTCGGCATGCCTGCCCTTCTTGTCCGCCGTACTGCCCCGCGCGGAGCGCCTGCGTGTCACTCAGAACTTGTTGAGCAGCTGCCCGTACACACCGAACACGCCGACGGCGAGCGGGAAAAGGCCCACCACACCGATGGATTCGACCAGATCGGCCATGCGCCGCAGCCTGACCCGCACGTGCTCGGGTGGCTGGACCGCCAGGACGAGCAGCGGCAGCACCGCGGCCGCGCACAGCACGACGAGCGGCCCTGCACCACCGGCATGCTGCAACCACAGCATCACGAGACGTACGGCCAGGGCCGCTGCAGCTGCGAAGAGCGCCACGACCTCCGCGACCAGCGGAAAGGCCCGCGCTCTCGACAGGAGCACCACGGCGACGACCGACGCCAGCGACACCGTCCATACTGTCGGCCTCTCGGCCAGGGTCAGCAGCCAGCCGCCGGCAGCCGCCGAGACCGCGGTGGCCATCGTGGCGAGGGCAAGGCCGCGGTGTGTGGCCGCGAGCGCGTTGCCGACCTGGTGGCGACTGACGGAGGCGCCGCCCGAGCGGCGGTCGTCGAGTGCGGTGAGCCCCGATGCCATCAGGGCGAGCCGCGGAAGCATGCCGAGCAGCACCACGGAGAAGACGGCCATGACCGCTCCGAGCCGGGCCGGGTCGCCCTGGACGACGGCAACGGCCTCCCACACTCCGGTGATCGCGGCCGTGGCCATGGCGCCGATGAGACCGCCGCGGCCGAGCGGCGAGAAGTAGCCGAGCAGCGCCAGCATCAGGACGAGCGCACCCGCCACTGCGGCGAGACGTGCGGTCCCCGGCCAGGCGTAGGCGTCGGCGGCGGTCCACGCGGTGAGGATGCCGAGCCCGCCTGCGGCGAGCAGGAGCGCTGTCGCCAGGCCCCGATTGCCCTGACCGATCCGGGCGACGAGCGCACCGGCGGCAGAAAGGACGAGCGTGGTGGCGATGAGAGCACCGGCCAGGCCGTCGAGCGGGAACTCACGACGGGCGAGCACCGCGGCGATCACGGCGAAGGCGACGGTCGCCACGCCCGCTGCCACGCGCCGCGCCGCAGGACGCCAGCGCCATGCCTGGAGGTCGAGGTCGTCGGCCACCTGGTCGGTGACGTCGTGCACCACGGACGCAGGTGGCGCGGAGTGGGCACGGACGAGCCGGAGCACGGCGCCGTCGGCAACCTCCGCCGAAGCGAGCGTGCTGTCGTGCGGCAGCGCCGAGCCGTCGGGGGTGATCAACTGCCGTGTGAGCGGGCGCGATGCTGCTCGATCATCGAGCAACTGCAGAATGTCCGGGAGCAGTTGACCGATCGGGGTGTCGGACGGCAGGACGATGTCGGCCCGGCGCCGCTCGCCGACCAGGGTCACCCTGCTCAACTGCACCCGGGAGCTCGCTGCGGTGCTCACCACTTGTGTGAACCTATCATCGCGGCGGATTCGGCGGACTTCTCCGGTTCCGCTGTTTCCGTCGAGGTCGCCGGTCGCTGGTACTGCTGCTCCTGGAGTTGCTGCTTTTGCTGCTCGGCCTTCTGCTTCGCCAGAGTGTGCTGCAGGAAGGACCATCCGATGCACCCCGCGCACAGGACAGCCGCTATGGCGATGCCGGCGAACATCTTCCCGAGCCGCTCGTCCGCCGTACGCCGCGCCCGCCCCGCACCGAACAGCAGCGCGTCCCGCATTCTGCGTCGGCGTACCGCCACCGACTCCAGCAGCTGGCTGTCGTAGTCCCGCGACATCGCATCCCCCTTGTCTCGCCTCTGCAACATAAAGCATGGCTCGACAGGCGGTACGCGCCAGGGGCGGTCCTCCGCCACCCCACCAACCGGGTCTGTCCCCGCAGTTACGGCCGCCCGGGCCGGTGCCGGTCCGGCGCGAGCTCGGTCAGCGTGTCCGTCAGCCACTTCGTCCAGAACGTCTCCAGCTCGATGCCCGCCCGCAGGACGACATGACGCAGCCGGTCCTCCTGGGTGATCCGGCGCTCCGGCGGGAAGTCGCGCGCCTCGATCTCCTCGTAGGCGGCCAACTGGGCCCGGTGCAGCTCCCGGTGGCGGACGAGTTCCTCCTCCAGGCCCGCGCCGCCGACCACCGCCGCCGCGCGCAGGCGCAGCAGCAGGGGGTCTCGTACGGTCTTCGGGTCCTCGGGGCGGGCCGTCCAGGCGGCCAGTTCCTCGCGGCCCGCGGGCAGGACCTCGTACTCCTTCTTCTGGCCGCGGGTCGGCTGCGCCGAGGGCAGTGCCCTGATGTGGCCGGCCTGCTCCAGTTTTCCCAGCTCGCGATAGATCTGCTGGTGGGTCGCCGACCAGAAGTAGCCGATCGACCGGTCGAACCGGCGCGTCAGCTCCAGGCCCGACGAGGGCTTTTCGAGCAGGGCCGTGAGGATCGCGTGGGGCAGGGACATGGCCGCATCGTAGGACGCGCCCCGCCCGGGGAATGCCGCGCGCCCGGCCCCGGGCCGGGCGCGCTCCGCGGGGCGTCAGCCCGCCCAGACCTCGGCCTCGTCGGCCGGGACGGTGGTGGCCAGGCCCAGTTCCTTGCGGGCGGCGACCGTCTTGTTCGGGTCGAGACCGGTGAAGGCAGGGTCGTAGGAGAGGTAGAACGCGTCGGAGTCGGCGGCGTTCGCGGCCTTGCTCCAGTGGCCGGCGGTCTTCTCCAGCTGCGCGCGGAGCTTGCCGGTCTCCGCGCCCTCGATGCCCTGAAGGCCCTTGACGTGCGCGTCGAGGGCGGCGGCGACGGCCTTGGCCTGCGCCTTGTAGCCGGCGAGGTCGTCCTCGACGCTCTCCGCCTCGGGCTGGTTGTTCCACAGCGCGTCGTAGACGGCGTTCGCACCCTTGAGGTACGCGGCCTGCTCGGACCCTGCGGTGCCCGCGGTCTTCAGCGAGCCGGTCAAGGTGCCCTTCTCCTTGGTGTAGGAGCAGCTCACGGCGCGGTCGCCGGTCGACCAGCTCTCCTGCGTGGGCGTGTAGTAGAAGATCTCGACGCCCTTGGGGAGCGCCCAGGTGTCCGGGGCGAACTTCGCCGCCACGGCCGGGCACCGCTCGTCGGCGATCGCCCAGATCGCCTCGTTGCCGGGGAACGCCTTCTCGTCGTCGAGCGTGAACTCGCCGACGACCTGCCCCTGGTGCGGCTCGCCGCAGGGCACCATCTCGATGGTGACCGCCTCGCCCTCGACCGCCTTGCTGTTCGGGTTGTAGCAGTCCCCGGGGTTGAGCTGGAACACCGACCGCTGGCGCGCCACCTTCTCGGCGCCCTCCTTGGCGCTCTCGACGACGTCCGAGCACCCCACGGCGCCGGCCGCGAGCAGGGCGACGACGGCGGATATGCCGCGCAGGGAACGGGAGGGGGTGCGGACTGCCATGACGCGTACATCCTCTTACGGAAGTCTTATGAATGTCGTGCGCATCGTATGCCACCCCTGTGACCGGGCTGTGGGCACGAGTGCGGGCGGCCCGGGAGGCGTCCGCGAACGTCTCGCCTCCCGGTCGCCGCACCGAGGTCATGACTCCCCGTCGGCCCCTCGCCGAGGCCGACGGGGACCCGTTGTCACAGGGCGGCGGCGAGCCGGGTGCCCTGGTCGATGGCGCGCTTCGCGTCCAGCTCGGCCGCCACGTCCGCGCCGCCGATGAGGTGGACCGTACGGCCGGCGGCGGTCAGCTCGTCGTACAGCGAACGCTGGGGCTCCTGTCCGGTGCACAGCACCACCGTGTCGACCGGCAGCACGGAGGATGCGCCGTCGACCGTGATGTGCAGGCCCTCGTCGTCGATCCGCTCGTACGTCACGCCGGCCGTCATCGTCACCCCGCGGTGCTTGAGCTCGGTGCGGTGGATCCAGCCGGTCGTCTTGCCGAGTCCGGCGCCGACCTTGCTCGTCTTGCGCTGGAGCAGGTGCACCGTGCGCGGCGGCGCGGGGCGCTTCGGCGCGGTGAGGCCACCGGGCCCGGCGTACGCGGTGTCGACGCCCCACTGGCGGAAGTACGTCTCCGCGTCCAGGCTCGCGCCCTCGCCGCCGTCGGTGAGGTACTCGGCCACGTCGAAGCCGATGCCGCCCGCGCCGACGACCGCGACGCGCTCGCCGACCGGCGCGCCGTCGCGCAGCACATCGAGGTAGCTGACGACGCTCGGGTGGTCGATGCCCGCGATCTCGGGGACGCGCGGGGTCACTCCGGTGGCGACCACGACCTCGTCGTAGTCGTCGGCCGACAGGTCGGCGGCGGCGACACGGGCGCCGAGGCGCACCTCGACACCGCGCTCGGCCAGCTGGGTGCGGAAGTAGCGCAGGGTCTCGTCGAACTCCTGCTTGCCCGGGACGCGCTTGGCGATGTTCAGCTGGCCGCCGATCTCGTCGGCCGCGTCGAACAGGGTGACGGCGTGGCCGCGTTCGGCGGCGGAGACGGCGCAGGCCAGTCCGGCGGGTCCGGCCCCGACGACGGCGACGCGCTTCTTCAGCCGGGTGGGGGCGAGGACGAGTTCGGTCTCGTGGCACGCGCGCGGATTCACCAGGCAGGAGGTGATCTTCAGGCTGAACGTGTGGTCGAGGCAGGCCTGATTGCAGCCGATGCAGGTGTTGATGGTCTCGGGCCGGCCGGCCTGCGCCTTGGCCACGAACGCGGGGTCGGCGAGGAACGGCCGTGCCATCGAGACCATGTCCGCGCGCCCGTCGGCGAGCAACTGCTCGGCCACCTCGGGGGTGTTGATGCGGTTGCTGGTCACCAGCGGGACGGACACCGCGCCCATCAGCTTCTTGGTGACCCAGGTGTAGGCGCCGCGCGGCACCGAGGTCGCGATGGTGGGGATACGGGCCTCGTGCCAGCCGATGCCGGTGTTGATGATCGTGACACCGGCGGCCTCCACGGCCTTGGCGAGCGTGATCACCTCGTCGAGCGAGGAGCCGCCGGGCACCAGGTCGAGCATGGAGAGCCGGTAGATCAGGATGAAGTCGGCGCCGACGGCCTCGCGGGTGCGGCGGATGATCTCCAGGGGCAGCCGGACGCGGTTCTCGTACGAGCCGCCCCAGCGGTCGGTGCGGTGGTTGGTGGCGCTCGCGATGAACTCGTTGATGAAGTAGCCCTCGGAGCCCATGATCTCGACGCCGTCGTACCCGGCGGACCTGGCGAGGACGGCCGCGCGGACGAAGTCCTCGATCGTCTCCTCGATCTCCGCGTCGGTGAGTTCGTGCGGGACGAACGGGCTGATCGGGGCCTGGATCGCGCTCGGGGCGACGAGGTCCTGGTGGTAGGCGTACCGGCCGAAGTGCAGGATCTGCATGGCGATCCGGCCGCCCTCGGCGTGCACGGCGTCGGTGACGACCCGGTGCCGGGCGGCCTCGTCCTCGGTGGTGAGCTTGGCACCGCCCTCGTAGGGGCGGCCGCGGTCGTTCGGCGCGATGCCGCCGGTGACGATCAGGCCGACGCCGCCGCGGGCGCGCTCGGCGTAGAAGGCGGCCATGCGCTCGAAGCCGTTCTCGGCCTCTTCGAGGCCGACGTGCATGGAGCCCATCAGTACCCGGTTGGGCAGCGTCGTGAACCCGAGGTCGAGCGGGCTCAGCAGATGCGGGTACGGGGTCGGCCGTGCAGTGCTCGTACTCATCGGGGCGCCTCCTCGCGCGGGCTGGTCGGTTCAAGTTCTAGCCGCCCTCCGGAGTCTTTTGCAACAAAGTGCAAAATGAACTCGGTCACGCTCGGCCGAACGCGATCATCCCCGCGGTCGAAAAAGTGCTTTCATCAGCCATACGGGTGATCTGGGGCATACGACCGCGTTCCGGCCTCTACCGTGTCCGCCGTGGCGGGTTGGCAGCAGGTGAGCGCACTCGGGATCGTCGCGGTTCTCGGCACGCAGGGGGTCGGCATCGGCACCTCCGCGTCCGAGGACCCCAGCGGATCGGAGCGGGCCGGGGTATCGGCGTCCGCGCCCGAACGGCAGGCGCAAGCGGATCGGCCGCCACCGGCCCTCTCGGTGTCCGTGTCCCTTCCGGGACCGGTGGGGATCGGCCTCGGCGTGACGATCGACGTCGGGGTCTGCCTCCCGCCATCGACCGCCCCTCCCGTGCCACCGCCCCCGCAGCCCCCTGCTCACGAGCCGCCCGAGCCGCCCTCCGCACCGGAACCGCCGGCCCCCGAACCGCCCGTGCCCGCACCCCCGTCCGCACCCCCGCCTGCGCCTGCGCCTGAGCCGTCGTCGCCACCCCCTGCCCAACCGGCCCCGCCGCCCGACGACCCGCCGCCCGCGGCCGAACCGCCCGCCTCCGCCCCGCCGCGGGCTCCGGCGGCCGCCATCCGCACCTACCGGCCCGCCTCCCGGGGCCCCGAGGCCGACGGCACCCCCCTCACCGTGCTGATGCTGGTGACCACGACCCCGGCCGTGCTCGCCGCGGCCATGCTGCGCCCCCGTTCCGGTTCCGGCGCACGGCGCGGCCGCGCCTGAGTTCGCTTCCGCCCCACGCCCTCACCACACCCCCCGGGAGATCCCCATGTCCGAATGGCTGGTCCTCGCCACCGTGACGGCGGCCGCATGCGCCGTCGTCCTCGTCGTCACGCTCCTCGGCCGGCGCGGGACGCGGGACGCCGCGGACGGCATGGAGGAGGCCGGGACGCAGCAGACGCCCGACGTCCTCGAGTACATGGTGATGATGGTCGGCGTCGTGTACGCGATCGTGCTCGGCCTCGCCATCGCCGGGGTCTGGGAGGCCCGCGGGGCGGCCCAGGACGCCGTGCGCGCCGAGGCCCAGGCGCTGCACGAGGTCACCCAGCGCGCCCAGGTGTACCCGGCCGACTTCCGGGAGCGGCTGCGGACGAACGTCGACGCCTACGTCTCGGAGGTGGTGCGGGAGGAGTGGCCGCGGATGATCGACGAGGAGGAGCTGTCGCCGCGCGGGACGGAGCTGCTGGCCACCGTGCGCACCGGGGTCGCGGAGCGCGAGCCGGCGAACGAGCTGGAGGCGCAGGCGTACCAGCCGATGCTCGACCAGGTGGCCGCCGCAGAGGACGCGCGCAACGCCCGGGCCTCGGGCGCCGAGGAGACGCTGCCGGGCATCGTCTGGTTCGGCCTGATCAGCGGGGCCGTCGTCACCGTCGGGCTGATCTTCACGATGCAGATCGGCCGCTCGTTCCGTGAACTGCTGCTGGCGGGGGTCTTCAGCGCGCTGATCGCGTTCCTGCTGTTCCTGGTGTGGGACTTCGACGCGCCGTTCGGGCGGTCCGGCACCGAATCGGCGGACGCCTTCCGCCAGCTCTTCCCGGGCGCGGCCGGCACCGGCTGACCCGGCAGGCGTCGCGCCGCGGGCCCGGCGGCGTGGCCACTTCTGCGCGTGCTCGCCGACGTAGAAGAGGAGCCACACGAAACCCGCGAAGAGGTGGGTCGCGAACACGTACACGAAGACGCGCAGCGCCACGCCGCGCTCCTTCCACTCCTCGCTCTCGTGCCCGCCCACGGCAGCCTCCGGTCCTCGGGTCCGGTCCCGGGCGGGGCCACGGGACAGGCTACGGGGGTGGGGCGGCCGGGGCGGAATACGGACCGGAGGGCCTTGGTTGAGGGGCTATAGTTAAACATTCAACCACCAGCCCGAGAGGTGAGCCCCCATGCAGTTCGGCATCTTCACGGTCGGGGACGTCACGACCGACCCGACCACCGGCCGTACGCCGAGCGAGCACGAGCGGATCAAGGCCACGATCGCCATCGCCGAGAAGGCGGAGGAGGTCGGCCTGGACGTCTTCGCGACAGGAGAGCACCACAACCCGCCCTTCGTGCCGTCGTCCCCCACCACCCTCCTCGGGCACCTCGCGGCCAGGACCGACCGGCTGGTCCTGTCCACCTCGACCACGCTGATCACCACCAACGACCCGGTGAAGATCGCCGAGGACTACGCCTACCTCCAGCACATCGCCGACGGGCGCGTCGACCTCATGATGGGCCGCGGCAACACCGGCCCGGTCTATCCGTGGTTCGGGCAGGACATCCGCCAGGGCATCCCGCTCGCCCTCGAGAACTACGCGCTCCTCCACAGGCTGTGGAGGGAGGACGTGGTCGACTGGGAGGGGAAGTTCCGCACGCCGCTGCAGGGCTTCACCGCGACCCCGCGCCCGCTGGACGGCGTGCCGCCGTTCGTCTGGCACGGCTCGATCCGCTCCCCCGAGATCGCCGAGCAGGCCGCGTACTACGGCGACGGCTTCTTCCACAACAACATCTTCTGGCCCATGTCCCACACCAGGAAGATGGTCGCGCTCTACCGCGAGCGCTACGCGCACTACGGGCACGGCACGCCCGAGCAGGCGATCGTCGGGCTCGGCGGCCAGGTGTTCATGCGCCGCAACTCGCAGGAGGCTGTCAGGGAGTTCCGCCCCTACTTCGACAACGCGCCGGTCTACGGCCACGGCCCGTCGCTGGAGGACTTCACCGAGCAGACGCCGCTGACCGTCGGCTCCCCGCAGCAGGTCATCGAGCGCACGCTCGGCTTCCGCGACGCGGTCGGCGACTACCAGCGCCAGCTGTTCCTGATGGACCACGCCGGGCTTCCGCTGAAGACGGTGCTGGAGCAGCTCGACATCCTCGGCGAGGAAGTCGTGCCGGTGCTGCGCAAGGAGTTCGCCCGCCTGCGGCCGGCCGGAGTGCCCGAGACCGCGCCGCTGCACCCCGCCGTCGCCGCCCGCGACGCCCAGGAAACGGACGCCCGCAGCGCGGACGTCCGGGACACGAAGGAGTCGTCATGACGCACACTGCCGAGCCGCTGAACCTCGTCGTCGTCTCCGCCGGGCTGAGCGTGCCGTCGTCCACGCGGCTGCTCGCCGACCGGCTCACCGAGTCCGTACGCCGCGAACTCGCGGGCAGCGGACGTCCGGTGGAGGTCCGCGTGGTGGAGCTGCGCGACCTGGCCGTGCCGATCGCCAACAACTTCGTGACGGGCTTCCCCGCGCCCGCGCTCGAGGAGGCGATCGAGGCGGTGACGGGGGCCGACGCCCTGATAGCCGTCACGCCGGTGTTCACGGCCTCGTACAGCGGGCTGTTCAAGTCCTTCTTCGACCTGATCGAGCCCGACGCCCTCGGCGGCAAGCCCGTCCTGATCGCGGCGACCGGAGGGACGGCCCGGCACTCGCTGGTGCTGGAGCACGCCCTGCGTCCGCTGTTCGCCTACCTGCGGACCGTGGTCGCGCCGACGGCGGTGTACGCGGCGTCGGAGGACTGGGGCGGCACGGGCGACGCGCTCACCGCCACGCTGCCGGACCGCATCGCGCGGGCCGGGCGCGAGCTGGCCCGCATGCTGGCTCCGGCGGCCGGCGTCCCGGCCCAGGGCGCGCCGGAGGAGGCGGTCACCGCCGACCTGTTTGCATAGTTCTGGGCTCCTTCGGTGGTTATCCGTAGGCTTGAACCGAGTTCGGGCTCATGAACCACGGAGGTGGCGGAATGGCGAAGGCGGGCAGGATCGTCGTAGGGGTGGACGGCTCCGAGCCGTCCGTCCGGGCACTGCGCTGGGCGGTGCGACAGGCCGGGCTCACGGGTGAGCCCCTGGAAGCCGTCATCAGCTGGGAGTACCCGGCGGCGGGCTGGGCGGCCATGGTGCCCGCCCTGCCCGCCGACTTCGACCCGGAGGCGATGGCGGGCAGGATCCTCGACGACACGCTGGAGCAGACCATCGGCGCCGAGGCCGCGGCCGCGATCACGCGGAAGGTTCTCATCGGCAACCCGGCGCAGGCCCTGATGGAGCGCGCCGAAGGGGCGACACTGCTGGTCGTGGGGGACCGCGGGTACAGCGGGTTCAAGGCGGCGCTGCTCGGCTCCGTCGGGCTCCATCTCACCCAGCACGCCCCCTGCCCGGTCGTGGTGGTGCGGGGCGAGGCGGACACGCCCTGACGGGAGCTCCCGGTGCACGGGCCCACCTGACGGGCTTCCCGGTCGGGCGGGCCCGGCGGGGGCTCGCCCTTCCGCGGGCGTTTCCCGGTTCGGCGGGCGTTGTCGGTGACGCCGCCTATGGTTTCGGCATGAGCCCTGCACTGATCGGGCGTGACCACCCCGCGGGCGTCCTCCGGACCGAGATCGGCCGGGCGACGGACAGCCACGGGGGCCTGGTGCTGGTCACCGGCGAGGCCGGCATCGGCAAGACGACCCTCGTCACCGCCGCGGCCGACGAGGCCCGGCGGCGCGGCGCCCTCGTGCTCGGCGGCTCCTGCTGGGACTCGGACAGCGCACCGGGCTACTGGCCCTGGGTCCAGGTCGTCCGCGGGCTGCGGCGGGGAGCCGGTGCGGACGCCTGGGCACAGGCCGAGAAGGCGGCGGGCGGGCTGCTCGCGGTCCTGCTCGGGGAGACGCCGGGCGACGCGGAGGCCGGCGGCGAGAGCTTCCCGATGTACGACGCGGTGACGACGGCGCTGGTCACCGTCTCGCAGCAGCGCCCCGTGGTCGTCGTCCTGGACGATCTGCACTGGGCCGACCCGGCGTCCCTGCGCCTGCTGGAATTCGCCGCCCAGCACACCTGGTTCGAGCGGCTGCTGCTCATCGGCACGTACCGGGACGCGGAGGTCGAGGCGGCCGACCATCCGCTCCAGGAGCTGATCCTGCCGCTGGCCGCCCGGGCCGCCGCCACGGTCACGCTCACCGGCCTGGAGCGCGACGAGGTCGGCGCGCTCATCGAGCTGACGGCCGGTGTCGAGGCCGGGCCCGGCCTCGTCGACGAGGTCCACCGGCGCACCGGCGGCAATCCGTTCTTCGTCGAGCAGACCGCCCGGATCTGGCACAGCGGCCAGCCCGTCACCACCGTCGCCCCCGGTGTGCGCGAGGCGGTCCGGCGGCGGCTCGCGCTGCTGCCCGGGCCGGTCGGCGCGCTGCTCGTCACCGCGGCCGTGCTGGGGCGGGAGTTCCACCGGCAGATGCTCGCGGCGGCAGCGGCGGCGCCCGTGCCGCAGGTGGACCGGCTGCTGGAGCGGGCCGTCGCCGCGCGGCTGGTGGCCCCGCGGACGGGCGGCCGGTTCGCCTTCGCCCACGACCTCGTGCGGGAGACGTTGTACGAGGCGCTGGACGAGCCCGACGCGCGCGCCCGGCACGCGGCCGTCGTACGGGCCGTCGCGGCCGCGCCCGACCTGAGCGAGAAGGTCCTCCCCGCGGACCTCGCACGGCACGCCCATCTCGCGGGCGACGAGCTGGAGCGCGAGCGCCGTGTCGAGCTGCTGATGGCGGCAGCCCGCGACGCGTCCGGACGGCTCGCCGGCGAGGAGGCCGTCGGCCACTACCGCCGCGCGCTCCAGGCCGCCGGGCCCGATGCGCGCCGGGCCGCGCTCGTCTGCCTCGACCTCGGCACGGAGCTGCGCCACAGCGGCGACGAGATCGACGCGTGGCGCCACTTCGACCGGGCCGCCGACCTGGCGGAGGAGCTCGGCGCCCCCGAGCTGCTGGCACGCGTCGCGATCACCCTCCACAACCAGAGCGACGTGCAGGGCGGCAGACAGCGGGAGCGGACCGGGCGACTCCTGCGCGACGCCTACCGCGCGCTGGTCGACCGGGGCGGCGAGGAGCTCGCGGGCCTGTCGCACGAGCGGATCGCGCAGGACCTGGCCGTGCGCTGCACCGCTCTGGCGCGCAGCGAGGGCGACGACGACGCGCTGTCGTTCTCGCTGTGGGCGCGGCACGACGCGATCTGGGGGCTCGGCACCTCCGCCGAGCGGCTGGACCTGACGGACGAGATGGCCGAAGTCGCCCGCCGCACGGACAACGCCGAGATGGAGCTGCACGCCACCGCGATGCGCTGGGTCTCGCTGCTGGAGCTGGGCGACCCGGGATATCTCGCGCAGCTGCACACCTTCGTCGGCCTGGCCGAGCGGACCGGTCTGCGCCGCTTCGAGCTGGGCGTCGCCGTCGACCGCTCGTTGATCGCCGCCCTCGCGGGCCGCTTCGACGAGGCCAGGCAGCTCCTGGACCAGGTGATCGGCACCCGGCGCGAGCACCCTGCCTTCGCCTTCATGACGTCCCACATGGACTGGGGCCTCAAGCTGCTGACGGGTCGTCTGGAGGAGGCGGCCGAGGCCGTGGCGGGTCTCGAGGAGGTGGGGCACCCGTATCCGCAGCTGCTGGAGGGGATCACGGCCGTCGAGCGGGGCGACGCCCCTCTCGCGCGACGGCTGCTGGACGGGATCGAGGAGCGTGCCGAGTCACTGCCGAGGGCGTTCGCGCCGCTGCTGATGCGGCTGCGGGCGCAGACGGCGGCGGCCTCGGGCGACGAGGACGCCATCGAGCGGGCCCGCGCGGCACTGGAGCCGTACGCCGGGCAGTGGGTGGTCTCGCTGTACGGGTGCGACATCAGCGGCCCGGTCGACCAGTGGCGGGGGCTGCTGGACGCGGCCCAGGGCCGGACGGCGGACGCGGTCCGGGCGCTGACGGCGGCGTACGCGTCGGCGGACCGGCTGCGGGCGCGGCCCTGGTCGGTGCGGGCCCGTGCGGCACTGGCCGATGTGCTGGAGGCGTCGGAAGGGGAGGCGGCCGCACGGTCGTTGAGGGCGGACGTGGAGCGGGAGGCGCGGGAGCTGGGGCTGACGCATCTCCTGCGCGAGCCGCAGGGCCGGGCCGCGTCCCCGTCCGAGCGGGCCGCGCCCCGGCCGGCCGCCGGGGCCGGGCCCGCGTCCGCGGGGGAGTTCCGGCGGGACGGGGCCGTGTGGGCGCTGTCGTTCGCGGGGCGTGCCGTGCACGTGCCCGACGCCAAGGGGCTGCGGGACCTGCACACCCTGCTCTCCCGCCCCGGGGACGACCTGTCCGCCGTGGTGCTGCTCGCCCCCGAGGGCGGCGAGGCCGTGGTCGCCGCGCGCGCCCTCGGCGGGGACCCGGTGCTCGACGACGAGGCGAAGAACCGCTACCGGCAGCGCCTCGCGCGCCTCGACGAGGAGATCGACCGGGCGGCGGCCCGTGGCGACGAGCGCCGCGCCGAGGAGTACGGGCGCGAACGCACCGTGCTTCTCCTGGAGTTGCGCGCCGCCGCCGGGCTCGGCGGCCGGACCCGGCGCCTGGGCGACGAGGCCGAACGCGCCCGCAAGACCGTCACGGCCCGCATCCGCGACACCCTGCGCCGCCTCGACGGCCTCCACCCCGAACTGTCCGCGCACCTGAGGGAATCGGTCTCCACGGGTGCCTCGTGCGCCTACCGCCCGCCACGGCCGGTCACCTGGCGCCTGTGACGGCGGGGCGCCGCGCACGGGCGCACGGGCTGTGCGGCCCCGGGGACCGGCCCGACGCCGTGCGCCCCCGTGTCAGTTCCTGACCACGTCCGCCACCACCACCGCGATGTTGTCCGCGCCGCCCCCGTCGTGGGCCAGCCCGATCAGGACGTCGACGGCCGCCTCCGGGTCGGCGGCCGACGCGAGGCAGTCCCGTACGGCAGCCTGCGGCACCGTCGTGGACAGGCCGTCCGAGCAGAGCAGGAAGCGGTCGCCCGCCTTCGCCTCGTGCAGCCGCAGGTCCGGCCGGGCCGGACCGTCGCCGGCGTCCAGCGCGCGCAGCAGCATCGCCCGCTGCGGGTGCGCCGCCGCCTCCGCCTCGTCGAGGTCGCCCTCGTCGATCATCGACTGCACCACCGTGTGGTCGTGCGTGAGGCGGTGGAGCACCCCGTCGCGCAGCAGGTACGCGCGGCTGTCGCCGATGTGCGCCAGGGCAAGTTGCGAGCCGGTCCACAGCAGCGCGGTCAGCGTGGTGCCGGACTCGGGAAAGGCCCGCACCGCCGTGCCGGCGCGGTGCACCGCGTCCTCCAGGGTGTTGAGCAGATCGCCCGCCCGCGAGGACGCCTGTGCGGCGGTCTCCAGCGGCTGCAGTGCGCCGATCGCCGCCGCGCTCGCCGCGGCCCCCGCGCCGCCGAAGCCGTCCGCGACGGCGAGCAGCCGGGTCCCGGCGTACACGGCGTCCTGGTCGGTCTCCCTGACGAGGCCGCGGTCCGTGCGGGCCGCGCAGCGCATCCCCAGGGGCATCGTGATCCGGTCCGTCATGTCGGTGTCCTTCCCTGACAGCTGGTCCACGAGGAGGTCCGCCAGGCTCCGGCGCGCCGAGGTCTCCGACTCGACCTGCATCCAGTACGCCCGGATCTCACGGGCCGCGGCGTCCGTGTCCGTCTCCGCCAGGTCGCAGACCCGGCCGACACCGGCGAGCGGCATCCCGATCCGCCGCAGCCACGCCACGAGCCGGGCCCGCTCCACCTGGGCGTCGTCGTAGTACCGGTAGCCGGTGAACGGGTCGACGCGTGCGGGCGGCAGCAGGCCCAGCTCGTCGTAGCGCCGCAGCGCCTTCGCGGACAGCCGCGACGCGCGGGCGAACGCGCCTATGGTCAGCAACCCCATGCCTGCCCGGCCTTCCTCCTCGTGCCGGGCGGGGATGCCCGGCGGACCCGATGCTGGAGTCTCCCCCGCGAGGAAGGTCAAGGCCGGGCGGCAAGGCCCTACTTGCGGTTGTAGAGCCGCATCGTCACCGAGCCGAACACGATCACGAGCACCGCGGACCAGCCCAGGGACCAGCCGATGTCCGCGGCCGGCCAGTTGCCCGCCATCAGTTCGCGTACGGCGGTGGCCACATGGGTGACCGGGCTGTTGTTGACGAATGCCTGGAGCCAGCCCGGCATGGTCTTCGGATCGACGAACACGTTGCTCAGGAACGTCATCGGGAAGATGACCATCATGCTGACGCCCATCACCGACTTCTCGGTGCGCAGCAGCAGTCCGAACATCGTCCAGATCCAGGAGAACGAGAACGAGAAGACCATCAGCAGCGCGACGCCGAGCGCGATGCCGACCGGTCCGCCGTCCGGACGGTAGCCGATGACCAGGCCGACGGCGAGCATGACCACGGAGGCGATCAGATAGCGCACGACGTCGCCGAGGAGGTAGCCGACCATCGGGGCGGGCCGCCAGATCGGCAGCGTACGGAAGCGGTCGAAGACGCCCTTGGAGATGTCGTTGTTGACCGCGACACCCGTGTACATCGTGATCATCACGACGCTCATGGTGAGGATGCCGGGCAACAGGAACTGGATGTACGCCGAGACCGAGCCGGCGATCGCGCCTCCGAAGAGGTACGTGTACATCAGCACCATCATGATCGGGAACGCCGTCACGTCGAACAGCTGCTCCGGCACATGCTTGATCTTGAGCATCGCGCGCCAGCCGAACGTCAGCGACGCCGACCAGGCGCTCGGACGCGGCGGCCGCTCCCCGGCGACCAGCAGGGCGGCCAGGTCCTCCGCCCTCGGCGCCCGGAGTTCGATGTCGCCGAGGTCCTTGGTGGTGGTCGCGGTGCTCATGCCGCCTCCCCCTTCTTGTCGGTCAGGGCGAGGAAGACCTCGTCCAGGCTGGGCTGCCCCAGCGCGAAGTTGTCCACGGTGATGCCGTTCCTTGCCAGCTCGGCCAGGGCGTGCGCGGCCTGCTCGGCCGCGCCCCGGTCGCTGCCGCTGCCGTCGACCCGGGCGGTGAGGGCGACCGGGTCCGGGTCCAGCACGACCTCGGCGCCGAGTGCGGCGGCCAGCACCCGCTCGGCCTCGGGCCGCTGCCCGGCCTCACGCAGCCGCAGATGGACGGCCCCGGATCCGACGGACGCCTTCAGCTCGCCCTTCGTGCCCTCGGCGATCACCCTGCCGTGGTCGATCACGGCGATGCGGGACGCGAGCTGGTCCGCCTCGTCCAGGTACTGCGTCGTCAGCAGCACGGTCGTGCCCTGGCCGACGACGGCGCGCACGATGTCCCAGACCTGGTTGCGGCTGCGCGGGTCGAGCCCGGTGGTGGGCTCGTCGAGGAACAGCAGGTCCGGTGTGTTGAGGATGGAGGCGGCGATGTCGATACGGCGCCGCATGCCTCCCGAGTAGTTCTTCACCTGCTTGTCGGACGCCTCCCGCAGGCCGAAGGCCTCCAGCAGCTGCGCCGCGCGCTCGCGTGCGGCGGGCTTGGAGTGACCGAGCAGACGGGCGAGCAGCACCAGGTTCTCGGTGCCGGTGAGGTCCTCGTCGACGGAGGCGTACTGACCGGTGAGGCTGACCCGGCTGCGGACCGCGTCCGCTTCCCGCTGCACGTCCTTGCCGAAGACGCGGGCCTCGCCGCCGTCCGGCCTGAGCAGGGTGGCCAGCATGCGGACGGTGGTCGTCTTGCCCGCGCCGTTGGGGCCGAGGACTCCGTAGACCGTGCCGGTCGGCACCCGGAGGTCGACGCCGTCGACGGCGCGGTTCTCACCGAAGACCTTCACCAGGCCGGTGGTCTCGATTGCCAGATCTGTACTCATCGTCAGTCCTTCGGTTCCTTTTCGTCCGTGGAGACAGGACTCGGGCGGGGGCGCGAATTCATCGGCGGTCCGGTTCATCGGCGGTCCGGGCGGCGCCGTCATGAGGCGTAGGGACGCAGGGCGCGGGCCTCGCGCAGCGCGAGGCCCCACCACCGCAGCTGGTCGAGCATCGGCGTCACGGCTGCGGCGCGGTCCTCAGGCGACTCGGCGAGCAGGTCGACGCCGACCCCGTTGCGCAGGGTCACCGTGTGCAGCTCGGTGAACACCGACCGCAGCTGCTCGACGGCGTAGAGGCCGCGTGAGCCGTGGCCGTAGCTGACGAAGGCGACCGGTTTGGTGTGCCACTCGTCGTAGGCGCAGTCGATGGCCTGCTTGAGGGATGCGGGGAAGGAGCGGTTGTACTCCGGGGTCACGACGACGAAGGCGTCGGCCCGGCCGACCTGAGCGGCGAAGTCGCGCATGGGCGCGGTGGCGCGGCCCGGGTAGCGGGCCGGGAAGTCGAAGCCGGCCAGGTCGACGACCGCCGGCTCCAGGTCGTCCCGCTGCGCGGCGTACTGCGCGAACCAGTGCCCCAGCTCGTCGCCGACGCGCCCCTCGCGTGTGCTGCCGATGATCACTGCGACGCGCAGCGGCGGCATGTCCTCGTCCCGCACGGTGCGCCTC
The DNA here is from genome assembly GCF_053591895.1 of Streptomyces sp. NPDC002867. Classification (NCBI taxonomy): domain Bacteria; kingdom Bacillati; phylum Actinomycetota; class Actinomycetes; order Kitasatosporales; family Streptomycetaceae; genus Streptomyces; species Streptomyces sp. NPDC002867. The sequence continues at coordinate 260,843 of NZ_JBSFUR010000002.1, read as the reverse complement.
CCTCCACCTGTCCGCGGCCCTCACCCAGGAGGCGCGAGACGGCAACGCGCGGCCGCCGGATCGGATCCGGCGACCGCGCGAGGCAGGGTCCGGCCCGGCGGGCCGGGGGCTCAGCTCTGGGGCGGGGACACGTGCTGGGCTTCACCACCGGCGACCTCACCGCGAGCAGCGGGCCGGACCCGTACGAACGGGTCCGGTGACGCGCTCATCCACAGGTCCGGTGACCCTCACTCATGCGTGTAGGCGTAGTAGAACGTCACGAGCCCGACACCCGCGCCGACAGCGACACCGATGCCCGCCGACCTGAGCACGCTGCCGTCGGCCAGGCTGGTCAGGAACCCGATGGTCGCCGCGGTCAGCGCCCCGTAGGCCAGGGCGCGCATCTCGCGCGGCAGGGAGTGCCGGATACGGCGGAGCCCGAACGCGAGCGCGCCGAACACCACCGCGCAGACCACGCCGAGGACCCACTGGCCGCCGGTGGCGACACCGTCGTTCTGGAAGCGCAGGATGGACGCGGCCCAGACGCCGACGGTCACGGCGAGCAGGGCGGGCAGTACCAGACCGAGCGGGTGGTGCTCTCGTGCGGGCGTCCGGCGCCGACGCCGGTGCCGCGGCGTCGCTGCTTGTGTGGCCATGGCGCAGAACTCCTTCCCTCCGCCCCCCGTCCCCTCTCAGGGCACACCCGCGCGCGCCCGGCGGCAAGTCAGGCCGCCGCACCCGTACCACCGCCGAGGCAGCGGCAACGGATCCGGTGCCACCGGCGTCCTCAGGGCAGACGGACTGCACGCGCACACGACGACTCACGGCTCGGAGGCCTGCGTGGACCAGGAGACCAGGGACGGCAGGTACCCGGCGGCCGGGCCGTACGACGCCGGGCGCGCGCCCGCTGCCGGGCGGCGACGCGGCACGTGGCCCGCCGGGCTGCTGCTCGTCGTGCCGACCGCCGTCGTCGTGTGCCGCGCCGCGGACACCGACGCCGTCACGCCCGTGCCGCAGCTGCTCGCCTTCCTGCCGTGGATGCTGGCCCCGGCCGCGGTCGCGCTGCTGGTGGCGCTGTTCGCCCGCCGCCGCCTGCTCGCGGCGTGGGCCGTGGCGGTGCTGGCTCTGACCGGCTGGTTCGTCAGGCCGTACGACACCGGGCTGACCGACGACCCGCCCGGGCCGGCCGTCGCCCGCGTCGAGGTCCTCACGGCGAACCTCGAGTTCGGCGGGGCCACCGACGCGCTGATCGCGGCGATCGCCCGCGAGCGTCCGGGCCTCGTCTTCGTCCAGGAATGCCCGGCCGTGTGCTCCGAAGCGCTCGCGTCCGAGGCCCTCCGCGCCGACTACCCGTACCGCCGTGTCGTCGAGGCCGGCGGCGCGGCGGGCTCGGCGATCCTCAGCCGGTATCCGCTGGCCCCCGCCACCGGTGTCCGCTCCGTGCTCGGCATGCCGGCCGCCGGCGCCCGCATCGCGGACCGGCCGGTGAACCTCCAGCTCGCCCACCCTTTGCCGCCCGTCCCCGGCGTCGTGACCGACTGGCGCGGGGAGCTGGCCCGGCTGCGCGACCGTGCCGCCGCGGCCGCGGACCGCCCGTCCATCGTCGCGGGCGACTTCAACGCCACCCAGGACCACGCAGCCTTCCGGGACCTCCTGGAGGCGGGCGGCCTGCGCGACAGCGCCCGGCTCGCGGGCGCGTCCCGCACCCCCTCCTGGCCGGCCGCCCTGCCGCGCCCGCTCGGCGCGCAGATCGACCACGTGCTGGTCAGCGAGGACTTCTCGGTGCGCTCCGCCCGCTTCCTCGACCTGGGGGCCACCGACCACCGGGCGCTCCTCGTCTCGCTGGAACTGCACGACGTGCGCTGATCTGGCGGTGGGGTCAGAGTGGGGACGTGGTGCGAGGCCACGCGGGCGGGCGGTCGGGAGGCGAGACGGATGACGAGCGGCCTCGGCGCGACGGTCACCGTGGACGCCACCGCCGACCGGACGCGGGCGGTGCGCACGGCCTGCCCGGACGGCGTCGACGCCGTCGCCGGCCTCGTCCCGCACGAACCGGGCTCCTTCGCCGGGTACGCGGCGCTCGCCCGGCCCGGCGGCCTCGCCCTGTCGGCCCGGAGCGGGGGCGGTCGCGCTGCCCGGCGTGGTGGGAGAGCGTCGGCTTCCGGCTGCACTGCACGCCTCGTCGACGCTGCTCGACGCCCTCGCCGCGGGGGCGGTTCGCTGCAGACGCCGGAGGCCGCGTTCCCGCTGCGGAAGGCGCCCGACGCGCTCGCCCGGAGCCGTGCTGGGAGGAGCCCGCGGCAAGACGGTCTTCGTCCTCCGACCAGGGAGCTGTCATGAAAGACGAGCAGATCATCGACGACATCGGCGCACTCGTCGAGGAGGAGCGCGCTTTGCGCGACCACTCGATCCGCCAGGGCGGACTCGACCCGGACCGGCAGGCCAGGCTCAAGGAGGTGGAGATCCGCCTCGACCAGTGCTGGGACCTGTTGCGCAGGCGGCGGGCGAAGTCGGAGTTCGGCGGCGACCCCGACACGGCACAGGTGCAGCCCGCCGACGAGGTCGAGAACTACGAGAGCTGACGCGTCCGCTTCGGACGCCGTACTTGCGCGGGGCGAGCCTTTCGGGGTCTGTTGACACCATGGCGGATCTCCAGGGCGGGTCGGCAGCGGCGGGCGGGCGCGCGGGGCGGCTCTCCCCGCCCGAATGGCTGATCCGCGGCCTGCGTCCGCAGGACGCGCCCGTTCCGTGGGCCGCCGTCGCCCGCGCGGCCGTCGCCCTCTCCGCGCCGCTGGCCGCCGGGCTCGCGTCCGGACAGCCCGCGTACGGGGCGCTGGCGTCGATGGGCGCGCTGTCCGGCGTCATCGGCGACACCGCCGACGCCTACCGGATGCGCCTCCTGAACATCGCCGTCCCGCAGCTCTTCGGCGCGGTCGGCGTCACGCTCGGCACGCTCGTGTACGGGCAGGGCTGGGCCGCGGTCGGCGCGCTCACGCTCGTGGCGCTCGTCTCGGGCATGATCTCGACGATCGGCGCGGTCGCCTCGGTGTCCGGCCTGCTGCTCCTGCTGAACGCCGTTGTGGGCGCCGGTCTGCCGATGCCGGGACCGTGGTGGACGCCGCCGCTGCTGCTCAGCCTCGGCGGCCTCCTCGTGCTCGTGCTGACCCTGCTGGGCTGGCCGCTGCGCGGCCGCGCGCCGGAAGTGGCCGCGGTCGCCGCGACCTACCGCAGCGTCGCCGAGCTGCTCGCCGCGGCGGGCACGGGCGACTACGACGCCCGGCGCCAGGACGTCACGCAGTCCCTCAACACCTCCTACGACCTGGTCCTCGCCCGGCGCGCCCACGACCACGGACGGCGCGGGCCGCTGGTGCGGCTGCTCGCCCAGCTGAACGTGGTCATCCCCCTCGTCGAGGCCGCCGCGGCGGCGCACCGCTACGGCCGTGCCTCCCGCCGGCCCGAGATCGCGGCCGCCGTACGGGACTTGGCGGTCGCGGTGGAGAGCGGTCGCCGCACGGCCCCCGAGCTGGTGCTGCCCGAGCCGGAGGGCCCGGCGGACCGCGCCGTCGACCGCGCCCTGCGCCACGCGTCGGCGGTCGTCCACCGGCCGGACGCCGACGCCGCGCTGTCCCACGACCGGCTCGGCAGGCCGGCGGCGCTCGGCGTCCGCGTCCGGCGGGCGGCGCGCAGCGTGCTGACGTCCGAGCCGTCCTGGCGGTACGGGCTCCGTCTCGCGCTGTGCATCGGCATCGCCCAGGTGTTCGTCTCCCTGGTGCCGGTGACCCGGTCGTACTGGGTCGCGCTCACCGTCACGTTCGTCCTCAAGCCCGACTTCGGCTCGGTGTTCTCGCGCGCGGTGCTGCGTGCGCTGGGCACGGCCGCGGGCCTGCTCGTCGCGGCCGCGGTCCTGGCGGCCGTGCCGCGCGGCTGGGCGGACGTGCCGGTGATGATGGTGCTCGCCGCGCTGATCCCGGCGTTCTCGGCGAAGGGGTACGCCTTCCAGACCGCGGCGATCACCCCGGTGATCCTCATGCTGTCGGACGTCCTCAACCACCAGGGGTTCCACCTCGTGCTGCCCCGGCTCGTGGACAGCCTCATCGGCTGCGCGATCGCGCTGGTGGCGGGATACCTGCTGTGGCCGGAGAGCTGGCACACCCGGATCGGCGACCGGCTGGCGAAGGCCGTGGAGGACGCGGCGGACTACGTGGCGTGCGCCTTCGGCCCGGTGGGCGCGGCGGGCGGCACCGACCAGGGCGAACGGGTGCGGCGGCGCAGGCGGCTGTACCGGGACCTGTCGTCCGTGCGGTCCGAGTTCCAGCGGGCGTTGACCGAGCCGCCGCCGACCGGCGCACGGGCCGCCGCCTGGTGGCCGCTCGTCGTGGCCGTCGAGCGGATCGTGGACGCCACGACGGCGGCCCGGGTCCGCGTCGACCACGGGGCCGAGCCGCCGCGCGACACGGAGATCACCGGCATCGAGGAGCAGCTGCGCGAACTCGCCGAGGGGCTGCGCTCCAGCGAGGAGCTGGTGGAGGTGCGTGCCGACCTGCCGGGCGACGAGAAGGGCGTCCTGGAGCCGCTGCGTCAGGAAGTCAGGGCCGCGCGGGCGATCGCCTCGCCCGCGCCCCGCTCATGACCCCGGCCGGAGCCCCTGCAGGCGCTCCAGCTCACGGCGGTCCCGCTTGGTCGGGCGGCCGGCGCCTCGGTCCCGTACCGCCGCCGGAGCGGTGAACTCCTTCGGCGGGGGCGGCGGGCTGTTGTCGACGTAGCACGTCGTGGCGACCGGCGGTCCGACCCGCTTCCGCACGATCTTCGAGACGACCACCAGCCGCTCCCGCCCCGCGTGGAACACCCGCACCTGGTCGCCGACGCGCACGGACTGCGCGGGCTTGACCCGCTCGCCGTTGACGCGCACGTGGCCCGCCCGGCACGCCGCCGCGGCCTGCGAGCGGGTCTTGGTGAGCCGAACCGACCAGACCCAGGCGTCGACCCGTACGGTCCCCTCGTCCGATACCTCTGCAGCCATGTCACCGACTGTACGGCTCCGGGGACCCGGGGAGCATGCGTACGGGCGGGACGGCACCCCGCCCCCTCACCACAGCGCACACATCCGACTACGATGCGCACGATCTCCCCTTGACGGAGGCGTCTCCTCCGAACGCGGGTGTTCGCTTCTGACGTGCCCGCACCTCCCGCGCGGCACAAGGGCATTCGGAGACTTCCATGCGCAGCAGCTCCGGCAGAGGGCTTCGGCCAGGGGTCCTGGGGACGTGGGACACCGTCGTCATGGCGGTCGCGGGCAGCGCCCCGGCCTACTCGATCGCGGCGACCACCGCCGTCCTCGTCGCCACCGTGGGTCTCGCGGGACCGGCGGCCCTGCTGTACTGCGCGATTCCCATGCTCGGCATCGTCCTGGCCTTCGGCCGGCTCGGCCGCCTCGACGTCAACGCCGGGGCGGGGTACTCGTGGGTGGGCCGCACCCTGCACCCCTTCCTCGGCTTCCTGTCGGGATGGGCTCTGGTCGTCTCCGCGACCCTTTTCATGGTGGCCGGTTCCCTGCCCGCCGGTGCGATGACGCTCGCCCTCGTCGATCCGGATCTCGCCGGCGACAGGGCGCCGGCCACGGCCGTCGGCGCCGCCTGGTTCGTCGCGATGCTGCTGGTCGTGCTCGGCGGCGCGCGGCTGACCGTGCGCGCCCAACTCGTCCTGTCCGGCGTCGAACTGGCCGTCCTGGCGCTGTTCGTCGCCGTCGCACTCGTCCGCGGCGGCAGCCGTGTCGCCTTCGACTGGTCCTGGTTCGGCTTCGCGCACTTCGACGGACCCTCCGGATTCGCCTCGGGCGCGCTGGTCGCCACGTTCTACTTCTGGGGCTGGGACGTGACCAGCAACCTGAGCGAGGAGACCCGCGACAGCCGGCGCACCGCGGGGCTCGCCGCCCTCATCGGCGTCGGCGTCGTCTTCCTCGTCTTCGAGGCGTTCACCGTGACCGTCAACATGTTCCTGACGGCCGAGGAGATCCGGGCGTCCGGCTCCCACGTGCTCGGTGCGCTCGGTGAGGCGGTCTGGCCCGGAGTGGGCGGCAGGCTCCTCGTGCTGGCCGTGCTGCTGTCCACCGTCGCCACCCTGGAGACGACGCTCATCCAGGTGACCCGCTCGCTGTTCGCGATGGGCCGGGACCGCACGATGCCCGCGGTGCTGGGGCGGGTGCACCGCCGGTGGCACACCCCGTGGGGCGCGGTCGCCGCCGTCGGCGCCGTCGCGCTCACGATGTTCGCGGCGTCGGTCGCGCTCGGCTCGGTCGGTGACGTGCTCGCCGCCGGGGTCTCCGCGCTAGGGCTGCAGATCGCGTTCTACTACGGTCTCGCGGGCATCGCCGCCGTCGTCGCGTACCGCAGGATGCTGCTCCGCTCCGTGCGCGACTTCGTCCTCGGCGGCGCCTGGCCGCTGTTCGGGGCGCTGTTCATGCTGTGGATCTTCATCGAGTCGCTGGGCGAGCTGAGCGGGGCGTCGGTCGCGATCGGTCTCGGCGGGCTCGCCGCCGGTCTCGTGCCGATGATCCACTACTGGCGCAAGGGCAGTTCCTACTACCGGCCCGCTCCCCTCGACGCCACGCGCCCGGTCGACACGGACGACGACTACGGCGACCGGCGGTCCGGCCGCCGTCCCGACTACACCGGGAAGGCGCTGGCCACCGACTACTGACCGCCGCGCACGTCGTCCGATCCCCGCGCCGGACCGGCAGGCGTCCCCCGTAGAGCCTGTAGATCCCCGCAGCCGCCGTGGATCCCTCCGAGGATCGTCGGATCGCCAGAACGTACCTGAACCGCCGAGGGAAGTGCCGCCCATGGCCGCTCGCCGCCGCTTCGTCCCCGACTTCGATCCCGCGTACGGGGACCGGGCGCTGTCCGACGCCCTCGACGACATCGTCATCGGGCGCTGGCAGGGCGTACGCGACCTGCTGCGCGACACCGGCGACGACTGGGGGCTGCGCACGCACCGGATCCGGCTGCTCGCCCACGCCGCGGCCGGCTCGTCCGCCACGGGGATCTGGCGGGCCGCCGAGCCGGCCAGCCCCGACGCGGCGGTCCTCGCGGCGGCGACCGAGGTCGTGCGGGTCTTCCACCGGGCCATCGCCGCGGGACGCGGCGGCGGGGTCGACCGCGACCGGCTGGACCTCGCCGTGCGGGCCTGCCTCGACGCCGCCGACCTGCACCCCGCCGACCCCATGCCGTGGGTGTCGCTGCTGACGGTGGCGCGGCTGTACGAGGACGGGGTGCCCCGCAGGGAACTGCGGCGCTGGTGGGACGAGATGCGCGGGCGCGACCCGTACAACGTCGAGGGTCACGTGCAGCTGCTGCGCTACCACTCGGCGCGCTGGCACGGCACGCACGGCAGGATGTACGACTTCGCGCGGGACGCGGCGGGGGCGTCGCCTCCCGGGTCGCCGCTGCCGGTGCTGGTGCAGATCGCGCGGGCGGAGGAGTACCGCCATGTCTTCGACACGGCCCAGGGGCGGGTGGTGCGCGGTCTCGACCAGCACTGGAAGCACGAGCTGGCGGTCGTGGAGATACGGCGGACGTGGGACCGGTGGATCCTGTGGCGCGCGGACGGACCGGTCGCGCCGCAGGAGATCGGGGAGCTCAACTACCTGACGCACGCCGCCTGTCACGCGGGGCTGAAGCAGGAGGCCCGCGGCCTCTTCCAGCTGCTGGGGACGCGGGCCGCGCATCTCCCGTGGACGTACACGGGAGACGCGGCCGAGCAGTTCACGAGGTGGCGCACACAGGTCGGCGTCACCTCGTGAACCGACTCCGGGATCAGGCGCCGATGTTGCCGCCGTCCATGCGGTAGACCGCGACGACCGACGGGCGCACGAGCGTGCCCGGACCGTCGGGCCAGGAGCTTGCGGGCTTCTCGACGGAGGCGCCGTCGACCTCGCCCGGGTGCTGGACCGCGACCAGCACGCGGCGGTCCTGGATGATCGGACCGCAGGTCTCCGCGCCGGTCGGCACGGTCAGGAACTGCTTGAGCTCACCGCGGCGCTCACCGTGGGTCGCGACACCGAACAGGCCGTCGTGGGAGCCGAGCGCGTTGCCGTCCGTGGAGAGCCACAGGTTGCCGTACGGGTCGAAGGCGACGTTGTCCGGGCAGGAGATGGGGCTGACCTTTTCCTTGGGGAAGCCGGCGAAGTAGGTGGCCGGGTCGTTCGGGTCGCCCGCGACCAGGAAGAGGCGCCATGCGAAGCCGTCGCTCGCCGGGTCGTCCCAGTGCTCGGCCAGCTCCAGGACCTGGCCGTGCTTGTTGTTGTTGCGCGGGTTGGCCTCGTCCGCACCCGCCTTGCCGGCGGCGCCGCGGTCCTTGTTGTTGGTGAGCGCGACGTAGACCCGGCCGGTGCGGGGGCTCGGCTCGACATCCTCGGGGCGGTCCATCTTGGTGGCGCCGACCTTGTCACCGGCGAGGCGCGTGAAGACGTACACCTCCTCGGCGGTCATGCCGGGGACGTGCGAGACGTCGTTGGTGGCGAGCGGGATCCACACGCCGCTGCCGTCGAACTCGCCGTCGTTCGGGAGCTTGCCGGTGCCGTCGACCTCGGCGGCCGGGCTGTCGCCCGTCAGCTTGGCGACGTAGAGGGTGCCCTCGTCGAGGAGCGTGAGGTTGTGCTCGCGGGCGCGCCGGGAGCTGCCCTTCATCATGCGCTTGCTGGAGACGAACTTGTAGAAGTAGTCGAACCGCTCGTCGTCGCCCATGTAGACGACCGGACGGCCGTCGTCGGTGAGACGCGGCTGCGCGGCCTCGTGCTTGAAGCGGCCGAGGGCGGTGCGCTTGCGGGGCGTCGACTCCGGGTCGTACGGGTCCAGTTCGACGACCCAGCCGTGGCGGTGCGACTCGTTGGGCTCCTGCTTGGCGTCGAAGCGCTTGTCGAAACGCTCCCACTTGCGCTCGGTGGCGCCGGTGCCGATCCCGTACCGCTTGTCGGTCGCACTCGACCCGTTGGCGAAGTACTGGTTGAAGTTCTCCTCGCCGTGGAGCGTGGTGCCCCACGGAGTGGTGCCGCCGGCGCAGTTGTTGAGCGTGCCCAGCACCTTGGTGCCGGACGGGTCGGCGGACGTACGCAGCAGGGCGGAGCCCGCGGCCGGACCGGTGAGCTCGAACTCGCTCGTGGCGGTGAGGCGGCGGTTGAGCGGGTGGCGGGTGACCGGGGTCAGCTTGCCGCTGCGGTGCTCCTCCTGGACCACGACGACGGACAGACCGTGCGCGGCCCAGGCGATCTCCACCTGGTCGCGGGTCGGGTTCTCGGGGTCGTAGCCCTTGAACATCAGGACTTCGTCCGTGTACTCGTGGTTCGCGACGAGGACCTGGCGGCCGTACTCGCCCTTGAGGGGGAGCAGGGAGAGGAAGTCGTTGTTGTAACCGAACTGACCGGCCTGGGCCTTGGCGGTCTGCTTGTCCGGGTCGAAGGCCGGCGCGCCGCGCAGGATGGGCTCGCCCCAGCGGATGACGACGCTCTGCTCGTAGCCGGCGGGGACGGTGACCTTGTCGTCCTTGTTGGGGGCGACGGGGGCGAAGCGCAGACCGCGGGCGCCGTCGGCCGTGCCCGGCTTCTGCTGGCCGGTTCCCGCCGCCGCGGCGGGGGTGGCGCCCTGCACGACGGCCGCACCGCCGGCGGCAGCGGCGACGGTGACGACGGCGGCGGCACGCATCATCGAACGGCGCGACAGCGCGCTCGCTATGACGTCACCTGCGTACTCGTTGTCGCTGGTGTTGGGGACCTCGTGGAAGCAGGCGTCGCCGCAGCGGTAGCGGCAGGTCAGCGCGGAACGTCCTCCCGCGTGCGGGGCGGTGTTCAACAGCGGCAGCAGTTTGCGCACGTCATCCTCCTCCGGCGCATCCTGCGCCGACATGGTGTCGGAATGATTCCGGCGGTGACGTTAGGTGCGCTCCTCTGCCCGGCGGCGGACACGAGGTGAACGAGGAATGAATGGGGCGCGCACGGGGCGCGGTAGGCGTGTGTGGGCGGGCATGCGGGTGCCCTCCCGGAAGCCGCGACGGGCGGCCGCTAACCTTACGTGTCCGCCCTGGCCTGCATTGCCCGGGGGGAACGTCTGCCAGAGCGGACAGTCACCGCACCCAACTCATGCGAAAGGCCCCGCCCATGGGTATTCGGAGCTTGCTGCGCAAGGTGTTCGGCCGCGATCGCGCTGACGGCGCCGGGCGCGAGGAGTCGGCGGCGGCCTCCGTTCCCGCCCAGACGGAGCGCACGGAACCGGCCACGGAGACAGCCACGGAGACGGCCAAGGAACCGGCCAAGGAACCGGCCACGGTGCCGGCCCAGGCCGCGGTGGACCGGGCGTCGGACCTGGTCTCGGCGGCGTTCGACAACCCGACCCCGCGCTTCCCCACCCAGCCGAAGCCGTCGACGACGGCGCCCGCACAGGAGCCCTCCGCGCCTGCGGAGTCCGTCACCCCGGAGCCCGCCGCGCCTGCGGAGTCGACCGAGGTCGAGGCCGCCGCGGCCGAGCCGGAGGCCGCCGCGCCCGAGACCGCCGCGCCCGCGGAGCCGACCGAGGCCGAGCCCGAGGCCGTCACGCCTGCCGAGGACGTCGAGCCCGAGACCGTCGCGGCAGAGCCGGAGGCCGCCGCGCCTGTCGAGGACGTCGAACCCGCGACCGTCGCGGCAGAGACCATCACCCCCGAGCCCGTCACCGCCGCGCCCGAGACCACCCCCGAGCCGGAGGCCGACGCGGCCGAGCCGCAGGACAACGCCCCCACCGACAACGCCACAGCCGCGGAGGTGGCCCCCACCGAGGCCGAGCCCGAGGCCGTCGCACCTGTCGAGGACATCGAGCCCAAGCCGCTCGCGGCAGAGCCCGAGGCCGCCGCGCCCGAGACCACCCCCGAGCCCGAGGCCGACGCGGCCGAGCCGCAGGACAACGCCCTCACCGACAACGCCACAGCCGCGGAGGTGGCCCCCACCGAGGACACCCCGGACGTCGAGCCCGAGGCCGCCGCGCCCGCGGAGCCGACCGAGGCCGAGCCCGAGGCCGTCACGGCCGAGGGCAAGGCCGCCGTCCCGCTCGCGCGCCTCAAGTCGCGGGCGCCCCGGATCGTCGACGCCTACAAGGCAGCGGGCGCCGCCCTCAAGAAGGCCGGGCTCACCGGCGCACGCGCGCGGGTCTACCTCGTGCTCGACCGGTCCGGGTCCATGCGCCCCTTCTTCAAGGACGGCAGCGCCCAGCGCCTCGGCGAGCAGGCGCTCGCCCTCGCCGCGCACCTCGACGAGCGCGCCACCGTCGACGTCGTCTTCTTCTCTACCGAGATCGACGGCACCGGGGAGCTCACCCTCGACGCCCACGAGGGCCGCGTCGACGAGCTGCACGCCGGGCTCGGCCGGATGGGCCGGACGAACTACCACCTCGCCGTCGAGGAGGTCCTCGCCCTGCACGCCAAGGCGGCCACGGACGCCCCCGCGTTCGTGATCTTCCAGACCGACGGCGCGCCCGAGTCCAAGACCGCCGCCACCGCCGCCCTCACGGCCGCCGCCGACCGGCCGGTCTTCTGGCAGTTCGTGGCGTTCGGCGAGCACGACGCCAAGGCGTTCGACTACCTCCGCAAGCTCCAGGCCGCCAACGCCGCGTTCTTCCACGCCGGTCCCGCGCCCGCCGAGCTGCCGGACGCCGAGGTGTTCCAGGGCCTCCTCGGGACCTGGCGCCCCTGACCGGGCCGGCGAACGACACCCCGACGGGCCGGGCCGCGCACACAGCGCGGCCCGGCCGTCGGGCATCGTGGGGCCGGTCCGGCCTCATGCGTGTGAGTTGATCTCCGCCGGGCCGATAGGATTTCGACCATGGCGGCCACTGGATCCGAGAAGCAGGGGGCGAAGGCGTACTACGTCTCGACCCCCATCTACTACGTCAACGACGCTCCTCACCTGGGCCACGCCTATACGACCGTCGCAGGCGACGTGCTCACCCGCTGGCACCGTCAGCGCGGCGAGAAGGTGTGGTACCTCACCGGCACGGACGAGCACGGTCAGAAGATCATGCGCACGGCCGAGGCGAACAACGTCACGCCCCAGGCATGGTGCGACAAGCTCGTCGAGGAGGCGTGGAAGCCCCTCTGGGAGCACCTGAACATCGCGAACGACGACTTCATCCGCACCACGGAGAAGCGGCACACGGACCGTGTGCAGGAGTTCGTGCAGGACCTCTACGACAAGGGCGAGATCTACAAGGGCGGGTACGAGGGCCCGTACTGCGTGGGCTGCGAGGAGTACAAGCTCCCCGGCGATCTCATCGAGGCCGAGGACGGCACCAAGCTGTGCCCGATCCACAAGAAGCCGGTGGAGATCCTCAAGGAGGAGAACTACTTCTTCAAGCTCTCCGAGTACGGCCCGAAGCTGCTCGACCTCTACTCGGCGAACCCTGACTTCATCCAGCCCGAGTCCGCCCGCAACGAGGTCGTGAACTTCGTCAAGCAGGGCCTCCAGGACCTGTCGATCTCGCGCTCCACCTTCGACTGGGGCGTCCCGGTCCCGTGGGACGAGAAGCACGTCATCTACGTGTGGGTCGACGCGCTGCTCAACTACGCGACCGCGGTCGGCTACAACGAGAACCCGGCGAAGTTCGAGGAGACCTTCCCGGCGAACGTGCACCTGGTCGGCAAGGACATCCTCCGCTTCCACGCGGTGATCTGGCCCGCCATGCTGATGGCGCAGGGCCTGCCGGTGCCCGGCAAGGTCGCGGCCAACGGCTGGCTGATGGTCGGCGGCGAGAAGATGTCGAAGTCGAACCTGACCGGCATCAAGCCGCAGGACCTGACCTCGCACTTCGGCGTGGACGCCTACCGCTGGTACTTCCTGCGCGCGATCGCCTTCGGCAGCGACGGCTCGTTCTCCTGGGAGGACTTCACCGCCCGCTACACCTCCGAGCTCGCGAACGACTACGGCAACCTCGCCTCGCGCGTCGCGGCGATGGTCGGCAAGTACTTCGGCGGCGAGCTGCCGGAGGCCACGGCCGCCGGGGACGCCGAGAAGGCCGTCCAGGACGGACTGGCCAAGGCGGTCGCCGAGGCCGACCGGAAGATCGGCGAGGAGCTGGACTTCCAGGGCGGCATCCTGGCGATCTTCGACTTCGTGAAGCAGGTCAACGGCTACATCACGGAGCAGGAGCCCTGGAAGGTCGCCAAGGACGACTCGGACGAGGGGCGTGCCCGCCTGGCCACGATCCTCTACACCGCCGCGGAGTCCCTGCGCGCGGTCGCGGTCCTGCTGAACCCGGTGATGCCGGAGACGTCCCAGAAGCTCTGGGAGTCGCTCGGCGCCGAGCCGGTCCTCGGCACGCTGGCCGACCAGCGGGTCCAGGACGCGGGCGAGTGGGGCAGGCTCCCCGCCGGCGCGACGGTGACGAAGGGCGCGGTGCTGTTCCCGCGCCTGGAGGAGAAGCCGGCGTAAGGACGCCGTCCACGCGACGAGGGGGCCGGACCGGGAGTCCGGCCCCTTTCGCGTGCCTGCAACGCAGAGCGCCCCCGGCCTGTGGCCGGGGGCGCTCTGCGGAACGGAAGTGGTTACTTGTCGTCGCCGGACTTGGCGACCGGCTTGCGCAGCGCGATGTTCAGCTCGCGCAGGCGGGCCTCCTCCAGCTCCGTCGGGGCGCCCATCATCAGGTCCTGCGCGTTGCCGTTGAGCGGGAACGCGATGGTCTCGCGGATGTTCGGCTCGTCGGCGAGCAGCATGACGATGCGGTCGACGCCCGGGGCGATGCCGCCGTGCGGCGGGGCGCCGTACTGGAAGGCCCGCAGCATGCCGGCGAACTCGCGCTCGACGGTCTCCCGCGAGTACCCCGCGATCTCGAACGCCTTGAACATGATCTCGGGCTCGTGGTTCCGGATGGCTCCGGAGGACAGCTCGACACCGTTGCAGACGATGTCGTACTGCCAGCCCAGGATGTCCAGCGGGTCCTGCGTCTCCAGGGCCTCCAGGCCGCCCTGCGGCATCGAGAAGGGGTTGTGCGAGAAGTCGATCTTGCCGGTCTCCTCGTCCTTCTCGTACATCGGGAAGTCCACGATCCAGCAGAACCGGAAGACGTTCTCCTCGAAGTGGCCGGCCCGCTTGGCGGCCTCGACGCGGACCGCGCCCATGATCTTGGAGACCTCGTCGAACTCGCCCGCGCCGAAGAAGACCGCGTGGCCGGGGGCGAGGGACAGGCGCTCGGTGAGGACCTTGACGTCCTCCTCGGTGAGGAACTTGGCGATCGGGCCGGTCAGGGCGCCGTTGTCGCCGACCCGCACCCAGGCGAGGCCCTTCGCCCCGTGCTCGACGGCGAACTCGCCGAGGCCGTCGAAGAACTTCCGCGGCTGGGCGGCCGTGTCCGGCACGGGCAGGGCGCGGACGTGCTTGCCGGCGAACGCCTTGAACTCCGAGCCCGCGAAGACGTCGGTGATGTCGACGAGCTCCAGCTGCGCCCGCAGGTCCGGCTTGTCGTTGCCGTACTTCAGCATGGCCTCGCGGAACGGGATGCGCGGGAACGGCGAGGTGACGTGGCGGCCGCCGCCGAACTCCTCGAAGAGCTCGGTCATCAGCTTCTCGATCGGCTGGAAGACGTCCTCCTGCTCGACGAAGCTCATCTCGACGTCGAGCTGGTAGAACTCGCCCGGCGAGCGGTCGGCGCGGGCGTCCTCGTCGCGGAAGCAGGGCGCGATCTGGAAGTAGCGGTCGAAGCCGGAGATCATGAACAGCTGCTTGAACTGCTGCGGCGCCTGCGGCAGCGCGTAGAACTTGCCGGGGTTCAGCCGGGACGGCACCACGAAGTCCCGCGCGCCCTCGGGGGAGGTGGCGGTCAGGATCGGGGTGGCCATCTCGTTGAAGCCGAGGGCCGTCATCTTGTGCCGGATCGCGGAGATCACGGCCGTGCGCAGCATGATGTTGCGATGCATGCGCTCGCGGCGCAGGTCGAGGAAGCGGTACTCCAGGCGTCGCTCCTCGCCCACGCCGTCGTCGGTGTTGATCTGGAACGGCAGCTGCTGCGCCGCGCCCAGGAGCTCGACCGCCGACACCTCGACCTCGATCTCGCCGGTCGGCAGGTCGGGGTTGACGTTCTCGGCGCCGCGGGAGACGACCTTGCCGTCGACGCGGACGACAGACTCCTTGTTCACCTTGTCCAGGGCCTCGTAGGCCGCGGTGCCCGGGCGGGCGACGAGCTGCGTGATGCCGTAGTGGTCACGCAGATCGATGAAGAGGATGCCGCCCAGGTCTCGGCGATTGTGCAGCCAGCCGCTCAGCCGGACGTCCGCGTTGACGTCAGAGGCGCGGAGCTCGCCGCAGGTGTGGGACCTGTACCGATGCATCGTCGTTCATCCAGTCTTGGAGTGTCGGGGTCGGGCAACCTTTGCAAGGTTACCGCCCGGCCCCGCCGCAGCTCATTGGCATAGACGCGACAGCGTCACATCGGCCGGCCCGCCACGCCCGGCGGCCCGGCCGCTGCCCCGTGGCACCGTCCGGCGCGTCATGACCTTCGGGGCCGGAATAGGGTGAGGGCCATGCGTACGGAGGACGTTCTGGCCGCCATCGCGACGGGCCTGTGGCGCTGGGACGACGCGTCGGGGACGGTCACGCTCGACGCGGAGGCCGCCCGGCTGCTGGGGCTGCCCGCGGAACCCGGCGAGCACTCGGAGGCCGCCGTGCGCTCCCGCTTCCACCCGGTCGACTGGAACGAGGTGAACGGGATCGTCGCCCTCGCGGCCGCCGAGGGCACCCTCGCCGAGGCGCGGCTGCGCATCGTCGACGGGGCGGGCCGGGTCCTGCGCACCGTCCGCAGCCGCAGCAAGCCCGTCCTCGACGGCGCGCACTACCGGCTGATCGGCACGATCCAGGAGGTCACCGAGCCCAGGCCGAGCGCCACGGCCGCTCAGACGTCGATCACCGGCGACTGGCGGCGCTCCCGCGAGGCGTTCCTGCTGGACGCGGGCCGCGCGCTGGCGGAGGCCCGCTCCACGGCCGAGGTCCTGCGCGTCGCCGCGTCCCTGTCCATGCCGGGCTTCTCGCCCGACGGACTCGCCGTCTTCGGCGTCCGCGGCGACCGGCTGACGATCATCGGCCACCACGGGCACGGCGAGGGCGACGACGAGCCCTTCAGCGACCTGCCGCTGGACACCGACTACCCGGCCTCCGAGGTCGTCCGTACCGGCCGCGCGATCTACCTGCCGACGCCGGACGACTACCGCCGCCGCTATCCCGTCACCTGGCCGCTCGCCCGGCGCTTCGGCCGCCGGTCGTGGGCCTTCCTGCCGCTGATCGTCGCCGGGCGCACCATCGGCGCGTGGATGGCCGCCTTCCGCCACCCGGTCGCCTTCACCCCTGACGAGCGCTCGGTGCTGACCACCGTGGCCCGCATGCTCGCCCAGGCGCTCGCCCGCGCCGGGGCCGCCGAATCCGAACGGGAACTCTCGCTCGGCCTCCAGCGCACGATGATGCCGACGCTCGGCCCCGGCATCCCGGGCATGACCGTGGCCGCCCGGTACGTGCCCACCGGCGGCGGACTCCAGGTCGGCGGCGACTGGTACGACATGATCCCGCTGCCGTCGGGACGGGTGGCGCTGGTCATCGGCGACGTGCAGGGCCATGACGTGCGCGCCGCAGGGCTCATGGGCCAGCTGCGGATCGCCCTGCGCGCGTACGCCTCCGAGGGCCACCGGCCCGATGCGGTCCTCTCCCGTGCCTCCCGCTTCCTGCACGGCGTCACGGACGCGCACGAGACCGGCGACCACGCGGGCCCCAGGTTCGCCACCTGCCTCTACCTGGAGGTCGAGCCGTCCACCGGCCTGGTCGAGATCGCCCGCGCGGGCCATCCCGAGCCCGCCGTGATCACCTCCGACGGCACCGTGCTGCTCCGGGCCACCGAGGGCGGACTGCCGCTCGGCATCGACGCGGACACGGACTATCCGACGACCCGGTTCGTCCTGGAGGCCGGCGTGACGCTGATGATCTGCACGGACGGGCTCCTGGAGACCGGCGGGCACGACCTGGAGACCGGCTGGGCGCGGCTGCGGGCCGTGCTGGAGGAGAACGCGGGCCGGGCCCTGGAGGATCTCGCCGACACCCTCGTCCAGGCCGTCCACGGACCGACCTCGCACTACACGACCGGCCCGCTGGCCGACCGGCGCGAGGACGACATCGCGGTCCTGCTGCTCACCCGGGAGGCCGAGCCCGCCCGGCGGCCCACCCGTCGCACGGCGATGAGCGTCGCGCAGGCCCAGCCGGAGCGGATCGCGGCGGCGAGGCAGCAGGTGCGCGAGCTGCTGCACGACTGGTCGGACGAGGAGCAGATCGACTCCGCGGTGCTGATGGTCTCCGAGATGGTCACCAACGTGCTCGTCCACACGGACGGCAACGCCCTGCTGGCCGCCGAGGTCGCCCACGGGGAGAAGGGCCGCAGGCTGCGCGTGGAGGTCACCGATCCGAGCGACGAGCTCCCCCACAAGCGCCGCCCCGGCGAGATGGCGTCGTCCGGGCGCGGCCTGGTGCTGATGGAGGTGCTGGCGGACGTCTGGGGCGTGGACCCGAGAGGCGAGGGCAAGTCGATCTGGTTCGAGCTCTACGAGCCGGCCGCGGGCGAGGGCCCGGACGGGCCGGACGGGGCGGACGGGGCGGACGGGGCGTAACGGGCCCGCAGTTCGCCGACCACGCCGAAGGCGGCGGCGGTGACGGGCACGGCGAGCAGCATCCCGAGGATGCCGGCGAGGCTCGCCCCGGCCGTGATCGCCAGCATCACCACGGCCGGGTGCATCTGGACCGTACGGCTCTGGATCATCGGCTGGAGCACGTGGCCTTCGAGCACCTGGACGGCGAGCACGATGCCCAGAACCCAGAGCGCGATCACGAATCCGCGGTCGGCGAGCGCGACGAGTACGGCGACGGCGCCGGAGATGAAGGCGCCCAGGTACGGGATGTAGGCGCCGACGAACACCAGCGCCCCGAGCCCGACCGCGCCGGGCACGCGCAGGATCAGCAGCCCGACGGTGATGCACAGGGCGTCGATCAGCGCGATGAAGGTGGTTCCGCGCATGAAGCCCTCGACCGCCTCGAAGGCGCGGCGGGCCATCGCCTCCGCGATGTCGCCGGTGGAGCGCGGGACGAGGGAGCGCAGGGTGAGGACGGCGCGGTCGGAGTCGCGCAGGAAGAAGAAGACGAGCAGCAGCGCCAGCACGGCGACGGCGATCATCTCGCCGACCACGCTCAGTCCCGAGATCACGCCGGACGCGGCCGTCCCGCCGAACTTGCTCAGCAGCTCCTTCGCGTTGGCCGCCACGTCGTCGAGCGAGGTGCCCGCCGCGCCGAAGTGCTCGGCGAGGTCCTGGGCGGCCCGCCGGAGCGAGGAGATGATCTGGTCGCCGGTCTCCAGCAGCGCGTTGACCACGATGTAGGCCGCGCCGCCGACGACCGCGAGCACGGCCGCGCACGTCAAGCCGGCGGCCGGCGAGCGCCGCACCTTCATGCGCAGGAGCCGCCGGTACAGCGGTCCGAGCAGTGCGGTGCCGAGCAGCGCCAGCAGGACCGGCGTGACGGCCGTCTTGAACGTGATGACCAGCCAGACGCCGACCGCCGCGACCCCCGTCAGCAGCAGCACGACCACGCACCAGGCCGCGAGTCGGCGCACGGGGTCGGGGAGGACGGGCCGGACGTGAGGGGTCTGCACGGTGCCCAGCCGATCACGCCCCCCGTTCCGCGTCCTGCCGGAGCGGCCAGGGGGGTGACGCGGCGTCAGCCCCCTGGCGGCGGTCCGCCGTCAGGCGACGGTCGGCCCGGACTCCTGCATGCCGTGGACGGCGGGGATCGTACCGAGCCGGCCCTTCTGGAAGTCCTCGAAAGCCTGCTGGAGCTCCTCGCGGGTGTTCATCACGAACGGCCCGTAGTGCGCCATCGGTTCGCGGATCGGCGCGCCGCCCAGCAGCACGATCTCCAGGTCGCCGGTGTGCGAGCCGTTCTGGGTGTCGTCCGCCCAGACGGTGACGACGCCGCCGGCGCCGAACACCGCGGTCTGGCCGATGTGGATCGGCCGCCGCTCCTCGCCGACCGCGCCGCGTCCGGCGAGGACGTACGCCAGGCCGTTGAAGTCCTCGCGCCACGGCAGCCGGATCTGCGCCCCCGGGCGCAGCGTCGCGTGGATCATCGTGATCGGGGTGTGGGTGATGCCCGGCCCCTCGTGACCGTCCAGCTCACCGGCGATGACCCGCAGCAGCGCACCGCCGTCGGCCGAGGTCAGCAGCCGGACCTGGCCGCCGCGGATGTCCTGGTAGCGGGGGTCCATCATCTTGTCCCTGGCGGGCAGGTTCACCCACAGCTGGAGCCCGTGGAACAGGCCGCCGGACATGACGAGCTGCTCAGGCGGGGCCTCGATGTGCAGCAGGCCGGAGCCGGCGGTCATCCACTGGGTGTCACCGTTCTGGATGGTGCCACCGCCGCCGTTGCTGTCCTGGTGGACGAAGGTCCCGTCGATCAGGTACGTGACGGTCTCGAAGCCGCGGTGCGGGTGCCAGGGAGTCCCCTTCGGCTCACCCGGCGCGTAGTCCACCTCGCCCATCTGGTCCATCATGATGAACGGGTCGAGGTGGCGGTAGTTGATCCCGGCGAACGCGCGTCGCACCGGGAAGCCCTCACCCTCGAAGCCGCTGGGCGCCGTGGTCACGGCGAGCACCGGCCGGGACACGGCGTCGGCGGGCGCGGCGACGCGCGGCAGGGTGAGCGGGTTCTCGACAGTCACTGCAGGCATGGCGGGACCTCCTTGTGCGACCAGCTTAGTTGAATACTTAACTTCTTGCCATCGGGAACGACGAACGCCCGGGAGGAATTCCTCCCGGGCGTCCCGGTCCCACAGCCTGACCGCCGGCCGCTATCCGTACATCCGGCGCATGGCGAAGTCGACCATCTGCTCCACGGCCTTCGCGTCGAAGACCATCCGGTGGTCACCCTCCATGTCGAGCACGAAGCCGTACCCCGTCGGCAGCAGGTCGATCACCTCGGCGCCGGTGATGACGAAGTACTTGGAGTCCTTGCCCGCGTAGCGGCGGAGCTCCTTGAGGGACGTGAACATGGGGATGACCGGCTGCTGGGTGTTGTGCAGCGCCAGGAAGCCCGGGTTGTCGCCGCGCGGGCAGTAGACCTTCGACGTCGCGAAGATCTGCTGGAAGTCCTCGGCCGACATCGATCCCGTCGTGAAGGCCCGCACCGCGTCGGCCAGGGACGGCGGCGACGGCTCGGGGTACAGCGGCTGCTCTCCGTAGGAGGGCTGCTGCGGCACGTACTGCTGCTGCTGTGCGCCCGGGGTCTGGTCGTAGCCGTACATGAGCGCAAGAGTAACGAGTCACAGTTGCCCCGATAGGGGTTGCATCTTATTACCGGCGGGTAGCATCATCGAAGCTACTTACTGGTACGTGGACGACAAGTCCATCTTCCGATCCTTACGGAGCCGTCGCCATGGGGCACTACAAGTCGAATCTCCGCGACATCGAGTTCAACCTCTTCGAGGTCCTCGGGCGCGACAAGCTGTACGGCACCGGCCCGTTCGCGGAGATGGACGTCGACACGGCCAAGTCGATCCTCGAGGAGATCGCCCGCCTCGCGGAGAACGAGCTGGCCGAGTCCTTCGCGGACGCCGACCGCAACCCGCCGGTGTTCGACCCGGCCACCAACACCGCCCCGGTCCCGGCCTCCTTCAAGAAGAGCTACGAGGCCTTCATGGACTCGGAGTACTGGCGCCTGGGCCTGCCGGAGGAGATCGGCGGCACCACCTCGCCCCGCTCCCTGATCTGGTCCTACGCGGAGCTGCTGCTCGGCTCCAACCCGGCCGTCTGGATGTACTCCTCGGGCCCCGCCTTCGCCGGCGTCCTCTTCGCGGAGGGCAACGAGGCGCAGAAGAAGGTCGCCCAGATCGCGGTCGACAAGCGCTGGGGCTCCACCATGGTCCTCACCGAGCCGGACGCCGGCTCGGACGTCGGCGCCGGGCGCACCAAGGCGATCCAGCAGGAGGACGGCTCCTGGCACATCGAGGGCGTGAAGCGCTTCATCACCTCCGGTGAGCACGACATGGAGGAGAACATCCTCCACTACGTCCTCGCCCGTCCCGAGGGTGCCGGTCCGGGCACCAAGGGCCTGTCCCTCTTCCTCGTTCCGAAGTACCACTTCGACTGGGAGACCGGCGAGCTGGGCGAGCGCAACGGCGTGTACGCGACGAACGTCGAGCACAAGATGGGCCTGAAGGCCTCCAACACCTGCGAGATGACGTTCGGCGACCAGCACCCCGCCAAGGGCTGGCTGATCGGCGACAAGCACGACGGCATCCGCCAGATGTTCATGATCATCGAGTTCGCCCGGATGATGGTCGGCACGAAGGCCATCGCCACCCTCTCCACCGGCTACCTGAACGCGCTGGAGTACGCCAAGGAGCGCGTCCAGGGCCCCGACCTGAAGAACTTCGCGGACAAGACCGCGCCCAAGGTCACCATCACGCACCATCCCGACGTGCGCCGCTCCCTCATGACGCAGAAGTCCTACGCGGAGGGCATGCGCGCCCTGGTGCTCTACACCGCCGCGCTCCAGGACGACATAGCCGTCAAGGAGGCCGCCGGCGAGGACGCCAAGAACCTCGTCGCGCTGAACGACCTGCTGCTGCCCATCGTCAAGGGCTACGGCTCGGAGAAGTCCTACGAGCAGCTGGCCCAGTCGCTGCAGACCTTCGGCGGCTCCGGCTACCTCCAGGAGTACCCGGTCGAGCAGTACATCCGCGACGCCAAGATCGACACCCTCTACGAGGGCACCACCGCCATCCAGGGCCAGGACTACTTCTTCCGGAAGATCGTCCGCGACCAGGGCCAGGCGCTGAACGCGCTGTCCGAGGAGATCAAGAAGTTCCTCGCGGTCGGCCCCGGCGGCGACGAGCTCGCCCCGGCCCGCGACGCGCTCGCCAAGGCGGCCGTCGACCTGGAGGCGATCGTCGGCACCATGACGAACGACCTGATCGCCACCGGCGAGGACGTCAAGAACATCTACAAGGTCGGGCTCAACACCACCCGCCTGCTGATGGCCTCCGGTGACGTCGTCGTCGCCTACCTGCTGCTGCGCGGCGCCGCCGTGGCCGCCGAGAAGCTGCCGACCGCGTCCGCCAAGGACGTGCCGTTCTACCAGGGCAAGATCGCGGCCGCGAAGTTCTTCGCCGCCAACGTCCTGCCGGGCGTCTCCGTCGAGCGCGCGCTCGCCGAGACCGTCGACGGCTCGCTGATGGACCTCGACGAGGCCGCGTTCTGACCTCGTCCGCACCGTCGCACAGGGCCGCCGCCACGACCTCGTCGGGCGGCGGCCCTGCCGCGTAGACCGTCGCGGCGGAGCCCGTAGGGCCGCCCACCTGGGGTGCCGCGCATCGGCAACCGGCGCACGTACACCCCTCGTTAAGGTGAACCCATGAGCAGCCCATCCCCCCGCTTCGACCGCGGTCACACCGACGACCTCATGTCCTTCCTGACGGCAGCACCCTCGCCGTACCACGCCGTGGCCGAGGCCGCCGAGCGGCTGGAGAAGGCCGGCTTCCGCCACCTGCTGGAGACCGATTCCTGGGACGGCTCCGCAGGCGGCCGGTACGTTCTGCGCGGCGGCGCGCTGATCGCCTGGTACGTACCGGAAGGCGCCTCGGCCCACACCCCCTTCCGCATCGTCGGCGCCCACACCGACTCCCCCAACCTGCGGGTCAAGCCCCTGCCGGACACCGGTTCCCACGGCTGGCGGCAGGTCGCCGTCGAGATCTACGGCGGGACGCTCCTCAACACCTGGCTCGACCGCGACCTGGGCCTGGCCGGCCGGCTGACCCTGCGCGACGGCTCGCACCGGCTCGTCAACGTCGACCGCCCGCTGCTCCGCGTCCCCCAGCTCGCCGTCCACCTGGACCGCTCGGTCAACACCGACGGCCTCAAGCTGGACCGCCAGCGCCACATGCAGCCCGTCTGGGGCCTCGGCGACGTCGAGGAGGGCGACCTGATCCGGTTCCTGGAGGAGGAGTCGGGCGTCGGCGAGGGCG
The DNA here is from genome assembly GCF_053591895.1 of Streptomyces sp. NPDC002867. NCBI lineage: Bacteria > Bacillati > Actinomycetota > Actinomycetes > Kitasatosporales > Streptomycetaceae > Streptomyces > Streptomyces sp. NPDC002867. The sequence goes on along the minus strand of NZ_JBSFUR010000002.1, from coordinate 237,813 downwards.
AGGTCACCGGCTGGGACCTGATGGTCCACGCCATCGAACCGCCCGCCTACCTCGGCCGCGACCGCGAGCTCCTGGCCGGCCCCCGTATGGACAACCTCCTGTCCGTCCACGCGGGCACGGCCGCCCTGACCGCGGTCGCCGCCTCCGGCGAGCTGCCGTACATCCCCGTCCTCGCCGCCTTCGACCACGAGGAGAACGGCTCCCAGTCCGACACCGGCGCCGAGGGACCGCTGCTCGGTTCGGTGCTGGAGCGCTCGGTGTTCTCGCGCGGCGGCACCCTGGAGGACCGGGCCCGCGCCTTCGCCGGGACCATCTGTCTCTCCTCCGACACCGGCCACGCCGTCCACCCCAACTACGGCGAGCGCCACGACCCCACGCACCACCCCCGCGCCAACGGCGGCCCCATCCTCAAGGTCAACGTCAACCAGCGCTACGCCACCGACGGCAGCGGCCGGGCCGTGTTCGCCGCGGCCTGCGAGAAGGCCGGCGTGCCGTGGCAGACGTTCGTGTCGAACAACGCGATGCCGTGCGGCACCACGATCGGCCCCATCACCGCGGCCCGGCACGGCATCGCGACCGTGGACATCGGCGTCGCGATCCTGTCGATGCACAGCGCCCGCGAACTGTGCGGCGCGGACGACCCGTACCTGCTGGCGAACGCGCTGGTGGCGTTCCTGGAGGGCTGAGCGACGACCTGATGAAGGGCCTCGCCGAGGCGGCCAGGGCCCACTGACCGCCTCGGGACCTGTCTCGGTCTACCCGGCCGCCGGGTCCATCCCCGCCAGGACGAGCGGCAGCCGGTCGGCACCGCCGGCGGTGAGGCGCACCGGAACGCCCCAGTCCTGCTGGTGCACATGGCAGGCCGGGTATTCGTTCGCCGGATCGTCGTCGCAGGACGCGGCCATGGCCGAGACGTGCAGGACGCCCTCGGTGATCTCCGGGTTCAGCTCCAGCTCCCGGCTCAGATGCGTCCCCGCGCCCTCGCCCGCGCGCAGCAGCTCGGGCGGGGTGGAGGAGACCAGCAGGCGGGTCGAGGGCCCGTAGCGGGTGTCGAGCTTCTGGCCGGCCGGGGCCTGGAAGACGACGTCCAGCCGGAGCGCGCCCGGCGCGACGTCGGTCGCGGCGCGCTGGGTGCGGTGGGCGACGCCCTCCACGCGCACGGCCTCCTCCGGCAGCCGCAGCCGGGTCAGCCGGTGCCGGGCCGACTCCACGACCACGATGTCGTCGCCCACGAGCACGGCCCCGCTGGGCTCCCGCAGGTCGGTGGCCAGCGTGGTGACCTCGTTCGTCGCCGGGTCGAAGCGCCGCAGCGCGTGGTTGTACGTGTCGCTGACCGCCACCGAGCCGTCGGGCAGCGCGGTGACGCCCAGCGGGTGCTGGAGCAGCGCCTGTCCGGCGTCTCCGTCGCGGTGCCCGAAGTCGAACAGACCGGTGCCGACGGCCGTGCGGACCTGCATGTCCCGGTCGATGAAGCGGACCGCCGAGGTCTCCGAGTCGGCGATCCACAGCCGGTCCTCGGTCGCGGCGAGCCCGGACGGCTGCGCGAACCACGCCTCGGCCGCCGGGCCGTCCACCAGGCCCTCGTTGGTCGTGCCCGCGGCGACCTGCACGGTGCCCGCCTCGGGATCGTACGTCCACAGCTGGTGCACGCCGGCCATCGCGATCCACAGCCTGCCGTCCCACCAGGCCACGTCCCACGGCGACGACAGCGAGACCTCCAGCGCGGGCCCCGAGGTCGGCGACCCCTGCCACCACTGCTTCCCGGTCCCGGCGAGGAGCTCGATCGCACCGGTCTCGGGGTCGTAGGCGCGGATGGCGTGGTTCACGGTGTCCGCGACGGCGACGCGGCCGTCGGGAAGCAGCGCGAGCCCCTGCGGCTCATTGAACTGGCCCTCCCCGATCCGCCGCACGACGCTCTCGCCGTCCGGCTCCAGTTCCACGAGCTGGTGCCGGGTCGAGTCGGACACGAGGAAGTTGCCCGACGGCAGCAGCAGCGCCTTGCCGGGGAAACGCAGATCGGTGGCCACGGGCTCGGGCGCCACGTAGGGCCCGTCACCACGCCGCAGCGTTCCCTTGGCCGCGTGCTCGGCCTCCAGTTCCTCCACGAGCTTCTCGATGGCGTGCGCATGCCCCTCGCCCGCGTGCTGGGCGACGACGTACCCCTCCGGGTCGATGACGACGAGCGTGGGCCAGGCCCGTACGGCGTACTGCTTCCACGTCGCGAGCTCGGGGTCGTCCAAGACGGGGTGGTGGACCTGGTACCGCTCGACGGCGTCGACGACGGCCTGGTGCTCGGCCTCGTGGACGAACTTCGGCGAGTGCACGCCGATGATCACCACGGTGTCGCGGTGCTTCTCCTCGAGCTCGCGGAGCTCGTCGAGGACGTGGAGGCAGTTGATGCAGCAGAAGGTCCAGAAATCGAGGATCACAATGCGCCCTCGCAGGTCCGCGAGGGTGTACTGCCTGTCACCTGTGTTCAGCCAGCCGCCCTTGCCGATCAGCTCGGGAGCACGGACACGGGCACGGCGGGGCGCGGGCGCGGGGGTGGGCGCCGGGGCGGCATCGTTCATGGTTCAAGCTTGCCATCCGGGTGCGAACGCCGGATCACGGCCGTGCGCCCCCGGGTGCCGGATCGTGACCCCGCGGCGCCGTCAGAGCGTCACCGTGGACTCGTAGATCCCGCTCGTCATGTCGTCGCACAGTGCCCGGCACTTCCCGAAGAGGTCCGCGAACTCGGGCTTGCCCTGCCACTCGGACGTCGCCTCAGGGCTCCGCCATGCCGCGAAGGACACGAAGTGGTTCGGGTCGGACAGGTCGCGGATGAGGCGGGCCTTCACGAAGCCTTCGTTGGCGCCCTTGGTCCACGCCAGGAATTCCGTCCAGGCGTCGATGAAATCGTCGGCCTTCCCTTCTGTGACGTGCCAGTTCCCCGAGGACCAGTGCTTGAGTTCCTCTCTCATACCACCAGGCTAATCCGGCATACCGGTCAGTTCATTCGGGAATCCGTGCGCCCATGACCTACCTGGTGCGGGACAAGATCTTCGCGATCGGCGACGACTACTGGATCGACGACGAGCACGGACGGCACGCCTTCCTCGTGGACGGAAAGGCGCTGCGGCTGCGGGACACGCTGGAGCTCAAGGACCCGAGCGGGTACGTGCTCGTCACGCTGCGGCAGAAGCTGCTCGGCCTGCGGGACGCCATGACGATCGAGCGGGACGGGGCCGCGCTCGCCACGATCCGCAGGAAGCGGCTGTCGCTGCTGCGCAACCACTACCGGGTCACGCTCTCTGACGGCACCGGGCTGGACGTCAGCGGGCGGATCCTGGACCGGGAGTTCGCCGTCGAGTACGAGGGCGAACTGCTGGCGCACATCTCGCGGCGGTGGCTGACGCCGCGGGACACGTACGGCGTGGACGTCGTGCGGGAGGACGCGGACGCCGCGCTGCTCATCGCCGTCGCGGTGTGCGTGATCCGGATGGCGGAGAAGGAGCGGGAGGAGGGGTGAGCTACCCGGACCGGCCCGGCGGGACCGGCAGGCCCAGGCGGCGGTCCTTGAGCGCCGGGAAGAGCTCCCGGGTCTTCTCCACCTTCGACGGGTCGAGGTCCACGGTCAGCACCTCCTCGTCCGGGCCGGCCTCGGCGAGGACCTCGCCCCAGGGGTCGACGACGATGCTGTGCCCGGCCTGTTCGACGTCGGCGTGCGTGCCCGCGGTCCCGCAGGCGAGCACGTACGCCTGGTTCTCGACGGCGCGGGCGCGGGCCAGCAGGGTCCAGTGCTCGCGGCGGCGGGCCGGCCAGCCGGCCGGGACGACGAGCGCCTGGGCGCCGGCGTCGACGAGGCCGCGGAACAGCTCGGGGAAGCGCAGGTCGTAGCAGGTGGCGAGGCCGAGGGTGAGCGCACCGGGCACGGACACGGTCACCAGTTCCTCGCCGGCGCCCATCATCACGGCCTCGCCCTTGTCGAAGCCGAAACGGTGGATCTTGCGGTAGGCGGCGGCCGGCCGGCCGTCGGGCGCGATGACGAGTGCGGTGTTGTAGAGCGTGCCGTCACCGGCCCTCTCGACGATCGAGCCGGCGTGCAGCCAGACGCCCGCGTCGCGCGCGGCTCCGGCCATCGCCGCGTACGTCGGCCCGGCCGGCGTCTCGGCCTCCGCCTCGAACTGCTGGTAGGCGAAGGCGCCGACGGGCCAGAGCTCGGGAAGGATCACCAGGTCGGCGTCCCGTTGCTCGCGTACCAGCGCGGCGACGCGGCGCCTGCGGGAATCGACCGATTCGTCCGGGTCTACTGCGATCTGCACGAGCGAGGCGCGCACACTACCACCGTCCTGGCATTCGAGCTGTCAACTCGGGCCTACGATCGTCACACGAAAGCACTGCCGGGGTGCCTTCGGGCAGCGTACTGTGCTCATCCGGGGGCCACCCCCGGACCCCCACAGACCGCCGCCAGTCCAGTTTGCCCGCGTACGACCGCCGAGGGGTCCCGTGACCGTCCATCCCAGCCTCCAGAACTACGCCGATGCCTGGACCCACGCAGTCGAGTCGATAGCCGAGCTGGTGCAGCCGCTCCCCGAGGGGGAGTGGAACCGCGCCACGCCGTGCCCGGCCTGGTCGGTGCGGGACATCGTGTCGCACGTCATCGGCATGGAGTGCGAGATGCTCGGCGACCCGCGCCCGATCCACTCGCTGCCGCGCGATCTCTACCACGTGCGGAGCGATTTCGCGCGCTACATGGAGATGCAGGTCGATGTGCGCCGGCACCACACCTCCCCGGAGATGACGGCCGAGCTCGAGTACACGATGATCCGCCGGGCCCGTCAGCTGCGCAACGAGAACCGCGCCCCCGACACTCCGGTCCGGGCCCCGCTGGGGGCCGAGCAGACCCTCGAACTCGCCTACCGCATGCGCGCGTTCGACACGTGGGTGCACGAGCAGGACCTGCGCGTGGCGCTCGGCAAGCCGGGCAACCTGGACTCGCCGGGTGCCTACGTGACGCGGGACTGCCTGCTCGAGGCCCTGCCCAAGGTGGTGGCCAAGGACGCGGGCACGCCGCCGAATTCGGCCGTGGTCTTCGACGTGAGCGGCCCGGTGGAGTTCCTGCGGACCGTGCGGGTGGACGCCGACGGGCGCGGCTCGGTGGACGGTTCGCCGTCGCTGGGCCCGCTGGTGACGTTCACGACGGACTGGGAGACGTTCTACCGGCTGGCATGCGGCCGGGTGCGGCCCGCGGCCGTGGCGGACCGGGTCAAGGTCGACGGCGACGCGGAGGCGGCTGAGGCGATCCTGCGCGTCATCGCGGTCACGCCCTGACCAAGGCGCCAGGGGGGCGGGCACACCCGCCCCCGCCGTCGCCCGTGGCGGGCGACCGTCAGACCGGCACGTGCACGGCCTCCACCCGGCTCGCCACCAGGCGCTCGCGCTCGCGCCGCACCGTGCGCGCCCGCAGCCGCAGGATCTGGGCGACCCCCAGGGCCTGGAGCACGAAGACGGACGAGAACGCGATCCGGTAGTCGTCCCCGGTCGCGTCCAGCAGCACGCCCACCGCGAGCAGCGTGGTCATCGAGGCGACGAAACCGCCCATGTTGACGATGCCGGACGCCGTCCCCTGACGTTCGGGCGGATTGGCGGGCCGCGCGAAGTCGAAGCCGATCATCGAGGCGGGGCCGCAGGCGCCCAGCACGGTGCACAGGGTGATGAGCAGCCACAGGGGGGCGGTGTCGCCGGGGTACACGAGGGTGGCCGCCCAGAGCAGGGCGCTGGCGCCTATGGTGCCGAGCGCCAGGGGGGTGCGTGCCGCATGGTGGCGCGCGATGATCTGCCCGTAGACGAGGCCGACGACCATATTGGACGCCACGACAAGAGTCAGCAGAGCGCCGGCGCTCTCACGCGTCAGACCCTGCGCCTCCACGAGGAACGGCATCCCCCACAGCAGCAGGAACACCATGGCGGGGAACTGGGTGGTGAAGTGCACCCACATGCCGAGCCGGGTACCCGGCTCGCGCCAGGACGCGGCGATCTGGCGCCGTACGAACCCGGCGCCCGCGTGCCGGACGGGTGGCGGCTCGTGGCCCTGGGGGTGGTCCTTGAGGAAGAGCAGCATCAGGACGAGCACGACGAGGCCGGCCGCGGCGCTGCCGGCGAAGGTGGCGGTCCAGCCCACGCCGTGCAGCATGCGGGCGATGACGAGGGTGGAGACCAGGTTGCCCGCCATGCCGAACAGCGCGGCGATCTGCGCGATGAGGGGACCGCGCCGGGCGGGGAACCAGCGGGTGCCGAGGCGCAGCACGCTGATGAACGTCATGGCGTCGCCGCAGCCGAGCAGCACGCGGGACGCGAGCGCCATGCCGTACGAGGGCGAGAGGGCGAACCCGAGCTGGCCGACGGTGAACAGCACCACGCCGATGGTGAGGACCTTCTTGGTGCCAAGCCGGTCGACCATCAGGCCGACGGGTATCTGCATGCCCGCGTAGACGAGCAGCTGCAGGATGGAGAAGGCCGACAGGGCCGAGGCGTTGACGTCGAAGCGGTCGGCGGCGTCGAGTCCGGCGACGCCCAGGGACGTACGGAAGATGACGGCGACGAAGTAGACCGCGACGCCGATGCCCCAGACGGCGGCGGCCCGTCGGCCGCCGGGGGGATCACTGGGGAGGGACGCCTCGCAGGAGGACGCGCTCACCGTTCCTCACCCCGCACCAGCACCTTGACGCGGCCGAGGTGGGCGCGCACGCACGCGGCGGCGCCGTCCACGTCACCGGCCCGGATCCTCTCGAGGATCTCGGCGTGCTCGGTGTGGTTCCTGGTGACCCGGTCGGGGAGTGCCTGCATGATCGCGACGCCCATGCGCAACTGGCGGTCGCGCAGCTGGTCGTAGAGCTTGGAGAGGATCTCGTTGCCCGCGTGGCGGACGATCTCGGCGTGGAAGCAGCGGTCGCTGACGGCGAAGGCGGCGAGGTCACCGGCGGCGGCGTGCCGCTGCTGCTCGTCGAGGATCTCCTGGAGGCGGGCGATGAGCGCGGCGGGCGCGGGCACGGCCTTGCGCACGGCGAACTCCTCCACCAGCAGCCGGGTTTCGACGACGTCCGCGATCTCCTGCGCGGAGACGGCGAGGACCAGCGCGCCCTTCTTCGGGTAGAGCTTGATGAGCCCTTCGACCTCGAGCTTGAGGAGTGCCTCGCGCACGGGGGTGCGGGAGACGCCGACGGCCTCGGCCAGCTCGCCCTCCGTGAGGAGCGTCCCGCCCTCGTACTGACGGTCGAGGACGGCCTGCTTGATGTGGGTGTAGACGCGGTCGGCGGCCGGGGGCTGTCTGACGGGGGGCGCGGAGGCGGCAGGCATGCACACAGCATAGATACAACAGACTTCAACCAGAAAACCCCGTCCGCGATACGGACGGGGTTTCCGTGCCCGGCGGCTTCACCGGGGATGTTTCACGTGGAACAGGCCTGTCAGGCCCAGGTGATGAGCCGCTTCGGGTTCTCCAGGATCGCCGCGACGTCGGCGAGGACCTTGGAGCCCAGTTCGCCGTCGACCAGTCGGTGGTCGAAGGAGAGCGCGAGCGTGGTGACCTGGCGAGGCTTCACCTTCCCCTTGTGGACCCACGGCTGGAGCTTGATCGCGCCGACCGCGAGGATCGCGGACTCGCCGGGGTTCAGGATCGGCGTGCCGGTGTCTACGCCGAAGACGCCGACGTTGGTGATGGTCACGGTGCCGCCCTGCATGGCCGCCGGGGTGGTCTTGCCCTCGCGCGCGGTGGCCACGAGTTCGCCCAGCGCCTCGGCCAGTTCCGGCAGGGTCTTGTCGTGCGCGTCCTTGATGTTCGGCACGATCAGACCGCGCGGGGTGGCCGCGGCGATGCCCAGGTTGACGTAGTGCTTCTGGACGATCTCCTGGTTGGCCTCGTCCCAGGCCGCGTTGATGCCCGGGTTCCGCTTGATGGCGACGAGCAGGGCCTTGGCGATCAGCAGCAGCGGGTTGACCCGCAGCCCCGCCATGTCCTTGTCGGCCTTCAGCTCTTCGACCAGCTTCATCGTGCGCGTCACGTCGAGCGTGACGAACTCGGTGACATGGGGCGCGGTGAAGGCGCTGCCGACCATCGCGGCAGCGGTCGCCTTCCGTACGCCCTTGATCGGGACACGGGTCTCACGAGCGCCGGCGGCGACGGACACGGGAGCCGGAGCCTCGGCCGCCACCGGCTCGGGGGCGGCGGCCGGTGCGGGTGCCGCGGCGGCGTGCACGTCCTCGCGGGTGATGATCCCGTCGGGGCCGGTGGGCGTGACCGCCTCCAGGTCGATGCCCAGGTCCTTGGCGAGCTTGCGCACCGGCGGCTTGGCGAGCGGACGCGGGCGAGCCGGGGCGGCCCCGTTCATCTCGGCCTGGATCGCGGCCGCGGCGGCCTGCTCGGGGACGGCTCCGGCCGGCGCCTTGCGCGGACGGCGCTTGGTCGACGACTCGGCGACGCCGTAGCCCACGAGGACCGGCTGGCGGCCCTGCGGCTTGGCCTCCGGCTCCGGCTCGGGCTGCGGCTCGGCGGCGGCGAGCGACGGCTCGGTGGCCGCCGGGGGCGGCTCCTCGGCCGGCCCCGACCCGGGAGCCACGTCGATCGTGATGATCGACGTGCCGACGTCGACGGTCGTGCCCTCCTCGAAACGCAGCTCGTGGACGACGCCGTCGTACGGGATCGGCAGCTCGACGGCCGCCTTCGCCGTCTCGACCTCGCACACGACCTGGCCGTCGGTGACGCTGTCACCTGGCTGGACGTACCACTTGAGGATCTCGGCCTCGGTGAGTCCCTCGCCCACGTCGGGCATCTTGAACTCGCGGAAGCGCAGGGAGGTGTCTGCGGTCATGGTCACGGCACTCCTCAGTACGCGAGCGAGCGGTCGACGGCGTCCAGCACCCGGTCCAGTCCCGGAAGGTAATCCTCCTCCAGGCGGGCCGGCGGGTACGGGGCGTGGAAGCCGCCGACCCTCAGCACCGGGGCCTCCAGGTGGAAGAAGCACCGCTCGGTGATACGGGCGGCGATCTCCGCGCCGGAGCCGTAGAAGACGGGGGCCTCGTGGACCACGACCAGCCGGCCGGTCTTCTCGACGGACGTCTGGATCGTGTCGAAGTCGATCGGGGACATGGAGCGCAGGTCGAGGACCTCGACCGACTTGCCCTCCTCGGCCGCCGCGGCCGCGGCCTCGACGCAGACCTTCACCATCGGGCCGTAGGCGGCGAGGGTGATGTCGGTGCCGGCCCGGGCGACGCGCGCCGTGTGCAGCGGGCCGGGGATCGCCTCGGTGTCGACCTCGCCCTTGTCCCAGTAGCGCCGCTTCGGCTCGAAGAAGATCACCGGGTCGTCGCTCTGGACGGCCTGCTGGAGCATCCAGTAGGCGTCGGAGGCGTTGGACGGGGAGACCACCTTGAGGCCCGCGACGTGCGCGAAGAGCGCCTCGGGTGACTCGGAGTGGTGCTCGACCGCGCCGATGCCGCCGCCGTAGGGGATACGGACGACGACGGGCAGCTTGATCTTGCCGAGTGCGCGGGCGTGCATCTTCGCGAGCTGGGTGACGATCTGGTCGTACGCCGGGAAGACGAAGCCGTCGAACTGGATCTCCACGATCGGGCGGTAGCCGCGCAGGGCCAAGCCGATCGCGGTGCCGACGATGCCGGACTCGGCGAGCGGGGTGTCGATGACCCGGTCCTCGCCGAAGTCCTTCTGCAGCCCGTCGGTGATGCGGAAGACGCCGCCGAGCTTGCCGACGTCCTCGCCCATGATCAGGACCTTGGGGTCGGTCTCCAGGGCCTTGCGCAGCGACTCGTTGAGCGCCTTCGCGAGCGGGAGCTTCTGTACCGCCATGACTACTTGCCCTCCTCGACGAACGACGCCTGGTAGGCGGCGAACTGCGCGCGCTCCTCGTCGACGAGCGCGTGCCCGTCCGCGTACACGTGGTCGAACATCGCCATGTCGTCGGGGTCGGGCATGGCCCGTACCGCCTCGCGCACCCGCTTGGCGAGCACGTCGCTCTCCTCGTCCAGAGCGGCGAAGAAGGCCGCGTCGGCGTGGCCCTCGTTCTCGAGGTACGTCCGCAGGCGCTGGATCGGGTCCTTGGCCTCCCAGGCAGCGCGGTCCTCGTCGTGCCGGTACCGGGTCGGGTCGTCGGAGGTGGTGTGGGCGCCCATGCGGTAGGTGAACGCCTCGACCAGGGTCGGGCCCTCGCCTCGGCGGGCGCGCTCCAGCGCGGAGCGGGTGACCGCGAGGCAGGCGAGGACGTCGTTGCCGTCGACGCGGACGCCGGGGAAGCCGTAGCCCTGCGCACGCTGGTAGAGCGGGACGCGGGTCTGGCGCTCGGTCGGCTCGGAGATCGCCCACTGGTTGTTCTGGCAGAAGAACACGACCGGGGCGTTGTAGACCGCGGAGAAGGTGAAGGACTCGGCCACGTCGCCCTGGCTGGACGCGCCGTCGCCGAAGTACGCGATCACGGCCGAGTCGGCGCCGTCCTTGGCCACGCCCATCGCGTAGCCGGTGGCGTGCAGCGTCTGCGAGCCGATGACGATCGTGTACAGGTGGAAGTTGTTGCTGTTCGGGTCCCAGCCGCCGTGGTTCACACCGCGGAACATGCCCAGCAGGTTCGTCGGGTCGACCCCGCGGCACCAGGCGACGCCGTGCTCGCGGTAGGTCGGGAAGACGTAGTCGTCGTCGCGCAGGGCGCGTCCCGAACCGATCTGGGCGGCCTCCTGGCCCAGCAGCGAGGCCCACAGGCCCAGCTCGCCCTGGCGCTGCAGGGCGGTGGCCTCGGCGTCGAACCGGCGCGTGAGGACCATGTCGCGGTACAGCCCGCGCAGTTCCTCGGCGCTCAGGTCGATGTCGTAGTCCGGGTGCTGGACGCGCTCACCCTCGGGCGTCAGCAGCTGTACGAGCTGGGGCTCGGAACTCTGTGGCTTCTTCGCGGCGCTGACGCGCTTGCTGCTGCGTCGCGGTTTGCGCGCGGCAGTGCTCTCCACGGTCACGTGCGTGCTCCTCCGTCGGTCCGGCCCCCGGGGTCCGCCGGTGTGGCCAGTGCGGCTCGCCCGCGTCCGGACCGGTGCACGGGGTGGGTGCGACGCGGCCGGATTCGGGCGTGACAGGTGCCCCGGCGAACGTCCTGTCAAAGGCACGTTACCCAGTGCGCAGTACTCCTGCGAAACCCCATTTGACCTGCGATTTTGCTTGGATTTCCAAGTAAATCGAGGAAATGCGGGAACGCCACTGGTCAGGGCCGTGCGGACCGCCGGAACGAAGGCACGTTATCCCGCACACCCCAGGCACGGGAAGAGTCAACATGTGAGACGCCCAGGCACACGAAGAAGGAGAAATCACCACATTCCTGCTCGCCGACCCGGTGGCCGTGCGCCACGGCGGCATGGAACTACTTTCGGCCGAACCCGGCACCGAAGTCGTGGGCGAGGCCGGTACGGCGGAAGACGACCTGGTCAGGATCCCCGCCACCGCTCCCGACGTGGCGGTCCTCGACGTGCGGCTGCCGGACGGAAGCGGCGTGGAGGTGTGCCGCGAGGTCCGTTCGCAGAACGAGAACATCACATGCCCTCGAGGCCGTCCGCGGCGGCGATGCGTCATCGCGGCGCACGGCCCGGGGTGTCACCCGTTCGGGCTGATCCGCCGGGTCCCCCCGGCCGGGACTTCGGCCCCCTCCCGGTTGACATCGGGTGGCCGTGCCGCCCGGGGCCGCCGGTGACGGAGAGGGGAAGGCATGCCCACCGCGGAACACCGTGCCGTCGACCGGCCGGTTTCGACCCGTCCACTGCGCGTCGCCCCGCAGTCCGTCATCGCGCATGCGTTCGGCCACCTCGAACAGCCACCGGCGCGACACGCAGTGTGATCTAACATCTGGCGGGTGCCGCGCTCATCTGCTATCGCTGCGCCCCCCGTCGACGCCCTTCTGCGCCGCTACGACACCGTGGGCGAACCGCTCTCCTGCCGTCCCGTCACCCAGGGCCTCCTCAATCGCGGCTACCGCCTCTCCACCACGCGCGGCGCGTACTTCCTCAAGCACCACCTCGACGGGGACCAGGCCGCCATCGTCCGCCAGCACAAGGCCACCCGCAGGCTCCAGGCGCTCGGCGTCCCGGTCGCGCCACCCCTGGAGGACGCCGACGGGGGCACGGTGGCCGTGATCGGCGGCCGTTGTTACGCCCTGCACCCCTGGGTCGACGGCCGGCACCGCCACGGCGCCCAGCTCAGCGCCGCCCAGTCGCGCCGGCTCGGCGCTCTGCTGGGTCTGGTGCACACCTGCCTGGCCCAGGTCATGGACGGCGCGGCGAGCCGGAGCGCCGCGTACGAGAGCGCCGACCCCGAGGAGACGTTCGCGCTCATCAACGAGCTGCTGGAGCTGGCCCGCGGCAGCCGCCCGCGCGACTCGTTCGACACCCTGGCCGAGCACCGGCTGCTCCAGCGGCGGGCTCTGCTGGCCCAGCACGCGGGCCGCAGGCCGCCGCCGGGCGGCGGTGGCGGCTGGGTCCACGGCGACTTCCACCCGCTGAACCTGCTGTACCGGGGCGCCGAGCCAGCCGCGATCGTCGACTGGGACCGCCTCGGCGTCCAGCCGCGGGCCGAGGAGGCGGTACGGGCCGCCGCGATCTTCTTCGTCCAGCCCGCCGGACAGCTGGAGCTGGCGAAGGTGCGGGCGTACGCGCGGGCCTACCGGCGCGCGGCGGACGCGGACCCGGCGGAACTGGCCGCGGCGGTGCACCGGGTGTGGTGGGAGCGGCTCAACGACTTCTGGATACTGCGCTGGCGCTATCAGCTCCACGACCGAAGGGCCGACCCGCAGTTTCCTGCGGCGTCGGCCCTGGCGGTCTGGTGGACGCGGGAGTACGAGGCGGTGTGCGACGCCTTCGCCGGATGACCCCCCGCGTGCGGCGGTCTCTCAGCCGCCTTCGTTGCCGGCGGTGTCCCCGTTCCCGCCGTCGGTGCCGCCCGCCGGGTCGGTGGGGACGTCCGTCGGGTCCGTCGGGACGTCGGTCGGGTCGTCCGTCGGGTCGTTGGTGGGATCGTCCGTCGGGTCGTCGGTCGGGGCACTGGTCGTCGGGTCGCCGGAGGGTGTCTGCGGGGTGCTCGGCGTGTACGACGGGAGGTCGGACGGCGTCCAGGACGGCTGCTCGTTGCCCCCGGTCGTGGTGCCCGGGTCCTCGGTGGGTTCCGTCTCCTCGTCGGACGGCGTCGGTGTCTCGTCCGGCGTGGACGGCGTCTGCGAGACCGACGGCGTGGTGTCGGGGTTCTTGTTGGAGTCGTTCGCCTTGTTGAACGCGAACGCGATGCCGGCGACCACCGCGACGACCGCGAGCGCGGCCAGCAGCCACACCTTGCCGCGGCCGCCGCGCCCGTGGTGCATGCCGTCGTAGCCGCCGTCGTGCGGGTTCGGCGGCGGCAACATCGGGCCCTGGGAGGTCTCGCCGTGCACCGGGTGCACCGCGGTCGGTCCCGTCATGCCGCCGGGCGGGGTGCTCCCGGGGTCGTACAGGTCGACCGGGCCGGTGTTCCAGACGCCCGTGTGGCCGCCCTGCTGCTGGAGCATCTGCAGCGCGTACTGGACGAGTCCGCGCATCTCCTCGGAGCTCTGGAATCGGTCGTCCGGGTCCTTCGCGAGCGAGCGCATCACCAGGCCGTCGAGCTCCGGCGGCACCGCGTCCAGGACCTGGGACGGCGGGACGGGGATGTCCTGCACGTGCTGGTAGACGACCGAGAGCGGCGTCTCACCGGTGAACGGGGGCCGCAGCGCGAGCAGTTCATAGAGCAGGCAGCCCGTGGCGTACAGGTCGGAACGGTGGTCGACGGCCTTGCCCAGCGCCTGCTCGGGGGAGAGGTACTGCGGCGTGCCCATGACCATGCCGGTCTGAGTCATCGTCGACTGCGCGCCGTGCAGGGCGCGGGCGATGCCGAAGTCCATCACCTTCACCGCACCGGAGTTGGTGATGATGACGTTGGCGGGCTTGATGTCGCGGTGCACGATGCCGTGCTGGTGCGAGTAGGCGAGGGCCTCCAGAACGCCGGAGACGATGATCAACGCCTGCTCGGGCGGCGGGGCTTCGGCGTTGACCAGCAGATCGCGGATCGTGCGGCCCTCGACGAGCTCCATCACGATGTAGGGGACGGTCTGGCTGCCGACGACGTCCTCGCCGGAGTCGTAGACCGCCACCACGGCATGGTGGTTGAGGCCGGCGACCGACTGCGCCTCGCGCGTGAACCGGGCCTTGGAGACAGGGTCCTCGGCGAGATCGGCGCGCAGCAGCTTGACGGCGACGGTACGGCCGAGCCGTACGTCCTCCGCCGCGAACACCTCGGCCATGCCACCGCGGCCGAGACGGTGCGTCAGCCGGTAGCGGCCGTCACCGACCAGTCCGCCGACGCCCCAGGCTTCCGCCGACTCCGGCACTCCGCCGCCGTCTGCTTCGGGTTCGGGTGCCATCAGTCCTCGCCGTCGTATCTGTCCGCTTGCGTGGTGCGTGCGGGGCCGCTGTCCTCAGGGTGCTTGTGCCACGCCACGCTACAGCCTTCGGACGACAGGCCGGTTTCGAAGGAGACCGGCCATCAAAGCCGCAGTCCACCGGCCCGCGCAAATTCCATGCTGTTCCTGTAACGCTTCCGAGACGCTTCTTGTGCGTACGGTCACGGAACGGGCACCCGGCTTGACGTGTCGGTGCCCTGGGGCAGACTTGGCCCGTAAATCCGGATCAGCCGCGGCCACCGCGCGCACAGGGGGAAGCACGAGATGAGCCAGGACGGCGCACAGGGCCGCTATGCGGGCGGTTCCGTAGCGGGCGGCCGGTACCAGCTTCGCGACCTGCTCGGCGAAGGCGGCATGGCGTCCGTATATCTGGCGTACGACTCCGCGCTGGACCGCCAGGTCGCGATCAAGACGCTCCACACGGAGCTCGGCCGGGAGCAGTCCTTCCGCGAGCGCTTCCGCCGCGAGGCGCAGGCCGTCGCCAAGCTGTCCCACACCAACATCGTCTCGGTGTTCGACACGGGCGAGGACGAGCTGGACGGCTCGCTCATGCCCTACATCGTCATGGAGTACGTCGAGGGCCAGCCGCTCGGCTCGGTCCTCGCCGCGGACATCCAGCAGTACGGGGCGATGCCCGCCGACAAGGCGCTCAAGGTCACCGCCGACGTGCTGGCCGCGCTGGAGACCAGCCACGAGATGGGCCTGGTCCACCGCGACATCAAGCCGGGCAACGTGATGATGACCAAGCGCGGTGTGGTCAAGGTCATGGACTTCGGCATCGCCCGCGCCATGCAGTCGGGCGTCACCTCCATGACGCAGACCGGCATGGTCGTCGGCACTCCCCAATACTTGTCGCCCGAGCAGGCCCTGGGCCGCGGCGTGGACGCCCGCTCCGACCTGTACTCGGTCGGCATCATGCTCTTCCAGCTGCTGACCGGACGGCTGCCCTTCGACGCGGACTCGCCGCTCGCCATCGCGTACGCGCACGTCCAGGAGGAGCCCGTCGCCCCGTCGACGATCAACCGCTCCCTCACCCCGGCGATGGACGCACTGGTCGCCCGGGCGCTGAAGAAGAACCCGAACGAGCGTTTCCCGAGCGCGGCCGCGATGCGCGACGAGTGCGCCCGGGTCGCGGGCGCCGGACTGACCGGCGCCCCCGTGATCATCGGCGGCGCACCGGCGAACAGCGGCTCGGGGGTCGGCTCCGCCGTCTTCCCGCCGCTGGACCAGGCGACGCCCGCCCCGCAGAGCGTCCAGACGCCGTACCAGCAGGGCCCGTACGGTCCGCCCACCCCGGCCCCGGCGCCCACGCCGCACTACGGCTACCCGGCCCCGGCGTACCAGACGCAGCCCCCGGCGGCCTCCACGCCGCCGCCGTACACCATGTCCCCGGCATCGGCGCCCGCGTCGGGCGGCGGCGGCAAGCGGAACATGCCCGTGATCGTGGGCGCCGTCGCGGTGGCGCTCCTCGCCGTCGGCGGCCTGGTCACGGCGATCGCGCTGAACGGCGACGGCTCGGGGACGGAGGCGGGCGGGGGTGGCGACCCGTCGACGAGCGCGTCGCAGGACGCGAGTTACAAGGGCCCCGAGCGCAACCGCACGATCGACAAGACGAAGTGCTCGAACGCGCAGGAGGGCTACGACGACCCGTCGAAGGTCCAGGCGCCGAACTTCGTCTACAAGGACGTCCTGTCCGTGAAGGAATGCGCGGACACGATGGGCTGGAAGCTCAACATCAAGGAAGTCGCCAACGCGCAGTGGGGCGAGGACATCGTCCTCTCGCAGTTCCCGCTGGCGGACACGGAGATCTCCGAGAAGAACACGACGTTCATGCTCGAGGTGTCCACCGGTCGCGCCGACTAGTCCCCCAGGGGGCCAGTGCGGAGCGGCCCGGCGGTACGCCGTTCGGCCGAGGCCCGGTACACCATCCGTGTACCGGGCCTCGGCCGTTGCGCGCAAGCTCCCCGCCGGAGGCGCTGCCCGGGCCCGAGCGCCCGAGATGCCGGATCTGATCCTCCATGTGACGCTGAGTCCGTTCTCGATCAGTTCGGCGACTCGGTGCCCCGTCACGGGAGGCCCTCCGGTGATTCCACAACTCCGCGCCCGGTGCGCGATCACCGTCGCATCGCTCGCGCTGACGGCCCTTCCCCTCGCACCGGCCGCGCACGCCGAGCCGTCCGGGCCCCCGATGCCCCGGCCCGTCGTGAAGCCGTCGCCCACACCCTCGACCTCGTTCGCCGGCCGGCAGGCGGGCCAGGGCCGGCCGCGGCCCGGACGGCCGCAGCCGACGGGGAGCGGGAGCGCGAGCCCGTCCGTGGACCCCGCGCGCAGCGCCACCTCCCCCGCCGCCTCCGCCTCCGAGTCCGCGCGGCGCTCACCGCAGCCCTCCCGCTCGGCGGCGCCGTCCCTCTCCGCCCCGGGGCAGGCGCCCCGAACGGCAGACGCGGGGGACCATCCCCCTTCTGCGGATGACGAGGCGCCCCGGGGGGACGAGGACGCCGGATCAGCAGGCGCAGGGTCGCCCGCGCCGCCGCACCGGTCACCGGCCGAGGCCGGTGACCAGGGACCTCATTCCGCCCCCACGCCGGTCGCGCACCAGATCTCACCGCTGTCGCTGGGCGTCGGCATGGCCCTGATGGGCCTCGGGATCGGCTTCCTCGGCATCCGTCTGCGCCGCCGCTGACACAGCCGTCCTCCTCAAGACGGACCCCGCACGTCCTTCCGGGGACGGTTGGCCCCCGGCGGCATACCCGGTATACATACCGAGTATGTCGATCCGTCACGGGCTTCTCGCCCTCCTGGAAACCGGCCCGCGCTACGGCTCCCAGCTCCGCTCCGAGTTCGAGTCGCGCACGGGCGCCACCTGGCCGCTGAACGTCGGCCAGGTCTACACGACCCTCGGTCGCCTCGAACGCGACGGCATGGTCGTCCAGGACGGCGAGGACGAGGCGGGCCACACGCTCTACGTCATCACCGACAAGGGCCGCGCCGAGCTCAGGCAGTGGTTCGCGGCGCCCGTGGACCGCAGCAGTCCGCCCCGTGACGAACTCGCCATCAAGCTCGCCATGGCGGTCGGGACGCCCGGCGTGGACATCCGCTCCGTGATCCAGTCCCAGCGCCGTCACTCCGTGAAGGCGATGCAGGACTACACCCGGCTCAAGGCGCAGGCGCTGGCCGCGATCGAGAGCGGTGGCTCCCAGGAACGCGACGATGTGGCCTGGCTGCTGGTGCTGGAACAGCTGATCTTCCAGACCGAGGCGGAAGCCCGCTGGCTCGACCACTGCGAGATGAGGCTCACCAGGCTCTCCGCGGCGGCCCGGCAGGCCCCGCCGCCGGTCGCGCCTCCTGCGCCGTCGCCCGCGCCGGACCGGACGTCGGCCTCGGGCCGGCGCACCGGACCGGCGTAGGACCCGCTACGGCTTCTTCGACGGGCACGCGGCACCCCGTATGCCCCGGGCGTCCGCCCCGGCCGCCCTCCGGCCTCCCGAGGCCCCTTTCGACCTCTCGTACACCGCCCGTGTGTACTCACCCGCTCAAGGGGGAAACCATCCATGTCCCAACACCAGTCACCACAGCCACTTCCGTCGCAGCATCCCGTGCTGCAACTCCAGCAGCTGACGCGCGTCCACGGCAGCGGAGCCACCGAGGTGCACGCCCTGCGCGGCATCAACCTCGACGTCTTCCCCGGTGAACTCGTCGCCGTCATGGGCCCGTCGGGATCCGGCAAGTCCACGCTCCTCACCATCGCGGGCGGGCTCGACGTCCCGACGTCGGGACGGGTGATCGTCGAGAACACCGACATCACCACCGCGGACCGCAAGACGCTCGCCGCCCTGCGCCGCCGCAGCATCGGGTACGTCTTCCAGGACTACAACCTCATTCCCGCCCTCACCGCTGCCGAGAACGTCGCCCTGCCGCGTGAACTCGACGGCACCTCGGCCCGCAAGGCCCGCACCGAAGCACTCGCGGCCCTGGCGGAGATGGAGCTCGGCCACCTCGCCGACCGCTTCCCCGACGAGATGTCCGGCGGTCAGCAGCAGCGCGTCGCCATAGCCCGCGCCCTCGTCGGCGAGCGCCGGCTCGTGCTCGCCGACGAGCCCACCGGCGCCCTCGACTCCGAGACCGGAGAGTCCGTGCTGGCGCTGCTGCGGGCGCGCTGCGACGCCGGCGCAGCCGGCATCCTGGTCACCCACGAGCCGCGGTTCGCCGCATGGGCCGACCGGGTCGTGTTCCTGCGGGACGGCGCGGTCGTCGACCAGACGGTCCGCAGCGAGGCGGACTCGCTGCTCTCTGGCCAGGCGGCCGAGCTGTGACGACCTGGTACCACTCCTGGCGGGCCGCGATCCGTATCGCGCGCCGCGACGCCTGGCGCTCCAAGGGGCGCAGCTTCCTGGTTCTCGCGATGATCGCGCTGCCCATCCTCGGGGTGAGCGCCGCCGATCTGACCGTGCGCAGCGCCGAGTTGTCGACCGAGCAGAGTCTGGCGCGCCGGATCGGCGCCGCGGACGCGCGGCTCTCCGATCCCGGCATGGGCGGCGTCCCGATCCTCCAGGCCCCGGACGGCAACAACTACGCTCCGGCCGAGGACTTCGACGACAAGCCGTTTCCCGAGGGCAGCACGGACATCGCCAAGGCTCTGCCCGCGGGCGCCAAGACGCTGACGGACACGACCGGTTACGCCAAGCTCCGTACGACCCACGGTCTGCTGCCGACGGAGATCCGTGAGCTGAAGGCCTCCGACCCGATGGCCCGGGGCATCATGCCGGTCGTCACCGGCAGGCTGCCGCAGAAGTCCGACGAGGTCGCCGCCACCACGCACTTCCTCGAGAGCAGCGGCCTGAAGGTCGGCTCGAAGCTGACCGCGCGCGGCTTCGACCGCGCGTACACGATCGTCGGTGCGTACGAGCTCCCCGACGAACTGGACACCGACCAGGTCAACGCCCTTCCCGGCGCCCTGATCGCCCCGCTCGCCAAGGCTCTGGAGGCCGCCGGGCTGCCGGGGCCCTCGGCCGGCACGAGCCTTCTCGTCACCGTGCCCGGTGGTTTCACGTGGAACACGGTCCAGGAGATCAACGCCAAGGGTGTGACGGTTCTTTCTCGTGCGGTGGCCCTGAACCCGCCCGCCGACTCCGAGGTGCCGCTGTTCCAGAAGGAGGACTGGGGCAACTACGAGGAGAGCACCGCCGCCAAGGCCGCCGCGCTCGCCGCCGTGGGCACGGTCGTCGGTCTGGCCATGCTGGAGATCTGCCTGCTCGCCGGGCCCGCGTTCGCCGTGGGCGCGCGCCGCTCGCGCCGTCAGCTGGGTCTCGTGGGGGCCAACGGCGGCGACCGCCGCCACATCCGGGCCATCGTCCTCGCGGGCGGTCTGGTGATCGGCGTCGCCGCGGCCGTCGTGGGCACCCTGCTCGGCCTCATCCTGACCTTCACCCTCCAGCCGGTGCTGGAGGACTACATGGGCCAGCGCTTCGGCAGCTTCGACATACGGCCCCTGGAACTCCTGGCGATCGCCCTGCTGGCCGTGCTGACCGGTCTGCTGGCCGCGATCGTCCCCGCGATCACGGCGTCCCGGCAGTCCGTCCTCGCCTCCCTCACCGGCCGCCGCGGTGTGCGCAGGAGCAGCCGTGTGCTGCCGGTCATCGGCCTGGTCGCGGTCGCCCTCGGTGCCTCCATCGCGCTGTACGGGTCCACGATGACGGACCAGTTCGTCGTGGTGGCGGGCGGCAGCGCCCTGGCCGAGCTGGGTGTGGTCGCGCTGACCCCGGCTCTGGTCGGCCTGTTCGGCCGGACCGGCCGTCTGCTGCCGCTCTCTCCACGGCTCGCGCTGCGCGACGCCGTGCGCAACCGGGGCCGTACGGCTCCCGCTGTCGCCGCGGTGCTCGCCGCGGTGGCCGGCACCGTGGCCGTGGCGACGTACGCGGCGAGCGACGACACCCAGCGCAGGGCCGAGTACCAGGCGCAACTGCCGTACGGAGCTGTCTCGGTGACGATAGACGAGGCGGGCGGGCGCGACGTGCCGGGCGTGCGCGCCACGGTGCAGAAGCTGCTGCCCGTCGATGTGCGGGCCGATGTGGACCGCATCGCCGTCGGCAAGAAGAACTGCTCGATGTACGAGCCGCGGGAGGGCTGCGGCCGCTACGAAGTGATCGTGCCCAAGGCCCACGAATGCCCCCTGTGGGCGACGGACGCCGCCAAGCCCGACGAGGATCCGGCCGAGAAGTTCAGCAAGGCCGAACGCCGCAAGCTCGCCGACGACTGGCGCTGCCAGGAACGTGACGGCTACGGGGTGCCGACCGACGGCGGGCTTCTCGTCGGCGACGAGAAGCTGCTCAAGGTGCTCGGCATCGAGGACCCGGCCGCCGAGAAGGCCCTGGCCGCCGGACGGGCGGTCTCCTTCGACAAGCGCAACGTCAACGCCCGGGGCTCGGTCGACATCCGGCTGATCACCGACATCGAGGCCGCCGACAGGGCCATGGAGCAGGGCAAGGAGGCTCCCGGAAAGATCAAGAGCCTGCCCGTCCACCAGGTCGCCGGCACGCCGGAGGCGTACGGCGTCAGGCTCGTCGTGCCGCCGGCGGCGGCCAGGAAGGCCGGCTTCGACACGGTCCCGATCGGCGCCTACTTCTCCACCGAGGAGATGCCCACCACCGAGCAGCGTCAGAAGCTCGACGACGAGCTCGACAGGACGGGCGCGGACATCAGCCTGCACGTCGAGGAGGGCTACACCAGCGAGAACAGCATCGTGCTGCTGGCGCTGACCGTCTTCGCCGGACTGATCACCATCGGTGCGGCGGGTATCGCCACGGGCCTGGCGCAGGCCGACGCGGAGGCCGATTTGAAGACGCTGGCCGCCGTCGGCGCCCCGCCGCGGGTCCGCCGGACGCTCAGCGGGTTCCAGTGCGGCGTGGTCGCCGCGATGGGCGTGGTGCTGGGATCGGCGGCGGGAGTCCTGCCGGCCGTCGGCCTGCGGCTGACCGAGAAGCGTCAGCAGATGGGCTGGTACCAGGAGGCCCTCGACAACGGCTGGGGCGCGGGCGAGCTGCCGTACGTGCCGATCGTGGTGCCGTGGGAGACGCTGGCCACGCTGCTGGTCGCCGTGCCGGTGGGGGCGGCCCTGCTGGCGGCCCTGGTCACCCGCTCCCGCGGGGCGCTCGCCCGCCGCGAGGCGACCTGAGAGGACCCGGCCGCAGCCGTGCGCTGCGATTTCGTGCCCCCGCAGGAGGGTGGATCACCTTCCTGCGGGGGCACACCGTGTGGTGACGCCCATGTACGAGAGAATGGCGGCATGGAGATGCCGAGGAATGAACGGTCGCAGGAGAGCCCCCACGTCCTCGTGGTGGGACAGGACGGGATGGCGCTCGGCGGCGGTGACGGTGACGACGAGTCGCGCGAGGTCCCGGTGACGGAGATGGTCGAACAGCCTGCGAAGGTCATGCGCATCGGCAGCATGATCAAGCAGCTTCTGGAGGAAGTGCGGGCGGCGCCTCTCGACGAGGCCAGCCGCGTCCGGCTCAAGGAGATCCACCGCGGTTCGGTCAAGGAGCTCGAGGACGGCCTCGCGCCCGAGCTCGTCGAGGAACTGGAGCGCCTGTCCCTCCCGTTCACCGACGACGCGATTCCCTCCGAGGCAGAACTGCGCATCGCCCAGGCTCAGTTGGTCGGCTGGCTGGAGGGCCTCTTCCACGGTATCCAGACGGCGCTGTTCGCCCAGCAGATGGCCGCAAGGGCTCAGTTGGAGCAGATGCGCCGCGCCCTGCCGCCCGGCGCCCCGCACGACGACGACGAGGGCGGGCAGCACGGAGCGATCCGCTCCGGCCCGTATCTGTAACCAGGATCGGCGCAGCCGGGCACGGCCGTCACCAGGCACGGCTTCATGGCCGGACAGCGAAAGGCCCGGCCCACCGCTCGGTGGGCCGGGCCTTCGGCGTGGCGTACGCCCCTCAGGGCTTCTCGGGCGCGATCAGCAGCACCTTGCCCACATGGTCACCGGACTCCAGCGCCCGGTGGGCCTCGGCGGCGTCCGGCAGCGGCACATGGCGGTCCACGACCGCGCGTACCCGACCGGCTGCGATCAGCGGCCAGACGTGCTCGGCCACGGCCGCGATGATGGCCGCCTTCTCGCCCATCGGGCGGGCGCGCAGTGAGGTGGCGGTGATCGCCGCCCGCTTGGCCAGCAGGGCGCGGAGGTCCAGCTCGCCCTTCACGCCGCCTTGGAGGCCGATGACGGCGAGCCGGCCGTTGACCGCCAGCGCCCGGACATTCCGGTCCAGGTACTTGGCGCCGACAATGTCGAGAATGACGTCGGCACCCGCGCCGTCCGTCGCCTTGCGGATCTCCTCGACGAAGTCCTGCTCGCGGTAGTCGATCAGGATGTCGGCGCCCAACTCCGCGCAGCGCGCCAGCTTTTCGGGGCTGCCCGCCGTCACCGCCACCCGCGCGCCCACGGCCTTGGCCAGCTGGATCGCCATCGTCCCGATGCCGCTCGCGCCACCGTGGACGAGCAGGGTCTCGCCCGGCCGCAGGTGGGCGATCATGAAGACGTTGGACCACACGGTCGCGGTGACCTCGGGCAGCGCCGCGGCCGTCGCCAGATCCACTCCGGACGGGACCGGCAGCAACTGCCCTGCCGGTACGGCGACTTTCTCGGCGTATCCGCCGCCCGCGAGCAGCGCGCAGACCTCGTCGCCGACGGCCCAGCCCGAAACTCCGGGTCCCAGCGCGGAGATCCGGCCCGCGCACTCGAGGCCGGGGTAGGGGGAGGAGCCGGGCGGCGGGTCGTAGAAGCCCTGCCGTTGCAGCAGATCGGCGCGATTGACGGCGCTGGCGACGACGTCGACGAGGACTTCTCCCTCGCCGGGTACGGGGTCGGGGACCTCGGCCCAGACCAGGGCCTCGGGACCACCGGGTTCGGGAATCGTGATCGCATACATGGCCGCGAGGCTACTCCCGGCCGCCGGTCGTCTGGTCGTTCTGTGAGCGGACGATGGTGATGAGCCGGTCGGTGAGCTGCAGGGGGCTCGCCGCGGGGTCGTCGTAGCCGATCAGCCTGTGCCCCCGCAGCACGCTGACCACCAGGTCGTCCGTCTCCCGCACGTTGCGGCCCACCTCGGCCTTTATCACCGGCCGCTCGATGAGGTCGAGGCCGCTGCCCTGCTGGATCAGGTCCTCCAGGACCGTACCGGCGCTGGGGCTGAGCACGGACAGGCCGAGTAGCCGGCCGGCGGCGCCCGAGCTGGTGATGACCGCGTCGGCGCCGGACTGGCGCAGCAGCGGCGCGTTCTCCTCCTCCCGGACGGCGGCGACGATCTTGGCACCGCGGTTGAGCTGGCGGGCCGTCAGGGTGACCAGCACGGCGGTGTCGTCACGCTGGGGGGCGACGATGATCTGGCGGGCCTTCTGGAGCTCGGCCCTGATGAGCACGTCGCTGCGGGTGGCGTCGCCGACCACACCGACGAAGCCCTCGGCATTGGCCGCCTCGATCACCTTGCTGCTCGGATCGACGACGACGATCTGGTCCTTCCGCAGCCCGGTGGCGCAGAGCGTCATCATCGCCGATCGTCCCTTCGTGCCGAAGCCGACGATGACGGTGTGTTCGCGCAAGGTGGACCTCCAGCGGTTCAGTCGCCACTCCTCCCGGGTGCGTTCGGTGAGGACCTCGAGGGTGGTGCCGACCAGGATGATCAGAAAGAGCACACGCAGCGGGGTCACCAGCAGCACGTTCGTGAGCCGGGCCGCGTCGCTGTAGGGAACGATGTCGCCGTACCCCGTGGTGGAGAGGGTGACGGTCGCGTAGTAGACACAGTCGAGGAAGTCGACGGAATCGTCGGCGTTGTCGTGGTAACCGTGACGGTCGCTCCAGACGAGCAGCACCGTGATGACGAGCACCATCAGGGCCATCAGCAGGCGCTTGCTGACCTGCTGCATCGGACGCTCGACGACCCGTCGGGGAAGCTTCACCCGGCTCGTGATCAGCTGTTCGTCCGCATTCCGGGCCATGGCGTCGTGGCCGGGAAGTTTCACGTGAAACGTCCTCCCTCGGCGGTCGGCGGCGTCCAGGCGGCCCAGGGCAGGTCGAGGACTTCCAGCTCGTCACCGGCTTGTGCCCCACCGGGCGGGACCACGGCCAGACCGTCGGCGGCCGCGATGCCCCGCAGCATCGCCGGACCGTTGTAGTGGAGCGGCACGAGCAGATCCTCGCCGTGCACGAACGGCACGAGCCGGGTGTCGTGCGGGTGGCCGTGCACCGCATCCCGAACGGGCAGGCTGTACGGAACCGCGGGCGGTCGCCCGCAGAGTCCGCGCAGCAGCGGCTCGCCGAGCGTGAGCAGACCCGAGACGGCGGCCAGGGGATTGCCGGGCAGGCCCACCAGATGACGGCCGGGAGCGAGCCGGGCGAGCAGCATGGGGTGGCCGGGCCGTACGGCGACTCCGTCGACCAGCAGCTCGGCGCCCGCCTTGCGCAGCACCGGGTGGACGTGGTCGACGGGCCCCGCCGCCGTACCGCCGGTGGTGATCAGCAGGTCGGCGTCGGAGGTCGTGACGGCACGGTGCAGGGCCTCGGCGTCGTCGCCGATCCGCCGGGTCGCGACGACTTCGGCCCCCAGCGACGCCAGCCAGGGACCGATCATCGGGCCGAGTGCGTCACGGATGAGGCCGTCGTGGGGGAGCCCGGAGCTGAGCAGTTCGTCGCCGAGCACCAGGACCTCGACACGCGGCCGGGCGGCGGTCACGAGGTGGTCGTAACCGGCGGCCGCGGCCAGCCCCAGGACGGCCGGGGTCACCTGGGAGCCGGAGGGCAGGAGCTGGTCGCCCGTTCGGCACTCCTGGCCGCGCGGCCGGATGTCCTGGCCCGGGACGACCTCACGCTCGGTGTGCAGCTGCTGCGGGGCCGAACCGGCACGGGCGTGCTCGCTGCGGATGACGGCGGTCGTGCCGGGCGGCACCCGTGCGCCGGTGGCGATGCGTACCGCCGTGCCGTCGGGGAGGGGCCGCGCCTCGCCGTGCCCGGCGAGGACGGACGCCTCCGTGTCCAGGCGCCAGGGCCCGGGGCCGGCGACCGCCCAGCCGTCCATGGCGGAGGTGTCGAAGGACGGGAGGTCGCACAGCGCCACGAGCGGCTCGGCGATGACCTGTCCCAGCGCATCGCCGAGGGCCGCGCTCCGCGTCCGCGGGGCGGAAGCGCGTCCGATACGGGCGGCGAGGGAACGTGCCTCGGGCCAGGAGGTGGCGCGGTGGCGCCCGGGAGCGGCAGCGCCGGGAGCCGCACGGCCGGGCTGCCGGTCACGCGGGCCGACGAGGGCGAGGGCTTCGTCCACTCCGTCGAGGTCGCCCTCGGGGGCCAGCTCCTGTGGGCGCGGGGCGGCGCGGGGAGCGTCGTGGACGCGCTCCTGCCGCCGCCCGCCGGGAGGCGAGTCCTCGTGGGCAGGTCCGGCGCCGGGGCGGCCCGATGTGTCGTCGTGGCCGGTCATCCGGCTTCGGCCTCGCCGTTCTTGCGTGGGTCGTCGGAGGCGCCGGTACCGCCGGCGCCGCGTTCGGTCCCGGAAGCGGCGGGGGTGGTCCCGGCCGCCCCGGGTGCGGGCCCGGCGGCCTGCTCGGTCTCCTCCGCCCAGCGGGTCGCGAGAGCGACGGCCTTGCGGGCGGCCTCGGCCACGGCCTCCGGTCCGCCGCCTGCCCGGGCGGCCGCGTAACCCACCAGGAAGGTGGTCAGCGGCGCGGCGGGGCGGGCGACTCCGTGCGCGGCATCGCGGGCGAGGTCGAGCAGGACACGGGTGTCGACGTCGAGTTCGACGCCGAGTTCGTCCTTGACTGCGGTGATCCATTCATCCAGCACGTAGCCATGCTCCCTGATACGGGCCCGGGCAGCGGAAACGTCCTCCCAGGTGTCGCAGTCGAAGGAGGCGAGAGGGTCGGTCCCAACCCGGGCGAGGTCCAGTTCCTGTGCCAGAAGACGCAGCGGCAGTCCGGAAAGGGTGCCGTGTTCGGTCGCGAGGAGAGCGAGTTCACGTCGGAGCGGCTCGGTGCGGTAGGCGGCAACGAGAGGCTGGTCGCGGCCGTCGGCGTCGGTCAGCAGTGCCGCCTCCCGGTCGCTCTCGTCGAGCGCCGAGAGCAGGCGCCGCACGGTCGTCGGCCCGAGGAACGGCAGATCGGCGGAGAGCACGAGCACCGCCGGTGCGTCGCACTGCCGGACTCCGGCGTCGAGCGCGGCGAGCGGCCCGCCGCCCGGTGGCTCCTCGCGGGCCCAGACGACGGGGCGGGCGGTGGGGCGGCGTCCGCCGACGACGACGGTGCGCCCGGCGTCCCGGCACACGCCGAGGACCCGGTCGAGCAGGGCCCGCCCGCCCACGCTCACCGCGGGCTTGTCGGCTCCGCCCAGGCGCTTCGCGGCGCCTCCGGCGAGCACGATGGCGTCGTACGCGGTCTTCGCGGTCACCCATGCAGTATGGGCCGGATCGTGGCAGGCGGGGAGCCCCGTCCCGATCTCCGGTCGGATCTCGGTCCGGGGCGTGCCCGCGGGTGTCGCGGCTGTCTGCCGGCGGTGTCCCGGCTGTGTGCCGGGGTGCCCTACAGGGTGCGCGCGTCCCCGGCGGTGTGCCGGGATGTCCTACAGGGTGCGCAGCAGGACCGACGGGTGCTCCACGCAGTCGGCGACGTAGCGCAGGAATCCGCCGGCGGTGCCGCCGTCGCAGACCCGGTGGTCGAAGGTCAGCGACAACTGGACCACCTGACGTACCGCCAGCTCGCCCTCGTGCACCCACGGCTTCGGCACGATCCGGCCCACGCCGAGCATGGCGGCCTCCGGATGATTGATGATCGGGGTGGAGCCGTCGACCCCGAAGACCCCGTAGTTGTTCAGCGTGAACGTGCCGCCCGTCAGGTCCGCCGGAGTCAGCGTCCCCTGCCTCGCCGCCTCCGTCAGCCGCGCGAACTCCGCGGTGAGCGACTCCGCCGACCTGGTGTGCGCGTCCTTGACGACGGGCACGACCAGACCCCGCTCGGTCTGTGCCGCGAAACCGAGATGCACCTCGGGGAGCCGCACGATCTCGCGGGCCTCCGTGTCCACAGTGGAGTTGAGCTCGGGGTACCGCGCGAGCGCGGCCGTGCAGATTCGGGCGAGAAGCGCGAGGAGAGAGATCTTCTCTCCACCCGCCGCGTTCATCGCCACACGGGCGGCCATGAGCTCGGTGGCGTCCGCGTCGACCCAGCAGGTGGCGTCGGGGATCTCGCGCCGGCTGCGCGAGAGCTTGTCGGCCACGGCTCCGCGCACTCCCCGCAGCGGAACGCGCTCGCCCTGTGCCGACGCCGAGGGCCGGAACGCCTCGGTCCGCGAGGCCACGGGCTGCGGTGCGGCCGGAGCCTGGAGCTGCGTGTCGGCGGCGCTCACGGCCCGCTCGACGTCGGCCCGCAGGATGAGCCCGTCGGGGCCGGATCCGGCGAGGTGTCGCAGGTCGAGACCGTGCTCACGGGCGAGCCTGCGCACGAGCGGCGAGATGACGGCGACGGGGCCGTCCTGCGGCGCCCGCTCGGCAGCAGCCTTGTTCGCCGACGTGCCAAGGGCGGGGCCGGTCCCCGTGGCCACCGCCGCGTCCCCCTGCCGGAGGGCGGCAGCGGGCGCGTTGCGCGAGATGCGGCCGGCGCCACCGGCGGATGGTGTGCCCGTGGCGGGCCGGATGCGTCGTCGGCGGGCCGTCGGGGCCCCGGTCCCGTACCCGACCAGCACGTTCCCGGAGGTCTCCGTGCCGGTGCCCTCGGTGTCGGCGGCCGATCCGGCAGCGCCACCGGAACCCGCGATGCCCGCGGTGTCCGCGTCCATCGTCCCCACCGCGACGGTCAGCAGCGGCGCGCCCACGGGCAGCTCGGTGCCCTCCTCGCCGAAGCGCGCGGTGACGACGCCTCCGTACGGGCACGGCACCTCGACCATCGCCTTGGCCGTCTCCACCTCGACGACGGGCTGGTCGATCGCCACGACGTCGCCCACGGACACCAGCCAGCGCACGATCTCCGCCTCGGTCAGTCCCTCACCGAGGTCGGGCAGCCTGAATTCGAGCACCTGCGCCATCAGCTCTGCGCCTCCCACTGCAGCCGTGCCACCGCGTCGAGCACCCGGTCCACGCCCGGGAGGTGGTGACGCTCCAGCATCGGCGGCGGATACGGGATGTCGAACCCGGCGACCCGCAGCACGGGCGCCTCCAGATGGTGGAAGCAGCGCTCGGTCACCCGCGCGGCGATCTCGCCGCCGGGACCGCCGAAGCCGGTGGACTCGTGGACGACGACCGCACGGCCCGTCCGCCGAACGGAGGCGCAGACCGTCTCGTCGTCGAACGGAACCAGCGAGCGCAGGTCCACGACCTCCAGGTCCCACCCCTCGGCCTCGGCCGCCTCGGCGGCCTCCATGCAGACGGGCACGGAGGGCCCGTAGGTGATGAGCGTGGCACTGCGGCCGGGGCGCCGCACGACGGCGCGGCCGATCGGCTCGACGGCCGTGGGGGCCTCCGGCGACCACTGCGCCTTCGACCAGTACAGCCGCTTGGGCTCCAGGAAGACCACGGGGTCGTCGGAGGCGATCGCGGCCCGCAGCATCCCGTAGGCGTCCTCGACCGTGGCGGGCGTGACGACGTGGAGACCCGGGGTCGCCATGTAGTAGGCCTCGGAGGAGTCGCTGTGGTGCTCG
Organism: Streptomyces sp. NPDC002867; assembly: GCF_053591895.1. Classification (NCBI taxonomy): domain Bacteria; kingdom Bacillati; phylum Actinomycetota; class Actinomycetes; order Kitasatosporales; family Streptomycetaceae; genus Streptomyces; species Streptomyces sp. NPDC002867. Next base: position 208,662 of record NZ_JBSFUR010000002.1, on the reverse strand, counting down.
ACGCCGCCGATCCCGCCGCCGTAGGGCACGCGGACGGTGATCGGCAGCGGCATGGCCCCGCGAGTGCGGTTGCGCATGCGGGCGACATGGCTGATGAGCTGCTCGAACGCGGGGTAGGCGAAGGCGTCGAACTGCATCTCGACGACGGGCCGCAGCCCGTACATCGCCATGCCCACGGCCGTGCCGAGGATGCCGGCCTCGGCCAGCGGCGTGTCGGTGCAGCGCTCCTCGCCGAACTCCTTCGCGAGCCCGTCCGTCACCCGGAAGACACCGCCGAGCGTGCCGACGTCCTCTCCCATCACGTGGACGGTGGGGTCCTCGGCCATCGCGTCGCGCATCGCGCGCTGGAGGGCCTGGGCCATGGTCGCCGGCTTCACGGCAGCCGTGGTCATCGTGCTTCTCCCTCGGCGTCGAGCTCGGCGCGCAGCTGCGCCGCCTGCTCACGCAACTGGCCGGTCTGCTCCGCGTAGACGTGGGTGAACAGGTCCATCGGGTCGAGGACCGGGTCGGCGTTCATCCGCTCGCGCAGGTCGGCCGCCATCGATTCGGCGGCGTCGGCGGCCGTCCTGCGGCGGTCGTCGTCGAGCAGTCCGCGCTCGGTCAGCTCGCGCTCCAGCAGCAGGATCGGATCGTGCCCCCGCCAGGTCTCGACCTCGCTGTCGCCCCGGTAGCGCGTGGCGTCGTCGGCGTTGGTGTGGGCGTCCATGCGGTAGGTGACGGCCTCGATCAGCGTCGGACCGCCACCGCGCCGGGCCCGGGCGACAGCCTCGCCGAGCACCTGGTGCACCGCGGCGGCGTCGTTGCCGTCGACGAGGCGGCCGGGCATGCCGTACCCGACGGCCTTGTGGGCCAGGGAGGGCGCGGCGGTCTGCTTGGCCAGCGGCACGGAGATCGCGAAGCCGTTGTTCTGGACGAGGAAGACGACGGGGGCCTGCCACACCGCCGCGAAGTTCAGTGCCTCGTGGAAGTCGCCCTCGCTCGTGCCGCCGTCGCCGACCATGGCGAGCGCGACGACGTCGTCGCCCTTGAGACGGGCCGCGTGCGCCAGCCCCACAGCGTGCGGCAGCTGGGTGGCGAGCGGGGTGCACAGGGGCGCGATGCGGTGCTCGTACGGGTCGTAGCCGGTATGCCAGTCGCCGCGCAGCAGGGTCAGGGCCTGCACGGGGTCGAGCCCGCGGGCGACGGCCGCGAGGGTGTCGCGGTAGCTCGGGAAGAGCCAGTCCCGCTCCTCGAGCGCCAGCGCCGCGGCGACCTCGCACGCCTCCTGTCCGGTGCTCGACGGGTAGACGGCGAGCCGGCCCTGCTTGGTGAGAGCGGTCGCCTGGGCGTTGTACCGCCGGCCGCGGACGAGCTCCGCGTACAGCCGGAGCAGCAGCTCGGGGTCGGCCGCGGCGGCTGCCTCGGTGCCCAGCACGCGGAACGGCTCCGGGTCCGGGAGCAGGGGTGCGGGGTCGGTGCGGTGCTGCCAGGCCGGGGGCGGGGTGGGCCGGTAGACGGCAGCGTCACCGGGCAGCTCCTGGACCGTCATGCTGCTCTTTCTCAACGCGAGCACCTCCTCGTGGGAGCGCCGACGATCAACGAAGACGAAGGCGACGACGAATGCGAACGGGAGGCGTCGCGAGTGTGGCGCGCCTCACCTACCGATTGTTCGGTCGTGGACGCATTTTGGCTACAGGCGCGGGCAGCCTGTGGACAAACGGTTCTCCACAGCTTGAGATGGAGACAGGTCGTCCATGCTGGGAAGGCGGGGGGACATGCCGACTGAACAAATGGCCCAGGACGGGGACCGCGCGGAGCAGACGCCGCCGCCGCGCCCCCTGGACGCGATCGACCGCGACATCCTGCGGATGCTCCAGGCGGACGGCCGCGCCTCGATCCGTTCCGTGGCCGAGCGGGTGCACGTGTCGCGCGCCAACGCGTACGCACGGATCAACCGGCTCATCGACGACGGCGTGATCCGGGGCTTCAGCGCCCGCGTGAACCACGAGCGTGCGGGCCAGGGCGCGTCCGCCTACATCACGCTCAAGATCGTGCAGAACTCCTGGCGGACCGTGCGCGAACAGCTCCAGGCCCTGCCGGGAGCCGCGCACATCGCCCTGGTGAGCGGCGACTTCGACGTGCTGCTCCTCGTGCACACGCCCGACAACCGCACCCTGCGCGAACTGGTCCTGACCAGGCTGCAGTCCATCCCCGAGGTCCTGTCGACGCGCACGCTGCTGGTCTTCGAGGAGACGGACCTCGACCCGGTGCCCGGCCCGCCCGGCACGGCCGCCGGCCTGGCCCCCGACGCGGAACCGCCGGAGGGCCCGTAGGAGCGAGGGACGGCACGCGGGGGCGCCTCAGATACCACCCGTCCGGAGACCGTCCGGTGGACTGGTTCAGGCGCTGGGCAGGCCTGCGTGAAACGCCCCCGGGGCAGCCTGTCCGCCGCCCGCCCGGGGACGGCTCAGGCGGGCACGTCCGTCCGCAGCCCGTCGAAGGCCATCCGCACGACCGCCTCGGCCACCTGCTCCCCGTCGTATCCGCCGCCCGCGTGCGGGCGGTACCACTCGACGAGGGAGTTCACCATGCCGAAGAGCAGCCTCGTCGCCAGCCGGGTGTCCATGTCGGCGCGCAGGTCCCCCTCCGCGGCGGCCGCCTTCAGCAGGTCGGCGACCCGCTGGTCGAACTCACGGCGGCGTTCCATCGCCCACCGCTCGGTCTTCGTGTTGCCGCGGACGCGCAGCAGCAGCGTCACGTAGGGCAGTTCGGCCATGAGCACCTCGACGGTGCGCCGGGTGACGTACTCGACGCGCTCGACGGCCCGGCCCGCCACGGCGCCGTCCTCCTCGAGGATCGCGAACAGGGCGTCCAGGGCCCGGCTGACGGCCCGGCGCAGCAGCTCCTCCTTGCCCGCGACATGGTGGTAGATCGAGGACTTGGAGATGCCCGCGGCCCGGGACAGGTGCTCCATGGACGTGCCGTCGTAGCCGCGCTCGTTGAAGATCCGCACCGCGACGGTCAGCAGGGTCTCGGGGGTGTACGTGTCCCGCTTGGGCGTGGTCATGACGCGTCCTCGAGCGGGGAGCCGTACGACCACTGGTGCAGTCCCAGCGTGCGCGCGTAACGGCCGGTCGGCACGGACTGGTGGAGGTTGGCCAGCAGCTCCCAGGCCCAGTCGCGCCCGAGCTTCTCGTTCCATTCGACCGGCCCCAGCGGGTAGTTGACGCCGAGCCGCATCGCGGTGTCGATGTCCTGGGCGGAGGCGACCCGCCGGGTGACGGCGTCCAGCGCGAGGTCGCCGAGCATCGCGACCGTACGGGCGACGATCATGCCGGGTATGTCGGGGAGGACGCTGACCCGCTTGCCGAGCGCCTGGAACAGGCCGGTGGCCTGCGCGAGGGTGTCCTGCTGGACATCGGCCGCCGCGGACAGGGCGATCCGGCCGGCCGTCCGGTAGTCGAGGGCGAGGTCGAAGTAGACGACGTCGCGGAACTCCGCGGAGATCTGCCCGTCCGCCAGCACCAGCTGCCCGCCGCTCGGCAGGATCAGCCGGGTGCCCTTGTCCTCGTCCTCCTGCCGCACGGTGATGCCCGCCTCGCGGATCATCCCGATCAGTTCTGCGGCGGGTCCGAGGTCGCCCTCGGCGATGACGTACTCCGGCGCGTCCTCGGGTCCCGCGTCGGCCGGCGCGGGCCGCGCGGCGCCCTCGGCGTACGAGAACCAGCCGTGGCCTGACTTGCGGCCGAGCCGGCGTGATGCGACGAGCCGGCGCTGGGCGAGGGACGGCTGGAACTTGGGGCTGTGGAAGAAGGACTCCCACACCGAGCGGGTGACAGCCTCGTTGACGTCCTGGCCGATCAGGTCGGTGAGCTCGAAGGGGCCCATGGCGAAGCCGCCGCTCTCGCGCAGGATCGCGTCGATGGTGGCCGGGTCGATGCCGTGCTCCTCGTGGACGGCGAAGGCCTCGGCGTAGAAGGGCCTGGCTATGCGATTGACGATGAAGCCGGGCAGGTCCGCGCAGCGCACGGGCGTCTTGCCCCAGGCCGCGGCCGTCGCCCACGCGCGCGTGGCGGTCTCCTCGTCGGTGGCGTGACCGCTGACGACCTCGACCAGGGGGAGGAGGGGTGCGGGATTGAAGAAGTGCAGGCCGACGAAGCGGCCCGGAGCGCGGAGGGCTCCCGCGACGGCTGTGACCGAGAGGGAGGAGGTGTTGGTCGCGAGCAGGCAGTCGTCGGAGACGATCTTCTCCAGCTCGGCGAAGAGCTCCTGCTTGACCGCCAGTTGTTCGAGGACCGCCTCGACGACGAGCGCGGCGTCGGCGAGCTCCGCCAGGTCCGCGGCCGGGACGAGATGCGCGCGGGCGGCGTCGCGCTCCCCGGCGTCCATGCGGCCCTTCTCGACCAGCCGGTCCAGGCGCGCGCCGATCGCGTCCGCGGCCTCACCGGCCCGGCCGGCCACGGCGTCGTAGAGCCGCACGGGGTGGCCCGCGACGAGGGCGACCTGCGCGATGCCCTGGCCCATGGTGCCGGTGCCGACGACGGCGACGGTGCGGCTGGTGTCGATGGCGGTCATGGAGCGATCCTCCCCGATGAGTTGTCCACAGCTTCGACAGGCCCCCTTGTACCGACCGATCGTTCGGTTACTCTAACTCTGTCACTAGTTCCCTGCCCAGCTCGACGAGGAGTTGGTCCGTCATGCAGCAGCTGACCGAGACCCACCGGCCCACGCTCGACCAGGCCCTCGAAGCGATCCGCACGCGCGCCTACTGGTCCCCGCACCCGGAGCACCCCAAGGCGTACGGCGACAGCGCCCCCGCGGACGGCCTCGCGGCCTTCGAGGCGCTGCGCGGCACCCGCTTCGACCTGGACCAGCCGGGCACGGACGGCTGGACGGGCGGTGAGACCTCGCCGTACGGGCCGGAGCTGGGCATCGAGTACCCCCACCCGGATCTGGACGTGCTGCTCCCCGCGATGCGCGCGGGCATGGCGGCCTGGCGCGAGGCCGGCCCCGAGGCGCGCGCCGTGGTCTGCCTGGAGATCCTCTCCCGCATCAGCGCCCGCACCCACGAGTTCGCCCACGCGGTGATGCACACCAGTGGGCAGGCGTTCATGATGGCGTTCCAGGCGGGCGGCCCGCACGCCCAGGACCGCGGCCTGGAGGCCGTGGCGTATGCGTACGCGGAGCAGACCCGGACCCCGGCCGCGGCCGACTGGTCCAAGCCCCAGGGCAAGCGCGACCCCCTCGAGCTGCGCAAGACCTTCACGACGGCCGGCCGCGGCATCGCCCTGGTGATCGGCTGCAACACCTTCCCCACGTGGAACGGCTACCCCGGGCTGTTCGCCTCCCTGGCCACTGGCAACCCGGTCCTGGTCAAGCCGCACCCGCGCGCGGTGCTCCCCCTCGCCCTCACCGTGAAGGCGGCGCGCGAGGTCCTCGCCGAGGCGGGCTTCGACGCCAACCTGGTCTGCCTGGCCGCCGAGCGCCCGGGCGAGGGCATCGCGAAGACGCTGGCGACCCGCCCCGAGATCAGGATCATCGACTACACGGGCTCCACCGCCTTCGGGGACTGGCTGGAGGCCAACGCACGCCAGGCGCAGGTCTACACCGAGAAGGCCGGCGTCAACACGGTCGTCGTCGACTCCACCGACGACTACAAGGGGATGCTGTCCAACCTGGCCTTCTCCCTGTCCCTGTACAGCGGCCAGATGTGCACCACCCCGCAGAACGTGCTGGTCCCCCGGGACGGCATCACCACCGATCAGGGCCCGAAGACGTACGACGAGGTGGCGGCCGACCTCGCGGCGGCCGTCGGCGGTCTGCTCGGCGACGACGCCCGGGCCAATGCCCTCCTGGGCGCCCTGGTCAACCCCGACGTGAAGGCCCGTCTGGAGGCGGCGGCCGAGCTCGGCGAGGTGGCGCTCCCCTCGCGCGAGGTGGTCAATCCGGAGTTTCCGGACGCGACCGTGCGCACTCCGGTGATCGTCAAGCTCGACGGCGCACGCAAGTACTGGGAGGCGCAGGACGCGGAGCCCGCGTTCCTCTCCGAGTGCTTCGGCCCCGTGTCGTTCGTGGTGGCCATGGACTCGACGGCGGACGCGCTGGACCTGCTGCGGCGCACGGTCCGCGACAAGGGCGCCATGACGGTCGGGGCGTACACCACGTCCGAGGAGACGGAGCGCGCGCTGGAAGAGGTCTGCCTCGACGAGTCGGCCCAGCTCTCGCTGAACCTGACCGGCGGGGTGTACGTCAACCAGACCGCGGCGTTCTCCGACTTCCACGGCTCCGGCGGCAACCCCGCGGCGAACGCCGCCCTGTGCGACGGCGCGTTCGTCTCGAACCGCTTCCGTGTGGTCGAGGTGCGGCGCCAGGCCTGACGCGCCCGGCGGGCCGGTTGGTCGCCGGCCCGCCGCGCCCGGAAGGAAAGTCCGCCCTCAGGGCAGCGGCACGTCCGCGTGCCGCTGCACCCACGCGTGCATGGCGATGGCCGCCGCAGCGCCCGCGTTGATCGACCGCGTGGAGCCGAACTGCGCGATCGAGCAGACCATCGCCGCGTGTTCGCGCGCCTCCCGCGTCAGCCCCGGTCCCTCCTGGCCGAAGAGCAGCACACAGCGGCGCGGCAGCTCGGTCCGCTCCAGCGGCACGGCGCCCGGCAGGTTGTCGATACCGATGATCGGCAGGTCTTCCGAGGCCGCCCATGCGGTCAGGGACGCCGTGTCCGGGTGGTGGCGCACATGCTGGTACCGGTCGGTGACCATGGCCCCGCGCCGGTTCCAGCGCCGGCGGCCCACGATGTGGATCTCGTTCGCGAGGAAGGCGTTCGCGGTACGCACCACGGACCCGATGTTGAAGTCATGGCCCCAGTTCTCGACGGCCACATGGAAGCCGTGCCTCCGGGTGTCCAGATCGGCGACGATCGCCTCACGCGTCCAGTACCGGTACCGGTCGACGACGTTGCGGCGGTCGCCCTCGGCCAGGAGCTTCGGGTCGTACCGCTCGTCCTGCGGCCACGGCAGGGGGTGCGGTCCCACGCCGACCTCGGGGCCGTAGCCCTCGTCGTACTGCATCGGTTCCTCGGTGGTGCTCACCCGACGAGCGTACGGGGCACCTCGCCGCTCTCCCGTTCCGGCTGCCCCTGGGCCGGCTTCCGCGAGAACACCCGGTCCCGCGCCCGGGCCGCCCGCGCACCGAGCCACACCAGGAACGCGGTCGGCAGGAAGACGGCGTCGGCGGCGATCATGGCGAGCGAGAAGACCGGCAGCCCGAGCAGCACGGCGATGCCCGCGTGCTCCAGCATCATGGCGACCAGCAGGACGTTCTTGACCCGCCGGTTGAAGAGGGTGAACGGGAACGCGACCTGGACGGCGACCGTGGCGTAGGTGAGCACCAGCATCAGCAGACCACTGGTGGCCAGCGCGTCGGACAGGGCCGGCCACGGCGTGAAGTAGTCGAGCTTGAGCGGGTAGTACAGGGCCGTCCCGTCCTGCCAGCGCGTGCCCTGGATCTTGTACCAGCCGGCGGTCGCGTAGATCAGACAGACCTCGGCCATGATCACGACGAGAGCGCAGTTGTGGACGACGTTGGCCAGGACGTCGAGCAGCAGGCGCGGCTGGCTTCGGGGGGCCTCCCGGGAGAGCAGCCACCACAGCCCCTGGGCCGCCCACAGCAGCCAGAACAGCCAGAGCACCCGGCCGGGCCCGTTGAGGAAGGTACCGACGAGCAGCCCGGCTCCGAGCACCGCCCACATCAGGGGTCCGACGCGGTCCCGAGGGGGCACGCCGGGCAGTGCGCGCGCCGCGCGGCGGGCGTCGAGCGACCAGACCTGGGCGCAGCGCGTGAAGACGAGGTAGATCGCCATCAGGTGGACGACATTGTCGCCGCCGTCGCCGACGAAGATCGAGCGGTTCTGCAGGGACAGCACGCCGAACATGAACAGCGCGGACGCGGCGCGGGTGCGCCAGCCGAGTATGAGCAGCAGGCTCGCGACCATGGACAGGCCGTAGACGGTCTCGAACCACAGGCCGCTGTCCGACCACAGCAGGCCGGTGAAGGCGTTGTTGTTGGCGACCAGCTCCCGGCCCATGTCCCAGCTCCAGGGGCCGCCGGGCCCGTAGAGCTGATGACGGTTCGGCAGCTCGACCAGCAGGAACAGCAGCCAGGTGGTGCCGAACCCGATCCGGACGATCGCGGTCTGGTAGGGCCCGAAGGCCGTCGCCGTGACGCGCCGGACGATGCGGGCCGCGCCGCGCTCCACAGTGGTGGTGCTCACCTGCCCGCCGCCTTCTCGCCGTTGTCGACACCGGCGGGCAGATCGGCCGGAGTGATCGTCCACCACGGCATGACCCGGTGGACGGGCCGGGTGTCGGTCCTCTCGCCGCTCCACGCGGGCGCTTCGATCGCACGGGTCGACGACCTGAGCTGGACGCGCTGGACGGGTCCTCCCAGGTCCATGCCGTCCAGCCGCAGCATCACGATGCGGCGCATGTACCGCTCGGAGAGCCTGCCGCGCAGGCCGTCGGGGCGGGCCTCGTTGTCGTGGGAGCCGAGGAAGAAGTCCCAGCCGCGGCGGAGCTGGTTCTGGTCGATGTGGCTGGGGACGAGGCTGCCGCGGATGGCCTCACCGTCCTGTGCGGACAGATCGAGCCATTCACTGGTCCGGCGACTGCCGTCTTCGGCGGTGTACTCGGCCCGCACCTGCACGGCGATGTTCTGCTGAAGCGGATTGGGGGCGAAAAGCTTCCAGTTCTGTTCGAACTCGGGGTAGACCCATATCTGGACCGCCTCACCATGGCTCTTCGTGACCGTGTTGGAGGGGGCGACGTGGAGGAAGACCATGGTCAGGTGGACGCACGCGACGGCGGCGACGAGCGCGAGGAAGACGGCTGCAGTGACCTGGTACGGAAGGGACAGCGCGGCGATGCCGCGGTCGGAAGGTTCCGGGCCGCTCGGGGCGACGCCCGCCTCGGCCGGACCGACCGGGGGCGGGCCGGGCGGGGGGACCTTGACCGGTATCGCGTCCTTGACCGGTATCGCGTCCCCTTCCGGCGACCGCGGCGCGGGCGGCCTGGAGCCGAGGCTCCCACCCGTGCCGTCCCTGTGCTCGAAGGACTCCATCCCCGCCCCGATCCCCTGTTGTACGCCTCGGTTATCCACAGGCTTGACACCATAAGGGCCGTCGACTCACCATTGAAGTCGATGAACCGAACGATCGGTCGGTAGGGGGCCCGGATGACGACAGTGACACCGGAGGCGTACGAGGCGGCGTTCGACGCCGCCGTGGCCGCCGATGAGCGCATCGAGCCGCGCGACTGGATGCCGGACGCGTACCGGGCCTCGCTCGTCCGCCAGATGGCCCAGCACGCGCACTCGGAAATCATCGGCATGCAGCCGGAGGCCAACTGGATCACGCGGGCGCCCTCGCTGCGCCGCAAGGCGATCCTGATGGCCAAGGTCCAGGACGAGGCCGGTCACGGCCTCTACCTCTACAGCGCCGCCGAGACCCTGGGCACCAGCCGCGACGAGCTGCTCGACAAGCTCCACGCCGGCCGCCAGAAGTACTCGTCGATCTTCAACTACCCGACCCTGACCTGGGCGGACGTCGGCGCCATCGGCTGGCTCGTCGACGGCGCCGCGATCACCAACCAGGTCCCCCTCTGCCGCTGCTCCTACGGTCCGTACGCCCGCGCGATGGTCCGTATCTGCAAGGAGGAGTCCTTCCACCAGCGCCAGGGCTACGAGCTGCTGCTCACCCTCTCCCAGGGCACGCCGGAGCAGCACGCGATGGCACAGGACGCCGTAAACCGCTGGTGGTGGCCCTCGCTGATGATGTTCGGCCCGCCGGACGACGCCTCCGCGCACTCGGCCCAGTCCATGGCCTGGAAGATCAAGCGGCATTCGAACGACGAGCTGCGTCAGCGCTTCGTCGACATCTGCGTCCCGCAGGCCGAGGCGCTCGGCCTGACGCTCCCCGACCCGGACCTCCGGTGGAACGAGGAGCGGGGCCACTACGACTTCGGCGCGATCGACTGGTCCGAGTTCCAGGAAGTCCTCAAGGGCAACGGGCCGTGCAACGAACAGCGGATCAGCCAGCGCCGCCGGGCGCACGAGGCGGGCGCGTGGGTCCGCGAAGCGGCCGCGGCGTACGCCGACAAGCACAGACCAGCAGCACCGCACACCGAGTCCGGGGAGGCGACCGCATGAGCAGCTCGACCGAATGGCCGCTGTGGGAGGTCTTCGTGCGCTCGCGCCGCGGCCTGTCCCACACGCACGCGGGCAGCCTCCACGCCCCGGACGCCGACATGGCCCTGAGGAACGCGCGCGACCTCTACACCCGGCGCAGCGAGGGCGTCTCGATCTGGGTGGTGCCCTCCGCCGCGATCACCGCCTCCTCGCCGGACGAGAAGGACCCGTTCTTCGACCCGGCCGCCGACAAGCCGTACCGCCACCCGACCTTCTACGAGATCCCCGAAGGAGTGAAGCACCTGTGAGCAGCACGCCCGTGCACACCGCGGCCCTGGCGCTCGGCGACGACGCGCTGGTGCTCTCGCACCGGCTGGGGGAGTGGGCCGGACACGCTCCCGTCCTCGAGGAGGAGGTGGCCCTCGCCAACATCGCCCTCGACCTGCTGGGCCAGGCCAGGGTGCTGCTCTCGCTCGTCGGTGACGAGGACGAGCTCGCGTACCTGCGCGAGGAGCGCGAGTTCCGCAATCTCCAGCTGGTCGAGCAGCCGAACGGCGACTTCGCCCACACCATGGCCCGCCAGCTCTACTTCTCCGGCTACCAGGGCATGCTCTACGAGACCCTCGCCGCCGGTGACGGCCCCTTCTCCGGACTCGCGGCGAAGGCGGTCAAGGAGGTCGCGTACCACCGCGACCACGCCGAGCACTGGGTCGCGCGGCTGGGTGACGGGACCGCGGAGAGCCATGAGCGCATGCAGGCGGCGTGCGAGGCGCTGTGGCGGTTCACCGGCGAGATGTTCCAGCCGGTCGAGGGCGTGGACGTCGAGTGGGAGGCGCTGGAGTCGGCCTGGCTGGAGTACGTCACCGGCGTGCTGAAGCAGGCGACGCTGACCGTCCCGGACGGGCCGCGCAAGGGCGCTTGGTCGGCCGGGGCAGGGCGCCAGGGCCTGCACACGGAGCCGTTCGGCCGGATGCTCGCCGAGATGCAGCATCTGCGCCGGAGTCATCCGGGGGCGTCATGGTGACCGGGACACAGGAGCCGCCCGCCGGTGACACGGCGCTGGAGGCGGAGCTGCGCAGACTGGCCGGGTCCGTTCCCGACCCCGAGCTGCCGGTGCTGACCCTGGAGGAGCTGGGAGTGCTCCGCGGGGTCCACCTGGTCGGCCCCGACCGTGTCGAGGTCGAGCTGACCCCGACGTACACGGGCTGCCCGGCCGTCGAGGCGATGGCCGCGGACATCGAGCGAGTGCTGCACGACCACGGGATGGCGGACGTCTCGGTCGTCAAGGTGCTCTCCCCCGCCTGGTCCACGGACGACATCAGTGAGGAAGGGCGGCGCAAGCTCCGCGAGTTCGGCATAGCGCCGCCGCGCCCCCACCGTGCCGAGGGACCGGTGCAGCTGACGCTCGCCGTGCTCTGCCCGCACTGCGGGTCGACCGAGACCGAGCTGCTCAGCCGGTTCTCCTCGACGGCGTGCAAGGCCCTGCGCCGCTGCGTCTCCTGCCGCGAACCTTTCGACCACTTCAAGGAGCTGTAGATGTTCCATCCGCTCCGGGTCGGCGCCGTCGAGCAGCTCACCGACGACTCGGTGGCCGTCACCTTCGAGGTGCCGCCCGAGCTGCACGAGACCTTCCGCCACACCCCGGGCCAGCATCTGGCCGTGCGCCGGGTCGTGGACGGCGAGGAGATCCGTCGCACGTACTCGATCTGCTCCCCGGCCGTCCCCGCCGGCGGCGTCCCCGTCCTGCGCGTGGGCATCCGCCTGGTCGACGGCGGCGAGTTCTCGACGTACGCCCTCAAGGAGCTGGCCGTCGGCGACGTCGTCGAGGTCATGCCTCCGATGGGCCGGTTCCTCCTGCCGCCCCGCCCCGGGCACTTCGCCGCGGTGGTCGGCGGCAGCGGCATCACGCCGGTCCTGTCCATGGCCGCGACTCTGCTCGCCGAGGAGCCGGACGCCCGGTTCTGTCTGATCCGCAGCGACCGCACGGCGGCGTCGACGATGTTCCTGGAGGAGGTCGCCGACCTCAAGGACCGCTTCCCGGACCGCTTCCACCTGGTCACCGTGCTGTCCCGGGAGGAGCAGCAGTCGGGACTGCCGTCCGGTCGGCTGGACCGGGAGCGGCTGACGGCCCTCCTGCCGGCGCTGCTTCCGGTGGCGGACGTGGACGGCTGGTTCCTGTGCGGGCCCTTCGGACTCGTGCGGGGAGCCGAGCAGGCCCTCCGCGGACTCGGAGTGGACCGCGGGCGCATCCATCAGGAGATCTTCCACGTGGACGACGGCTCGGCCCCGGTCGCCGCTCCGGTGGTGGCTCCCGCCCATGCGTCCCTGACGGCGACGCTCGACGGCCGGTCCGGTACATGGCCGGTGCAGGAAGGGGAGTCGCTGCTGGAAACCGTGCTGCGCAGTCGTGCGGACGCTCCATACGCCTGCAAGGGCGGCGTCTGCGGCACCTGCCGCGCCTTCCTGGTCTCCGGAGACGTCCGCATGGACCGCAACTTCGCGCTGGAGCCGGAGGAGACCGAGGCGGGCTACGTCCTCGCGTGCCAGTCCCATCCGGCCACAGCGGAGGTGGAGTTGGACTTCGACCGCTGACGCGGTCCGTCCCGACCTGCCCCGAAAATCGCCCCTACCCGCATTCCGCCCCGCACGCGCTGTGTTCATTTCCGGCACCGTGCCCTATCTTGACGATCCGTCAGATTTGGCCTCCACCGGTGCCGTTGTGCTGGTGCGTGCGGGAGGACGGGACAGTGGACTTCACCTTCACCGAGGAGCAGCAAGCGGCCGTGGAGGCCGCCCAGGCCGTCTTTGCGGACGTGGCGCCTGATGCGGTGCCCAGCCCGGCACTGACGCCGGGCGCGGTGGCCGATGACGTCGACCGCGCCTTGTGGGCCGGCCTCGCGCGTGCGGACCTGCTCGGCCTGGTCCTGCCGACGGACCACGGCGGAGCGGGCCTGGACCCGATCGCCCTGTGCCTGGTGCTGCGCGAGGCCGGGAAGGTGCTGGCCAGGGTGCCCCTGCTGGAGACAAGCGCGGTCGCCATGGCGGTGGCCCGGCACGGCAGCCCCGCTCTGCGCGCCGAGATCCTCCCCCGGGTCGTCCGCGGTGAGCTGATCCTGACGGCGGGGGCGAACGGCCGCACCGGCCACGATCCCGCCGAGCTCGCCGTGGCCGCGCGCCGGGCGGATGGGTCGGACGGCGGATGGGTCCTCGACGGGGTGCAGACCGGCGTGCCCTGGGCCCAGTGCGCGGACCGGATCGCCGTGCCCGCGCACACCGACGACGGGCGTGCCCTGTTCGCCCTGGTCCCCCAGGACGCCGCTGGGCTCGCGCTCGCGGAGCAGATCTCCACCAACGGCGAGCTGTTCGCCGAGGTCACCCTGGACTCCGTCCGGGTGGACGACTCCGCCGTCGTCGACGCGGACGGCTCGTGGGAATGGCTGCACCGGCTCCTGGCGACCGGCACGTGCGCGCTGGCGCTGGGCCTCGGCGAAGCGGTGCTCACGATGACGAGCCGCTACACGGCGAAGCGCGAACAGTTCGGCTTTGCCTTGGCGACGTTCCAGGCGGTCGCCGTCCAGGCGGCCGACCGCTACATCGACCTGCGCGCCATGGAGGCCACCCTGTGGCAGGCCGCCTGGCGCCTGACGGAGCCGGGGGAGACCGGTGCGTCCGGCACGGCGTCCGCCGTCGCTCTGCCCGTCGCGGCCGACGTGTCGGTCGCAAAGATCTGGGCGTCCGAAGGGGTGCGCCGGGTGGTGCAGACAGCCCAGCATCTGCACGGTGGCTTCGGCGCGGACACCGACTATCCGCTCCACCGCTTCCATGCCTGGGCCAAGCAGCTGGAACTCTCCCTCGGCCCGGCCGCCGCCCACGAAGAGGCCCTCGGCGATCTGCTCGCCGCCCATCCGCTCGGCTAGCGGCTCGCGCTGGAGGCCACGTCCCGTCCCAGGACCGACCGCCCGGGCCGTCGGCTGCCGGCCGCAGCCGGTCGTCCGCCGCAGCCGGAGCCGGATCGCCGGTGCGGGCGCCGCCGCTGACCCGGTGCCGCCCGCCCGGCCAGGATCAGAGCACGAAGGCCGGGGCCCCGCCCTCGGCCACCATCGGGCGGCCCGCGCCGTCCCAGGCGAGCATGCCGCCGTCGATGTTCACCGCGTCGATGCCCTGCTGCACCAGGTACTGGGTCACCTGCGCGGAACGCCCGCCCACCCGGCACATCACATAGGCGCGACGTCCGTCCGCCACCGCCTCGGTCACCTCACCGAAGCGGGCGACGAAGTCGCTCATCGGGACGTGCAGCGCCCCCTCGACGTGACCGGCCGCCCACTCGTCGGCCTCACGGACGTCCAGCACCAGACCGTCGGCCGGTACCGCCGCGGCTTCCACGGAGGGCAGCGGGGCGAAGTTCATGGGGCAATGCCTTCTCTCGTACGTACACGGCGGCGGGGGGGGCCGCCTGCGGGCCTCGCAAAAACCTACTCCACCAGGCCGGCCAGTTCCTTCTCTCGCTCGGCGACCTGCGCGAGCAACTGCTCGGCGATCTCGTCGAGCAGCGCGTCCGGATCGTCGGGCGCCATCCGCAGCATCGCGCCGATGGCGCTCTCCTCGAGCTCCTTGGCGACCGTGGTGAGCAGTTCCTTGCGCTGCGAGAGCCACTCCAGCCGGGCGTAGAGCTCCTCGCTCTCGCTGAGCTGCGGCTCAGGCGCCACCGGACCGGCCTCCCACTCCTCGGCCAGCTCCCTCAGCCGGGCCTCGTCACCGAGGCCGTAGGCGGCGTTCACCCGGGCGATGAACTCGTCGCGCCGGGCCCGCTCCGTCTCGTCCTGTGCCAGGTCGGGATGCGCCTTGCGCGCGAGCTCCCGGTAGAGCTTGCGGGCCTCTTCACTGGGCCGCACCCGCTTGGGGGCGCGCACCGGCTGCTCGGTGAGCATCGCGGCGGCCTCGGGGGACAGGCCGTCGCTGTCCACCCAGCCGTGGAACAGCTCGTCGACGCCGGGCATCGGCATCACCATGGCCCGGGCCTCCTGCGCCTTGCGCAGGTCCTCCGGGTCGCCGCTGCGTGCCGCCCGGGCCTCGGCGATCCGGGCGTCCAGCTCGTCCAGCCGTGCGTACATCGGTCCGAGCTTCTGGTGGTGCAGCCGGGAGAAGTTCTCCACTTCCACCCGGAACGTCTCCAGCGCGATCTCGAACTCGATCAGCGCCTGCTCGGCCACACGCACCGCTTGCGCGAGCCGGGCCTCGGGCCTCGGCTGTGCGTCCTGGTGCGCGTCGCGCTCTTCGTCGTTCCGGGTGGTCGGTCCCCCGGCGGCTTCCTGGGTCACCCGTCCAGACTACGGGCGCGGCGGGCCGCCCGGTCACACCCCCAGCTCGGCGGCTATGCGCCCGCTCTTGATCGCGGCCAGCAGATCCGCATGGTCCGCCTCGGTCCTGTCCGCGTAGGTGACGGCGAAGGACGCGACGGCCTCGTCGAACTCCTCGCTCTTGCCGCAGTAGCCGGCCAGGAGCCGCGGATCGGCACTGTGGGCGTGCGCCCGCGCCAGCAGCGCGCCGGTCATCCGTCCGTAGTCGTCGACCTGGTCGGGCGCCAGAGCGGCGGGATCCACGCTGCCCTTGCGGTTCCTGAACTGCCGCACCTGGAACGGCCGTCCGTCCACCGTCGTCCAGCCGAGCAGGATGTCGCTGACCACCTGCATCCGCTTCTGACCGAGCACCACGCGCCGTCCCTCGTGCTCCACCTGCCGCACCGGGAAGCCGGCGGCGCGCAGATGCGGCTCCAGCGCCGAGGCCCGTGCCTCCTTCACCTGCAGCACCAGCGCGTCGCCCCGGTGATCGAGCAGCAGCACCACGTACGACCGTGTGCCGACGCTTCCGGTGCCCACCACGCGGAAGGCGACGTCGTGGATCGCGTACCGCGCGAGCAGCGGCAGCCGGTCCTCGGAGACCGTGGCCAGGTACGGGCCGAGGGACGCGGCGACCATCGACGCCTCTTCGTCCGGCACTCGCCGCAGGACCGGCGGCGCGTCCACGAAGCGGCGGCCGGCCTCGCCGCCCTCGCCCGTCGTCACCGGCTCCGTGGACCTCGCGGCGAAGCGGGCGCTGGTGTTGTTGCGGGCCTTCTCGGCGACACGCTCCAGGGTGCCGAGCAGATCCCGCGCGTCCGTGTGCGAGACGAGCTCCTCGTCGGCGATGGCGTTCCACGCGTCCAGCGCCGGCAGCTTCGCCAGCAGCCTCATGGTGCGGCGGTAGGCGCCCACGGCGTCGAAGGCAGCCGCCCTGCAGACGTCCTCGTCCGCCCCCGCCACCCGACCGGCCAGCACCAGCGACACCGCCAGCCGCTTGACGTCCCATTCCCAGGGGCCGACGACGGTCTCGTCGAAGTCGTTGAGGTCGATGACCAGGCGGCCGCGGGCGTCCCCGTAGAGGCCGAAGTTCGCGGCGTGCGCGTCGCCGCAGATCTGGGCGCCGATCCCGGTCACGGGGGTGCCCACCAGGTCGTGCGCCATCAGTCCGGCCGAGCCCCGCAGGAAGGCGAACGGCGAGGCCGCCATCCTCCCCACCCGTATCGGGGTCAGCTCGGGCACGCGGCCCCGGCTGGACTCCTCCACCGCCCGCGTGGCATCGGGCCGCCCGGTCGTGAGGACGAGCGAATCGTGCCCGGACCGCGGCACCCGCGCCCGCAACGCCTTGCCCAGGTCCTTCGGCGAACCTCCGGCCGCCGTGCCCTTCGTCACCCTGCGGGGAGCGAATCCGGGCACTTCCGGGATGCGCTCACCTGCCCCTCCGCCCGCCACGCCGCTCCCCGGCCGCTGCGGCGGCACCAACATCTCGGCCTCGTCCATGCCGCGGCCTCCCCCGGCGTCGTACGCCCTCAACATCAACTGCCAAGACCGTACCGCCGGGCCACAACAGCCGTCTGCCCCTGTGGAAAACCCTGTCCGCCGCTCTTCGGTCGCCCATGTGGCCACCGCCACAGAGCCCGTCATGTCCCGCCACCAGGCCACCTTCGGCCCGTGATGTTCCACGTGAAACATCGAGCCGCCGCACCCCCGCCCATACACCCCGGCCGCCCGCAGAGGCCGGGCCGACAACGGGCACAACGAGAAACGGGCCCCCACCGGGACTTTCGTCCGGTGGAGACCCGTCTCCATGGTTGGTGCGCGAGGGGGGAGTTGAACCCCCACGCCCTTGCGGGCACTGGAACCTGAATCCAGCGCGTCTGCCTATTCCGCCACCCGCGCATTGGGTGTTGTCGTCGGGCGCTTCACCGTTCCGGTGCTGCCCCCTGGCGACATGCAGAAGATTAGCACGCTGCACAGGGTGGATTCACATCCGTTGTTTCGGGGCCCCTCGGAACGAACAGGGAACGGGGCAAGGGAGCGGGAACGACGAGCGGCCTGCCCCCACTCCTCCTTGATGTACCCAGGGTGCGGGACACTGTTCTCAGGCCGCCTCTACGATCCGTGTGAGAGGTGACACTCATCGACGGGGCAGACAAGGGGAACCAGCCGATTTCCCGACGCGTGGATACGATCTGTAAGCAGTACCAGGGCGACAACGACGGAGGAGGTGCCCCATGGGAGTCCTGAAGCGTTTCGAGCAGCGTCTCGAAGGCCTGGTCAACGGCACCTTCGCCAAGGTGTTCAAGTCCGAGGTCCAGCCCGTCGAGATCGCGGGCGCCCTCCAGCGCGAGTGCGACAACAACGCGACGATCTGGAACCGCGAGCGGACGGTCGTCCCCAACGACTTCATCGTCGAGCTCAGCGCGCCCGACTTCGAGCGCCTGAGCCCGTACTCGGGCCAGCTCGGCGACGAGCTGTCCGGCCTCGTCCGCGACTACGCCAAGCAGCAGCGCTACACCTTCATGGGCCCGATCAAGGTCCATCTGGAGAAGGCGGACGACCTCGACACCGGTCTGTACCGCGTGCGCAGCCGCACTCTGGCGTCGAGTACGTCACAAAACGCCGGCGCACCCGCCGCTCCGCAGGGCACACCCCGCGGCGGCTACGGCTACCCTCCCCCTGCCTACGGCGGGGGGACCCCCATCGCCGGCGCACCGCCCATGCCGGCCGCGCCGCCGCCCGGCATGCCCGGCGACCGGCGCCCCGGCCCCGCGGCCGGCCAGCGCGTGCCCGGCCCGGGCGCCCTGCCGAACGCACAGGTACGCCGCTGGATCGAGATCAATGGCACCCGCCATCAGATCTCCCGCCCGACGCTGGTGCTGGGTCGCAGCACCGACGCCGATGTGCGGATCGACGACCCCGGCGTATCGCGCCGGCACTGTGAGATCCGGACCGGAACGCCCTCGACGATCCAGGATCTCGGGTCCACCAACGGCATCGTGGTGGACGGGCAGCACACCACCCGCGCTACGCTCCGCGACGGCTCGCGGATCGTCGTGGGCAGCACCACCATCGTTTACCGGCAAGCCGAAGGGTGAAGCGGGGGCAATGTCAGAGCTGACCCTGACGGTCATGCGGCTAGGTTTCCTGGCCGTTCTTTGGCTGTTCGTCATCGTGGCCGTTCAGGTCATCCGCAGCGACCTGTTCGGGACGCGCGTCACGCAGCGCGGCTCGCGCCGCACGGCGGACGCCCGTCCCCAGCAGGCGCGTCAGGCCGCTGCCCCGCAGCAGCAGCAGCGCCAGCAGGCGGGCGGCCGCCAGCGCAGGGGGGCGCCCACGAAGCTCGTCGTCTCGGAGGGCAGCCTCACGGGCACCACGGTCGCCCTCCAGGGCCAGACGATCACCCTGGGCCGCGCGCACGACTCCACCATCGTGCTGGACGACGACTACGCCTCCAGCCGGCATGCCAGGATCTACCCCGATCGAGACGGCCAGTGGATCGTCGAGGATCTCGGGTCCACCAACGGCACCTATCTCGACCGGACCCGGCTCACCACCCCGACACCGATTCCGCTGGGCGCGCCGATCCGCATCGGCAAGACCGTCATCGAGCTGCGGAAGTAGTACGACAATGAGCGAGCGGAGCGAGCGAGTCGCAGCGGTCCCCACGGGGGACCGGCACGGACTCCCGACCGGAGGGTGGGCAGTGTGGCTCGAGACCGGCTGGCGCGACAGTCAAGCGGCGAGCCGACGGGCGAGGTGCGCATGAGTCTTTCTCTGCGTTTCGCCGCGGGATCGCACAAGGGCATGATCCGCGAAGGCAACGAGGACTCCGGTTACGCCGGCCCGCGCCTGCTCGCCATCGCCGACGGCATGGGCGGCCAGGCCGCCGGCGAGGTCGCCTCCTCCGAGGTCATCTCCACGCTCGTCACGCTCGACGACGACGTTCCCGGCTCCGACATCCTCACCTCGCTCGGCAGCGCCGTGCAGCGCGCGAACGACCAGCTCCGGATGATGGTCGAGGAGGACCCCCAGCTCGAGGGCATGGGCACCACGCTCACCGCGCTCCTGTGGACCGGTCAGCGCCTCGGCCTCGTCCACGTCGGCGACTCGCGCGCGTACCTGCTGCGCGACGGCGTGCTGACCCAGATCACGCAGGACCACACCTGGGTGCAGCGGCTCGTCGACGAGGGCCGCATCACCGAGGAGGAAGCCACCACCCACCCGCAGCGCTCCCTGCTGATGCGCGCGCTGGGCAGCGGCGACCATGTCGAGCCCGACCTCTCCATCCGCGAGGTCCGCGCCGGCGACCGCTACCTGATCTGCTCCGACGGCCTCTCCGGCGTCGTCTCCCACCAGACGATGGAGGAGACGCTCGCCAGCTACCAGGGCCCGCAGGAGACCGTGCAGGACCTGATCCAGCTCGCCCTGCGAGGCGGCGGTCCCGACAACATCACCTGCATCGTCGCGGACGTCCTCGACACCGACTCCGGGGACACGCTGGCCGGACGTCTGAGCGACACCCCGGTCGTCGTCGGCGCGGTCGCCGAGAACCAGCACCAGCTGAACGACGGCGGCGCCATGCAGACCCCGGCCGGCCGCGCGGCGGGCCTCGGCCGCCCCTCGGCGGCGCAGGCTCCCAGCGGCAGCTTCGGCCCGCCCGGATCCGGCGACGGGTACGGCGGCATGCCGCCGGAGGGCTCCTTCGGGTCCTACACCGACGACGACTTCGTCAAAGGGCGCGGCGGCCGCAAGTGGCTGAAGCGGTCGTTCTTCGTCGCCCTCGCCCTCGCGGTCGTGGGCGGCGGACTGTACGGCGGCTACCGCTGGACCCAGACCCAGTACTACGTCGGCTCGAAGGACGAGCACGTCGCGCTCTACCGGGGCATCAGCCAGGACCTCGCCTGGGTCTCGCTCTCGGATGTGGAGAAGGACCACCCCGAGATCGAACTCAAGTACCTACCGCCCTACCAGCGCAAGCAGGTGGAGGCGACGATCACCGAGGACAGCCTCGACAAGGCCAGAGCCAAGGTCGACGAGCTCGCCCGCCAGGCAACCGCCTGCAAGAAGGACGAGCAGCGCCGCGAGGCGGCCGACCGCGCCAGCACCCCACCGCCCGGTGAGGGCGAGGGCGAGGCCGACGGAGCCGCCGGGACGCCCACCACGCAGACGTCCAAGACCAAGCCGAACGCAGCCGCTCCCTCTCCGGGTCCCACCCTCTCGGAGGAGGAGCAGAAGCTGGCCTCGAACTGCGGCAAGCAGTAACAGGGCCGTAGGGGGCCTTCTCCACCATGAGCGTTGTCACCAACACGACCACGATCGGCGCGATCGACGCACCGAGCCGACGGAACACCGAGCTGATGCTGCTCGGGTTCGCCGTCGCGATTCCGGTGTTCGCCTACCTCAACGCCGGGCTCGCTCTCGACGGCGAGGTGCCCACGGGCATGCTCGGCTACGGGCTCGGCCTCGGTCTGCTCGCAGGCGTCGCCCACCTCGTGGTGCGCAAGTTCGCCAAGTACGCGGACCCGCTGCTGCTGCCGCTGGCGACGCTGCTGAACGGACTCGGCCTGGTGCTGATCTGGCGCCTCGACCAGTCACCGCGGCTTCAGGCACGTGCCGACTTCTCCGCACAGGCCACCAACCAGCTGATGTACTCGGCTCTCGGTGTCGCTCTGTTCGTCGGTGTGCTGCTGATGCTGAAGGACCACCGCATCCTTCAGCGCTACACCTACATCTCGATGGCGGCGGCACTCGTTCTGCTGTTGCTTCCGCTCGTTCCGGGCCTCGGCGCGAACGTCTTCGGCGCCAAGATCTGGATCCGCGTCGGCGGCTTCTCGATCCAGCCCGGCGAGTTCGCGAAGATCGTCATCGCGGTCTTCTTCTCCGGCTACCTCATGGTGAAACGGGATGCGCTGGCGCTGGCCAGCCGCCGTTTCATGGGGCTCTACCTGCCGCGCGGGCGCGACCTCGGACCGATCCTGACGATCTGGGCCATGAGCCTGCTGGTGCTGGTCTTCGAGAACGACCTCGGTACCTCGCTGCTGTTCTTCGGCATGTTCGTGATCATGCTGTACGTCGCCACCGAGCGGACCAGCTGGATCGTCATGGGTCTGCTGATGTCCGCGGGCGGTGCGGTCGTCGTCTCGCAGTTCGCGAGCCACGTCCAGTCCCGTGTGGCCGCATGGCTCGACCCCTTCGGGTGTCTGGAGACCGCACCCGCGGGCACCAACATGGCCTACGCCTGTGACCAGATGACACAGGTCCTGATGTCCTTCGGCGCCGGCGGAACACTCGGCACCGGTCTGGGGCAGGGCGACTCCGACCTCATCGGCTTCGCCGCCAACTCCGACTTCATCTTCGCCACCGTCGGTGAGGAACTCGGGCTCGCCGGCGCCATGGCCTTCCTCCTGCTGTACGGCCTGCTCATCGAGCGGGGTGTCCGCACGGCGCTCGCCGCCCGGGACCCGTTCGGCAAGCTGTTCGCGATCGGCCTGTCCGGCGCCTTCGCGCTCCAGGTGTTCGTCGTCGCCGGCGGTGTGATGGGCCTCATCCCGCTGACCGGTATGACCCTGCCGTTCCTCGCCGCCGGCGGTTCCTCCGTGATCGCCAACTGGGCCCTGATCGGCATCCTGATCCGGATCAGCGACACGGCGCGCCGCCCCGCGCCCGCGCCCGCCCCGTCCCCCGACGCCGAGATGACCCAGGTGGTCCGACCGTGAACAAGCCCCTGCGCCGGATCGCGATCTTCTGCGGGCTGCTCGTCCTCGCCCTGCTCATCCGGGACAACTGGCTCCAGTACGTCCGGGCCGACGAGCTCAACACGCACAAGCTCAACCGCCGTGTCCAGATCGAGCGCTACGCCCACGAGCGCGGCAACATCATCGTCGACGGGAAGGCCGTCACCGGCTCCGTCGAGACGGACGACACCGACTTCACGTACAAGCGGACCTACGTCAACGGCCCCATGTGGGCGCCGGTGACCGGGTACGCCTCGCAGGCGTACGACGCCAACCAGCTCGAGAAGCTCCAGGACGGCATTCTCAGCGGCAACTCCGACCAGCTCTTCTTCGACCGGACCATGTCGATGTTCACCGGTGACAAGAAGAAGGGCGGCAACGTCGTCACCACCCTCAACGGCAAGGCCCAGGAGGCCGCCTTCAAGGGGCTCGGTGACAAGAAGGGCGCCGTCGCCGCCATCGACCCGAGGACCGGCAAGATCCTCGCCCTCGCCTCCACGCCGTCCTACGACCCCTCCTCCTTCGCCGGCTACTCGGCCAAGGACGAGAAGGCGTGGATCGCCCTGGAGAAGGACAAGGACAAGCCGAAGCTCAACCGCGCGCTCCGCGAGACCTACCCGCCCGGCTCCACGTTCAAGGTGGTCACGGCCGCCGCGGCCCTCGAGTACGGCAAGATCGACGACATCGACGCCGCGACCGATACCCCGGAGCCGTACATCCTGCCCGGCACCCGCACGCCGATGGAGAACCACGCCAGCGGCTGCGAGAACGCCAGCCTGAACGAGGCGATGCGCGTCTCCTGCAACTCGGTCTTCGCCAAGCTCGGCGACGACGTGAGCCGCGACAAGATGGTCGAGATGGCGGAGAGGTTCGGCTTCAACAACCCGGAGATCGACACCCCGGTCCGCGCCGCCGCCTCCGTCTACGACAAGAACATGAGCCGGGACGGGAACGCGCAGTCCTCCATCGGCCAGTTCAACACCGCGGCCACCCCGCTCCAGATGGCCATGGTCACGGCGGCCATCGCCAACGACGGCCGGCTGATGAAGCCATACATGATCGACAAGCTCGAGTCGCCCACCCTGGACGTCATCCAGGCGAACGAGCCGGAGGAGATGAGCCGCCCGATCTCCGCGAAGAACGCCCAGCTTCTCCAGCAGATGATGGAGAACGTCGTCGAGAACGGCACCGGCAACAACGCGCGGATCAGCGGCGTCAAGGTCGGAGGCAAGACCGGTACCGCCCAGCACGGCGAGAACAACAGCAAGAACCCCTACGCCTGGTTCATCTCGTACGCCAAGGACGACAACGGGTCCCCCGTCGCCGTCGCTGTCGTCGTCGAGGACAGCAACGCCCGCCGCGACGACATCTCGGGTGGCGGCCTCGCCGCCCCCATCGCCAAGGCCGTGATGAAGGCGGTGCTCGACGAACAGGAGTGACGAGGATCACTCCCGACCCGCATACCTGCACATTGCGATACCGGTCGGGTATCAGCTGCCGCTACCGGGCGGATCAAGCAGTACGTGCCCGGTAGCGTATGCGCGAACAGCACACCGGCGGACCACACACGGGTGCGGTCGGGACTGACGGAGAGGGCTGGAAGGTTATGGAAGAGCCGCGTCGCCTCGGCGGCCGGTACGAACTGGGCTCGGTGCTCGGCCGTGGTGGCATGGCCGAGGTCTACCTCGCCCACGACACCCGGCTCGGCCGCACCGTCGCCGTGAAGACGCTGCGGGCCGACCTGGCCCGCGATCCGTCCTTCCAGGCCCGGTTCCGCCGTGAGGCCCAGTCGGCCGCCTCGCTCAACCACCCGGCGATCGTCGCTGTCTACGACACCGGCGAGGACATGGTGTACGACGGCGCCCCCGGCGGGGGCGCGGGGGTCTCGATCCCGTACATCGTCATGGAGTACGT
This sequence comes from Streptomyces sp. NPDC002867, assembly GCF_053591895.1. Lineage (NCBI taxonomy): Bacteria > Bacillati > Actinomycetota > Actinomycetes > Kitasatosporales > Streptomycetaceae > Streptomyces > Streptomyces sp. NPDC002867. The sequence continues at coordinate 184,517 of NZ_JBSFUR010000002.1, read as the reverse complement.
CGACGGGTCGACCCTGCGTGAGCTGCTCCACTCGGGCCGCAAGCTGCTGCCCGAGCGCACGCTGGAGATGACGATCGGCATCCTCCAGGCGCTGGAGTACTCGCACCGCAACGGCATCGTCCACCGCGACATCAAGCCGGCGAACGTCATGCTGACGCGCACCGGCCAGGTCAAGGTCATGGACTTCGGCATCGCCCGCGCCATGGGTGACTCCGGCATGACCATGACGCAGACCGCGGCGGTCATCGGCACCGCGCAGTACCTCTCCCCGGAGCAGGCGAAGGGCGAGCAGGTCGACGCCCGCTCCGACCTGTACTCCACCGGCTGCCTCCTCTACGAGCTCCTGACCGTGCGTCCGCCGTTCGTGGGCGACTCCCCGGTGGCCGTGGCGTACCAGCACGTACGGGAAGAGCCGCAGCCGCCCAGCAACTTCGACCCCGAGATCACGCCCGAGATGGACGCGATCGTGTTGAAGGCCCTGGTCAAGGACCCGGACTACCGCTACCAGTCCGCCGACGAGATGCGCGCCGACATCGAGGCCTGCCTCGACGGCCAGCCGGTCGCGGCGACGGCCGCGATGGGCGCGGTCGGCTACGGCGGCGGCTACGGCCCCGACGACCAGCCGACCACGGCGCTGCGCCAGGCCGACCCGGCCGGCCAGACCTCGATGCTCCCGCCGCTGAACGCCGACGACGGCGGCTACGGCGGATACGACGACCGCCCGGACCGCCGACGCCAGAAGAAGTCGAACACCTCCACGATCCTGCTGGTCATCGCCGGCATCCTCGTCCTGATCGGCGCGGTGCTCATCGGCCGGTCGGTCTTCGGCGACAGCGGCGGCGGCAACAACGTGCCGGTGCCCCAGCTGGTGGGCATGACCTTGAAGGAAGCGGAGAAGCGCGCCGAGAACGCCAAGGTCGAGGTCCAGCAGTCCGGCACCGAGCGCTGCGACCAGCCCAAGGGCAGGATCTGCAACCAGGACCCGGAAACCGGCGAGATCCCCGAGGGCAGCACGATCAACGTGGTCGTGTCGGAGGGCGCGCCCAAGGTCAGGGTTCCCGACGTCACCGACAAGGACGTCGACTCGGCGACCGAACTCCTCGAGGAGGACGGCTTCACGGTCGACGTCAAGGAGGTGGAGTCCGCCGAGGAGGACCCGGGCACGGTCCTCGAGCAGGACCCGCCGGGCCGGACCATGGTCGAGAAGGGCACCGAGGTCACGCTGACGGTGGCCAAGCAGGCCAAGCGGGACCTGCCGGACGTGGTGGGCCAGCAGTTCGAGACGGCGAAGAGCCAGCTGGAGATCCTCGAGTTCGAGGTGGTGCGGGTCGACGTCGACTCGGACCAGCCGGCGAACCAGGTCGTCGGCCAGAACCCGCCGGCCGGCAAGGTCGCCAAGGGCTCCAAGGTCACCCTCCAGGTCTCCAAGGGGCCGCAGCAGACGCAGGTCCCGGTGCCCTCGGAGATCCTGGGCAAGCGGGTGGCCGAGGCCAAGCAGATCCTGGCGCAGGCCGGCTTCACGAACGTCGCCATCGCCCCCGGCAACCCGCAGGACGACAACGCCCTCGTGACCGGCTCCAACCCGTCGCCCGGCACCCCCGCAGACCCGAGCCAGCAGATCGTCCTCGCGACGTTCGGCGGTGGCGGCGACAACGGTGGCAACAACGGCGGCAACAACGGCGGCGGCTTCATCGGCGGCGTCGGCGACGACTGAGGTCCTTCACGGCACGGGAAAGCCCCGGCACCCCTGAGGGGTGCCGGGGCTTTCCCGTGCCGTGAAGGGCTCTAGCGCAGCTCGGCCGGAGGCGTCCGCTGTGCGTCCACCTTCTGCGTGCGCTCCAGCTCGCCCCACACGATGTACCGGTAGTCCGACGTGTAGACCGGCGTGCACGTCGTCAGCGTGATGTAGCGGCCGGGCTTCTTCCTGCCCGACTCCTCAGGGACCGGCCGCAGCACGTCCACGTTGTACTTCGAGGTCTTCGGGAGCGTTTTGTAGACCTTGTAGACGTACCAGGTGTCCTTCGTCTCGAAGACGATCGGGTCGCCCTCGCGCAGCTTGTGGATGTTGTGGAACTTGGCGCCGTGGCCGTCCCGGTGCGCGGCCAGGGTGAAGTTGCCCTTGTCGTCCCACGGGAGCGCGGACTTGATCGGGTCGGTGTAGTAGCCGGCGATCCCGTCGTTGAGGGCCTTGGCGTCCGTGCCCTTCTTCACCAGCACCTCGCCGTTCTTCATGGCGGGTACGTGCAGAAAGCCGATGCCGTCCTTGGTGTCCAGCTCACCGGGACCGCTGCTCGCCCACCCGTCGCGCATCCGGTCGCTCTGTTCGGAGGCCTCCCGGTCGGCGAGGACGTTCGTCCACCACAGCGAGTAGGCGACGAAGAGCCCCAGCACCACGCCCGCGGTGATCAGCAGCTCCCCGAAGACACTGATGGCGCCGGCGATCCGGCTTCGTGCACGTGCCACTGCACCTGTTCCTGTCTTGAAGTGTCTGGGCCGACGTCATCAGCCGACGAGTGCGTCGGGTTTTCCCTTGCTGCGCGGCCGTTCCTCGACCATCTTGCCCCACACGATCATGCGGTAGGTACTGGTGAACTCCGGCGTGCAGGTCGTCAGCGTGATGTACCGGCCGGGCCGCGTGAAACCGGAGCCGGGCGGCACGGGACCGATCACGCTCACGTTCGACGGCGAGGTCTGCGGCAGGATGCTCGCCATCTCGTACGTGTAGTAGGTGTCCTGCGTCTCGACGACGATCGGGTCGCCGGGCTCCAGGTGGTTGATGTAGCGGAACGGTTCCCCGTGGGTGTTGCGGTGGCCGGCGACCGCGAAGTTGCCCTGCTTGTCGTGGGGCATCGCGGTCTTGAGCTTGCCCTCGCTGTAGTGGCCCACCATGCCGCGGTCCAGGACGCCGTTCTTGTCGATGCCCTCGGCGATGGGGACCACGACGTCCAGCCTCGGGATGTACATGATGGCGAAGCCCTGGCCCGGTTCGAAGGCATCGGGCTTGCGGCCCTTGGACCAGTCGTCCTGGATCTTGGTCGCCGCCTTGTCGGCCTGCTGCCCCGCCAGCACGTTCGTCCACCACAGCTGATAGGTGACGAACAGCAGCATCAGCACGCCGAAGGTGATGAAAAGCTCGCCGATGGCGCGGCTGGCGATGACGGCCGGACTGTCCTTCGCCGCCTTGGCTGCCCGTCTCGCCTCGACCCGCGACATCGGTTTCGTGGGCCCGGCGGGCTTCTCGGCGGCCGCTGGGGCGGGCCGCCTGCGGCCCCTGCCCTTCGCCGCCCGGCGACGATCGGCCCGGCCGGAGCGCGGAGGCATCTCGGCCGCGCGGCGCGTGTCGGACGTGCGCAGCGCCATAGTCTCGTCGTCGGTCACCGGGGCGGTGGCGGAGACGGCGGGCCCGTGGTCCGCGGCCGGAGTCTCAGGGGCCCGGGTCTCGGGGGCCCGGGTCTCGGGGGCCCGGGTCTCGAACACGGCGGTCTCCGCCGGGGCCTGCTCGGTCTCGAACGGCTCCGTGTGCGGCGCGGCCTGCTGGGCCTCGGGCACCGTCGGATGCGGCGGGACCGGGGCGTGCGACGGCGACCGTACCCCGGCCGTCTCCGGCTCCCCTACGGGCTCCGGGCCGTACCAGTCCTGGCGGTAGCCCTCGCGGTCGTACCAGTCGACCGGCTCCCCTGCCGCCCGCGGCTCCGGGTACGGCAGGGCCTGGCTCTCCTGCCCCGCGGGGACGGTCGGCACGCGGAACCAGGGGGAGGCGTGCTCGCCCGGGGGCAGGGGATCCGTCAGGGGGTCGTAGCCGGGCCCTGCCTCGCCCCCGTACTGCCGCCCGTCATCCGGCTCGTGCTCGTGCCCGGGGCGCACGGCGCTCACGCCAGTGCCTTGCCCACCACCGGTGCGAGCCCTGCCGAACGCCCGACGGCTCCGGCGTCGCCGCACTGCACCAGCCAGTTGGCGAGCATGAGATGGCCGTGCTCGGTCAGGACGGACTCGGGGTGGAACTGCACGCCCTCGACGGGCAGTTCACGGTGGCGCAGTCCCATGATGATGCCGTCGGCCGTACGGGCGGTCACCTCGAGCTCGGCCGGCAGGTCGGCGGGCTCGGCGGCCAGCGAGTGGTAGCGCGTCGCCGTGAAGGGCGACGGCAGCCCGGAGAAGACGCCCTTGCCCTCGTGGGTGACCAGCGAGGTCTTGCCGTGCAACAGTTCGGGCGCGCGGTCGACCACGCCTCCGTAGGCCACCGCCATCGACTGCATGCCCAGGCAGACGCCGAAGACGGGCACGCCCGTGGCCGCGCAGTGGCGGACCATGTCGATGCAGACACCGGCCTGTTCGGGTGCGCCCGGGCCGGGGGAGAGCAGCACGCCGTCGAAGCCGTCCTGCGCGTGCTCCAGGGACACCTCGTCGTTGCGCACCACTTCGCACTCGGCGCCGAGCTGGTAGAGGTACTGGACGAGGTTGAAGACGAAGCTGTCGTAGTTGTCGACGACGAGGATGCGTGTGCTCATCGGGCCGCTCCCTCTCCGTCGACCGTCACGTCGTTGAACGGGAGCAGCGGCTCCGCCCACGGGAAGACGTACTGGAACAGTACGTAGACGACCGCCAGGACCAGCACGAGCGAGATGAGCGCCCGCACCCATAGGTTCCCCGGCAGATGCCGCCAGATCCAGCCGTACATGCCGTCCCTTTCCGTTCGGTACGGCACCAGACTAAAGGGCGGCGCGGGCCTCGGGGGTCAGCTGTGGAAAGCCCGCGGTTTGCCGTCGGTCACAGGCTGCGTCGCATCGAGGTGCGCCCAGACGACGAGCCGGTGGCTGCTGCCCCACTCCGGTTCGCACGTGGTCAGCGTCAGATAGCGGCCCGGTCCCTCGAATCCGGCGGCGCCGGCCTCGACCGGATCCGGCACGGGCGCGATGACGCCGATGTCGGTGGGCAGCGTGCGGTAGGGGGCCTTCACGATCCGGTAGGTGAACCAGGTCGTCCCGTCCGTCAGCACGACGGCGTCCCCCGCGCGCAGCCGCGGGAAGTCCTTGAAGGGGTCGCCGTACGTGCGGCGGTGGCCGGCGACCGCGAAGTTGCCCGTCTCGCCCAGGGCGGCGGTCCCCGCGTAGTGCCCGAGCCCCTTCTTGAGGACCCCCGTGCCGGTGCCCTCGAGGACCGGCCAGTCCCAGTCCTTCCCGAAGCGCGGGACGTACATGACCGCGAAAGGCTTCCCGGGCTCGTACTCCTCGGGGGCGGCCGGCCTCGTGCGGTCGGGCGCGGGTGTCGCCACCGGGGCCCCGGTCCAGCTGTCCCGCAGCCGGTCGATCTCGCCTTCCGTCGCACCCTCGGCCTCGACACCGGTCCAGAACATCACGTAGACGACGAACAGCACGATCAACGTGCCCGCGGTGATGCACAGTTCGCTGAAGGTCCGTACGAGCAGCCGCACCCTCACGTGCACCCCCAGGCTCCACCGACCGGCGGCGCCCTCCGGACGGCCTGAGCGCTACCCGGCGGGCTTCGCGTAGTGGAGATCCACTGTGCCCGAGTAGCCCGGAAGAGTCACCCGCTCGTCCTCGTCCACTTTCCAGCCGAGGCCGTAGGCCTCCACGTACAGCTGGTAGTTCTGGATCGCGGGTGACTTCGCGAGCGCCTTCTTGAGTGCCTCCTGGTCACCGACAGCGGTGATCTTGTAGGGCGGGGAGTAGACGCGCCCCTGGAGGATCAGCGTGTTGCCCACGCACCGTACGGCGCTGGTGGAGATCAGCCGCTGGTCCATGACCCGGATGCCCTGGGCCCCGCCCTGCCACAGCGTGTTGACCACGGCCTGCAGGTCCTGCTGGTGGATGACCAGGTCGTTGGCCTGGGGCTCGGGGTAGCCGGGAGCGGCCTGTGCGTTCGGCGGGGCGTCGTCGAGCGTGACGGTCACGGCCTTGCCGCTCAGCTTCTCGGTGCCCGCGGACTCCTCCAGGGCGTTGAGCCTGGCGTCCTCCGCCTGGGTCGAGCCGTCGTCGCGCTGGGCGAGGGCGTCGACGTCGTCGCGTACGGCCGCGGTGGACTCCTCGAGGTCGCCGTTGACGGCGCTGCGCTGTTTGATCAGGTCGGAGAGCTTCAGCAGGGAGTCGTCGGTGCGCAGATCCGTGCCCTTGGCGGTGTTGAAGCTCGTGACGAAGATCAGACCGGCGAGGGCGAAAACGGCAGCCGTGAGCAGCCGGACGGGCCGCCACCTCGTGCGGCGAACCGCCCCTTGCGGGGAGTCGGCAGAATTGCGCAACGTACCCTTATCTCCTTCGGCACCGCGGAAGCACTACGCTAACGGACGCCCGGGGGAGCCGATGGTCCCCCTCGCGCCGGCCCCGGCGCCAGCCACAGTTACCTGCGCGGTCACGCAAGCGCATCGACAGGAGAGTCCCTCGTGCCGAAGTCACGTATCCGCAAGAAGGCCGACTTCACGCCGCCGCCGGCCTCGAAGCAGGCCACGAACATCAAGCTGACCAGCCGCAGCTGGGTCGCGCCGGTGATGCTCGCGCTGTTCCTGATCGGTCTCGCCTGGATCGTTCTCTTCTACGTGACCGAGGGCGACCTGCCGATCAAGAGCTTCGGCAACTGGAACATCGTCGCGGGCTTCGGCTTCATCGCCGCGGGCTTCGGTGTCTCCACGCAGTGGAAGTAGCTTCCGCGCCGTCGGCCGTCAAGCCCTGCCCTAAGGTTATCCACACGGTTGTCCACAGCAGGGGAAAAGGTCAGACGATCTGTGGATAACTCTCCGGACGTTGACGCCGATGTGATTGCCTCGGCCGGGCCGGTGAAGCTGAAGGCCCCTCGTTCGGACCACGAAACCCCAGGTCAGTAACGAGGGGCACGCTTGTTCCCACAGCGTGCACAAGATCCGCCACACGCTGTGGACAACTTTGGGGAAAGATGCCGCCCCGGGTCAGGTGAGCGCGAGGGTCCGCGCCACGACGACCACGAGGGAGACGAGCAGGACGAGCGCACACACGCCGATCTGGACCGGGGTGCGCCGCTTGCCCTGCGGGGCGTGGACGAGCCCGTAGGCGATGGCCGCGCCTGCGATCAGACCACCGACGTGGGCCTGCCAGGCGATGCCCGGCCAGAAGAAGGTGATCACCAGGTTGATCGCCAGCAGGGCGACGACCGGGCGCATGTCGTACCGCAGCCGCCGCATGAGGACCATGGTGGCGCCGAGGAGGCCGAAGATCGCGCCGGAGGCCCCCAGCGAACCATGCCCGGGATCGGCCAGGAGATAGGTGAGGGCGCTGCCCGCCAGTCCCGAGATCAGGTACAGGGCCAGGTAGCGGGACCGGCCGAGAGCCTGCTCGAGCGGACCGCCCAGCCACCACAGGCCCAGCATGTTGAACGCGATGTGCCAGATCTCCTCGTGCAGGAACATCGAGGTCACGAGGCGGTACCACTCGCCCTCGGCGACACCCTCGCTGGAGAGGAACGGCGCGGGCGGCCACTGACCGACCAGGGCCAGCGCGTCCACCAGGCGGTCGTTCACCGCGCCCAGGACGAACACCACGAGGTTGATCGCCAGCAGCACCTTCGTCACCAGGCGCGGATCCGCCGTCACCGTCCCGCCCGCGATCGTCCGCGGCCGGTTCGCGTCAGGCGCGTGGCCCGTGCCCGACCCGGTGCGCACGCAGTCCGGGCACTGGAAGCCGACCGAAGCGCTGATCATGCAGTCCGTGCAGATCGGACGCTCGCAGCGGGTGCAGCGGATACCCGTCTCGCGGCCCGGGTGCCGGTAGCAGCCCGGCAGGCCATGGGTGTCCTTCGGCTCCTGCGGACTGCCTGGCGCCTGGTCCATGAGGTCCCCTCGTCTTCCGGGCTCGCGCGACACCGCCCTGTCCATCCTTACGGACGGACAGGGCGAAAAGGTTCCCGTACGGGAATCCCGCGGGATCAGCTCTCGCGCGTCTCCACGACGACCGACTCGATCACGACGTCGTTGAGCGGGCGGTCGGTGCGCGGGTTGGTCTGCGTGGCCGCGATGGCGTCCACGACCTTCTTGCCGGCTTCGGTCGCGACCTCGCCGAAGATGGTGTGCTTGCGCGTCAGCCACGCGGTCGGCGCCACGGTGATGAAGAACTGCGAGCCGTTGGTGCCCGGGCCGGCGTTGGCCATGGCCAGCAGGTACGGCTTGTCGAAGGCCAGCTCCGGGTGGAACTCGTCGGCGAACTCGTAGCCCGGGCCGCCGGTGCCGTTGCCCAGGGGATCACCGCCCTGGATCATGAAGCCGCTGATCACACGGTGGAAGACGGTCCCGTCGTACAGCTTGTCCGTGGACTTCTTGCCGGTACCCGGGTGGACCCATTCGCGCTCGCCCGTCGCGAGATCGACGAAGTTCTTCACCGTCTTGGGCGCGTGGTTCGGCAGGAGCCGGATCTCGATGTCGCCTTGGTTGGTCTTCAGGGTGGCGTAAAGCTGCTCGGCCACGGTCTGCCTTCCGTAAGTCTTCTCTGACCCCCCAGATCCTCGCACGGCGAGGCGGCGTACACGGAAAGGCAGCGGGGTAGCCGTCGCACAGGCGCTCTTCGACCCGACCACGAACACAGGCATGTGTCGTCCGCGAGGTCCCGACATGACCCGGATGCCCGCCCCGCATGCCGAGGGAGCGCTCAACAGGCATGATTTTCAATCGGGTGGAAAGGCGGAACTGTGCCCAACTGGGACAAACCCCAGGCCCACCAGAACGCCACCGAGGAGGAGGATCCCGTGACCCGCATGGACAGCGTGCGCGCCGCGACCGGTACGGCGAAGGAGAGCGTGCAGCACGCCGCGGAAGTGGTGGCGCCCTACGCCGGCACGGCCAAGGACCAGGCCGCGCTCTACGCGCGCGAAGCCCGCGTACGGCTCGCGCCAAAAGTCTCCAAGGCCGCTGCTCAGGCCCGTGTTCAGTACGGCGTACGTGTGGCGCCGCATGTGCCGCCAAAGATCGACAAGGCCGCGCACCGGGCTGCTGTACAGGCCCGGAGGGCCGCGCGTCAGGCGGCTGACTACACCGTTCCGCGTGTCGGGCACGCGGTGGCCGTCGCCCAGCCCGTGCGGGAGGAGGCCGCGGCCCGTTCTGCTGCCGCTCTGGCCGCTCTGCGCGGACAGGTGACGGTGAAGGAGATCCAGAAGCTTGTGAGGAAGCACGAGCGGCGCTCCAGGGCCGGACGTGTCTTCAAGGGTGTTGCACTGGCCGGCGTACTGGCCGGCGGCGCTTTCGCCGCCTGGAAGTGGTGGGACAAGCAGGCGAACCCGGACTGGCTGGTGGAACCGCCCGCCGCCACGGAGGTCTCCGACCGGGCACCGCTGTCATCCGTCGACGGCAGCACCACGTCCGATCTCGATCCCGAGGTCCGGATGAAGCAGGACGAGGCGGAGTCCTCGGACCGCGACGAGGGTCGCTGACCGTATTCCGTCCCTGTGGGCGATGGCGCCGGGAGAGAAGGACGCTCCCGGCGCCTCACGCCGCTACGGCGTAGGACGAACGGACCGGGGCGGCGGCCGGGGCGCCGGTCGCGGGGCGCGCGGCGAGCGCCGCGCGTGCCGTCCACCGGGATCCGGTCGGGTGCGCCGCGGCGGCGGGTGCGGCGGCGACGGCGGACGAGACGGCGGGGACAGCTGCCGGGGCATCGGCCTCGGCCATGTCGGCGGCGTCGGCTTCGAGCGCGGGCAGGTGCCTGGTGGCCGGGGAGGCGCCATGGGCCTCGGCGCCGATGCGCTGCTTCATCGTCGGCGGCAGCGACCGGTCCCGGGCCGTGGGCAGCCAGCGAGTCGTGGCCGCCCTCCTGCTCTGGGCCGGCAGGACGGCGCCGGAGACCTGCGGACGGGCCTTCACCGGCTCGTCGGGCGTCCGGACGGCGGGCTGCGACGCGGCAGCGGCGGCGGTGGTGAGCCCCACCGAGGCAAGCAGTGCGAAGAACGCGGTGACGAACGCGGTCCACAGATTCCTGACCTTGAAGGCGGCCATGACCCCTCGCTTTCGGGTTGAGCGCTTTACATACCTTTCTCATGATGTGTACGCATCTCGAGGAGTGTGGGAGCGACGCCGTTCCCGCGCAGTTCTTCGGATGAACACCACCCGTGTGGCCCCTCCCGCGACGCCGTGGGCAGGCCGCGCACGGGATGCGCGGCCTGCCGCGGTCGTGTAGCGCGTGTCCCTCAGGGGCTCCCCGCCCCCGTTTCCTGCCTGATCAGCGGGCCCCGCCCCCTGCCTGCCAGGGAGAGATGGGCCGGCCTCCGGCCGGCCGGTGAACGCGAGGCTGGGGGCACGCGCGCAGAGCGCCGTCTCGCGACGCTGGATGTCGCCGATGTCGTGGCACCAGAGCGTGGCCAAGAGGTTGTCGGTTCCCGTGACGGCCGCGACCGGGCGGCACTCGGGCAGCGCCGCGACGGTGCGGTGGACTCCGGCGATGTCGCAGCGGAAGGTGAGGACCTCGGCGTCCGTCGGACGGCGCAGCCGGCGGCGTACGGTCGCGGGGCTGATCCTGGTGCGCTGCGCGAGTTCGGACCAGCCCATTCGGCCGTCCGTGACGAGTTCGCCGGGCAGGGCCCGGTCGACGGGTCGAGTTCGAGCGTGCGCGCCGGCTCGCGCGCCGTCCGGGGCGAGCACGTCCCCCAGCAGATCGGCACTGCCGGGGACCGTCACCTCGACGGGGTCGCCGGACGACGTCCGCCTCGCTGACCCGCCGGAACCGCCGCACACCACGAAAAACTCCCCTGATCCGCGTTTCCGCAGGTCAGGGGAGTCTCGTGAGGTTGTGGAGCCTAGGGGAGTCGAACCCCTGACATCTGCCATGCAAAGACAGCGCTCTACCAACTGAGCTAAGGCCCCGGGAAAGGTGACCACGACCGAGAGGCACGCTCCTCGGTCACCGTCGCGCACCAGAGTACCGGGTCACCCCCGTGATTCTGCAAAAGGATTGGGACTCCCGATGGGACTCCCGGTCCGTGGACACGCTCCGTAAGATGCACCACGAGGTTCGCAGCAGCGAAGCCGCTTGGGGAAGCGATGGGGAGACGCAATGGACGCAGCGCAGCAGGAGACGACCGCAAGAGCCCGGGAACTGCAGCGCAGCTGGTACGGGGAGCCGCTGGGGGCGCTCTTCCGCAGGCTCATCGACGACCTCGGCCTCAACCAGGCGAGGCTCGCGGGCGTGCTCGGTCTGTCGGCTCCGATGCTCTCCCAGCTGATGAGCGGCCAGCGTGCCAAGATCGGCAACCCCGCTGTCGTCCAGCGCGTCCAGGCACTGCAGGAGCTGGCGAGCCAGGTGGCCGACGGCAGCGTGAGCGCCGTGGAGGCCACGGACCGGATGGAGGAGATCAAGAAGTCGCAGGGCGGCTCGGTCCTCACCGGCACCAGCCAGTCCACGGGCACGTCCGGGGCGCCGACCGTGCGCCGCGTCGTGCGTGAGATCCAGTCGCTGCTGCGCTCGGTCGCGGCGGCGGGCGACATCATCGATGCCGCGGACTCACTCGCCCCCGCCCACCCCGAACTGGCAGAGTTCCTCCGGGTGTACGGCGCCGGGCGCACCGCCGACGCGGTCGCCCACTACGAGTCGCACCAGAGCTGAACGAGGCGGACGCCGCCGCGAGGGAAACCGGGAGCTGGCGCAGCACAATGGGTGAGGTCTTCGCTGGTCGGTACGAACTGATCGACCCGATCGGACGCGGTGGTGTCGGAGCCGTCTGGCGCGCCTGGGACGACCGGCGCCGCCGCTATGTGGCGGCGAAGGTCCTGCAGCAGAGCGACGCCCACACTCTGCTCCGCTTCGTGCGCGAGCAGGCGCTGCGGATCGATCACCCGCACGTCCTCGCCCCGGCCAGCTGGGCCGCGGACGACGACAAGGTCCTGTTCACCATGGACCTGGTGAGCGGTGGGTCGCTGGCGCACGTCATCGGCGACTACGGCCCGCTGCCCCCGCGCTTCGTCTGCACCCTGCTCGATCAGCTGCTGTCCGGACTTGCCGCGGTGCACGCGGAGGGGGTCGTGCACCGCGACATCAAGCCGGCCAACATCCTGATGGAGGCCACCGGAACCGGCCGGCCGCACCTGCGGGTCTCCGACTTCGGCATCTCCATGCGCAAGGGCGAGCCGCGGCTGACCGAGACCAACTATGTGGTGGGAACGCCCGGTTACTTCGCGCCCGAGCAGATGATGGGCGCGGAGCCGGACTTCACCGCCGACCTGTTCGCCGTCGGTCTCGTCGGGCTGTATCTCCTGCAGGGCCGGAAGCCCGACTCCCAGGCGCTGATCGAGCACTTCGCCAACTACGGCACCCCGAGCGCCCCTCAGGGCATTCCCGAGCCGCTGTGGCAGGTGCTCGCCGGGCTGCTGCAACCCGATCCGCAGGCCCGCTTCCGCACGGCGACGGGTGCGCGCAAGGCGCTCACCGCCGCCGTGGAGATGCTGCCCGAGGCCGCGGCCGACGAGGAGCCGGTCGAGATCTTCGACCAACTCGGGCCGCTGCCGGCGGGCTTCGGCCCGGCAGGGCCGGAGCCGGTCCGGGACACGCCCCGGCAGGCGCCGCCCGCCACCCCTGCGCCGCAGTCCGCCTCGGAGACGGGCAGCTTCCACCTGGCCCCGCCTCCGCAGCAGCCCTCCCCCCAGCTGCCGCACGCGGTCCAGCCGGAGTCCACGCCGAGCCCGGTTCCCGCGGCCGCCCCCGCTCCGGCTCCGGCTCCCGCTCCCGCTCCCGTACCAGCGCATCGCCTCTCCCCCCATCACGCGCCGGCGCAGGAGCAGCTCTCCCAGGCCCTCACCGCTCCGGTGCCGTACGAACAGCCTTCCACCCGTGCTTACACCGCCCAGCGCCCGCAGGTCCCCGATGCCGCCGCACAGAAGCGGCCGGGACCGCCCCCGAAGGTCGCGGTCCCGGTTCTGATCGTCGCTTTGCTGTGCTTCGCCGTGGGCATCTGGGCGCTCACCCAGACCTGAGCCGACGTCGCCGCTCTTCCGCCTACCGGCCGGGCGGCGGTCCGTACTGCCCGTACCCGTAGCCCTGGCCGTGCGGCCCCTGCGGGGGCTGCGGCTGCGCGGGCGGATAGCCGTACCCGGGCGGCGGGCCGTACGCGGCCGCCGGCGCGTCCTGCGCCTGGACCGCCTGGGCCTGCTGCGGCGCCGGCACGTGCCCCTGTCCCTGCGCCGGGACGGTGGCTGGGCCCTCCTGCGCCCCGTCCCGGCGCCGTGCGAGCAGCGTCCATGCGCCGAGCCCGAGCACCAGGACGGTCCCCGCGCCGATGCCCGCCGCGGCGACGACCGCCATCGTGCCGCTCTTCTCCGCGGCGTCGGCGTTCTTGCCGCTGTCGGCAGCGGCCCGGTCGTCCTCGGTGACCTGGAAGTCGCCCGCCGGACCCTCGTAGGCGGGACCCGCCTCGGGCTGACCGGTCACGTTCACGCGCAGCGTCAGCGGGAACGGCTTGTCGCCGAACGCCTCCGACATCTCCGGGCTCAGCGTGACCGAGAGGTAGTACCAGCCGGCGAACCGCATGGCGGCCGCACTGGTGTCGGAGTCGTAGCGGTTCTTGTAGGCGACCGGCGGCAGCGGGTCGAGGGCCATGGCCTTCTGCTTGCCGTCGTAGTAGACACTGCTGTCCTCGTCCACCAGCCCGCGGGCGGGGTTGTACAGGGCCACCGCCATGGCGTTGCCGACGCTCTTCAGTCCGTCGCCCGAAGGACTGTTGCCGATGTCGGCGCTGACGAACAGTTGCTGCCCCCAGTCCACCGGCACCCGGTAGAAGAGGGTCCGGCCGGGCGCGATCTCGTCCTGCCACTCGCCCTGTTCGAGGCTGGTCGCGTCGTGGAAGCCGGTGCCTCCGGCCCGCTTCTGCGGACCGCCGCCCGGCACCGCGGGCGAGGCGGACGGCCAGTTCTCCGGCGCCGCCGTGGGCTCGGCCTCCTTCAGCCCGGACTCGGAGAGGAAACGGATCTCCACATCCCACGGCTCGGGTGTCGACGTGGCCTCGCTCGTACGCTCCAGGAGGACGTAGTACGCGCCGGCCTCCTGGCAGCTGCTGCTGTCCTTCTCGATCCGCCGGGTCGCGTAGTCGGCGACCGGGCGGGCGTACGTCGCCGATCCGAACGTGGCCTCGCCGTCGCTGCACTCGGAGCCCGACCGGTCCTCGATGCTGACTTCGAGCTTGTCGGCGTAGGCGACCTTCGTCCCCAGCCTGGGGACGGCCACGGCCGAGACATAGGCGTTGGACGTGGCGTCCAGGTCGATCCGGTAGTAGCGCTTCTCGCCCGGCTTGATGCTGTCCTTGTACGTGGAACCGGCGGTGAGTTCCGGGCCGTTGCTGTTGACGGGCGTGCCCTGGACGGGCTTCGCCTCGTCGTCGAACGTGTACGGGCTCGGTTCGCCCGCCGCCCACGCCTGCCCCGGCAGCGCCGCCACGGCGCACATCGCCGCCATCGCGGCCAGCGTCACCCGGCCCCTGCCGCGCTGCCTCTTCACGCGTATCTCCCTGTGGTCGATGAGTCCGACGAGCCCGCCGCCGGGCTCGGCCAACCGGACGGGCCGGTGGCCGCCGCGGTCCTGCGCCGCAGCAGGACGACCGCCACGGCCGCGATCAGACGGCGCCGCCGCCCCCCGCCGCGGCGATCGCGACGCCGGACCATCCTGCCCCGTCGGCGCCCGCGCTGTCTGCGCGCGCGGGTGAATCACCCTTCTTGTCCCCCTGTTCGCCCGGACCGCCCGCCGACACGGGGCGTCGTGCTGCGGCCCGGCCAGCCGATCGCCGAGGACGGCCACGCGCAGGACCACACCGATCCGCGGGTTCTCCGCGATCTCGGCGGCCTTCGCGCCGAGCGTCACGGCGATGCAGAAGCTTCCTGTCGTGTGCACGGGAAGCACGTTGGGGTGGCTCTCGTGGCGGTTGGTCCAGGCGACCGGGACCGTGCCCATCTCCAGCACCGCCGGGCGGCCGATGTAGACGGTCTGCGGGCTGAACTCCCCGGTGCCGCCGCCGACCGGCGCCCGGGCCGGGGTGAAGACCTGGGTGGCGCCGTACGACCAGACCGCCGACGAACCGTTCAGGGTCGGCTCGTTGGAGAACTTCACGTCGTAGCGCAGCTGCTGTCCCCAGCCCACGGGGACCTTGTACCAGAGCGTCTGCGAGGGGAGCAGCTCGTCCCGCCACACGCCCTGCCCGATCTCCTCGGCGTCGTTGAAGCCGGTTCCGCCACGCACGTCCTTCGGGTCACCGGTGGACAGCACCGCGTCCTTGCCGCCCTTTCCGTACTCCGGCCGCGACTGCGCGGGCGTCACGCCGGCGCCCAGCGGCCTCTCGACGCCGTAGGTGAGCTCCAGCGGCCAGCGGGCGGCGTCCGAGGCCGCCTTGCTCTTCCGTTCGACGACGAGCCAGTAGCGGCCCGCCTCGTCGCAGCTGCCGGAACCCTTGGAGCTGGGCACGCGTGCGACGGCCGACGTCAGCGGAGTCGCGCCCTCCTCCTGGAGGAAATGCTCGGTGCTCGACTCGCAGGCGCTGTCGGCGCCGTACGCGATCTCCGTGTGCAGCGCGTCGAAGGTGTCGACCGCGGCCCCCGGCTGCGGCACGGCCGTGGCGGAGAGGTCCACCGTCGACTCGGCGTCGAGATCGACGGCGTAGTACCGCTGTTCGCCGGGGTCGATGGTGTCCAGGTACTGACCGGGGCGGAGCACCGGGGCCGCGTCCCGCGCCGGCGTGCCGGCGACCGCTCGCCGTCGAAGCGGTAGCCGTCCGCCGACGACTGGGCGGAGCGCTGCAGCTGACGGGCGAGCGCGTCGGCGTCGGGGGCGTCGTGGTAACGGCCGTTCCCGGACCGGGCGATGCACTCCAGCTGCTCCCGTGCGGCACCGCGCACCTGGAAGCCGACGGTGTCGATCCGCAGCCCCACGCCGTCCCCGGCGAGCCGGCGGGCCACCTCGCAGGGCGGCGGAGTCCCGCAGCTGTCCTCGCCGTCCGAGACCAGCAGGATCGTGCGCGTGCCGACGGCACCGTCAGCGGGCTCGGCAAGGTCCTCGGCGGCCTTTCTGCAGCGACAGGCCGATGGGGTGTCCCCCTTGAGCCGCACGGCCTGTACGGCAGCGGCACCGCCGCCAGGGCCAGCAGTGCGGCGCCGACCGTCACCACCGCCGCCCGGCGGCTCTGTCGTGCTGTCACGCGCGTCCCCCTCCACAGCCTCGCGTTTGCTCTCGCAAGCTAGTGATTTGCTGAGGTGAACTCAAGGGCATTGCGTCACGGTCATGCAACAGCCCGCAGTCGGCCGCCGTCGTCGCACCGGCCCCCGAACAGCACGAAGCCCCGGCCGCTTCCGCGACCGGGGCCCATGATCCAAGGACTGCGTCTCACACACCCGAACCTGCGGGCACGGAGTCGGTCGCCTCCGTCCACAGATCCTGCTCGGCGCGATCCGCCTGGATCTGGCGGTACACGAGGAGCCCGCCGATGGCGGCCAGTGCGACCAGGAGAAGCTTCTTCACCGCGCGACCTCGTCTTTCCTTGACGTATGAGGACTTCTGGCGCCCGACTATACACACCGACCGATACCGATCGGTGACCTACCGGGCAGCCGCCGAGGCATTGCCCCGCCTCAACTGGGGGCAGCGACAAAGCGATCGGCCCGGCTCTCGCCGGGGCGCGCCGGTCACGGACCGTGCGGCCCCGCCGGACACGCCAAAGGCCCCCAGCCGGATCCGGCTGGGGGCCTTTGCACTGTGGGGCTAACAGGATTTGAACCTGTGGCCTCATCCTTATCAGGGATGCGCTCTAACCAACTGAGCTATAGCCCCTCCGCGCTGCGCGCTGACCTCTGAAGATTAGCGCACACGCGGTGCAGCGCCAAAATCGGATTCCGGGGACCCGGCTCCGGCACTACTCGTCCTCGGCGAGCGTGAGCTCCACACCGCCCACAAATCCGGCGGACAGGTTGTAGATGAAGGCCCCGAGGGTGGCCAGCGCTGTGGCGAGCACCACATCGATCACCGCGATGACCGAGGTGAAGATGAGCACGCGCGGCAGCGACAGGAACGACTGGAGATCGAAGCCGTTGCTCTCGTTGGAGCCGGTGGCCTCGCTGATCGTCCCGCCGACCGTCGAGAAGACGCCCATCGCGTCCATGACCATCCACAGCACCGCGGCCGCCACCACGGTGCAGATGCCCAGGGCGATGGAGAGCAGGAAGCTGACCTTCATCACCGACCACGGGTCGGCCTTCGCCACCCGCAGCCGCGCCTTGCGCGTACGCGGTGTCGTACTGGCACCCGTACGCGGCCGGCGCACCGCCGAAGCGGACTGGCCGCCCTGGGCGCCGCCCGGCGAGGGATACGCCTGCGGCGGGTGGTACGCCTGTCCCGGCTGGGCGGGAGCGGGCTGCTCGCCGCCGAACATCTGGTGAGGGGGCTGAGGCCCCCGGGTGTCCGTCACTGTGGCCCCCTGGGAGTCCGCGGCAGGGCCACGGGCACCGTTCGCTCCGGAAGCGGCCGCTCCGGCGCCCGTGGCTCCACTCACGCTCTACTCCTCGTGCTCCCCAGCCGAGGACGGAGTGCCCTCGGCTGCCGACTCGGCCGGCTCGTCGCCGTCCGCCTCGGTCCCGTCGACCTCTTCGGCCTCGCGACCTGCCTCGGCGTTGCGAGCGATCCCGACCACGGCATCGCGCTTGCCCAGGTTGATCAGTTGGACGCCCATGGTGTCACGGCCCGTCTCCCTGACTTCATTGACTCGCGTACGAATCACGCCGCCACCGAGCGTGATGGCGAGGATCTCGTCGGTCTCCTCGACCACCAGCGCGCCCACGAGCGATCCGCGGTCCTCCACGATCTTCGCGGCCTTGATACCGAGGCCGCCGCGACCCTGGACGCGGTACTCGTCGACGGCGGTCCGCTTCGCGTACCCGCCGTCGGTGGCGGTGAACACGAACGTACCGGGCCGGACGACATTCATCGAGAGCAGTTCGTCGCCCTCGCGGAAACTCATGCCCTTGACGCCGGAGGTCGCGCGTCCCATCGGGCGGAGCGCCTCGTCCGTCGCCGTGAACCGGATCGACTGCGCCTTCTTGCTGATGAGCAGCAGATCGTCCTCGGCGGACACCAGCTCGGCACCGATCAGTTCGTCGTCGGCACCGCTCTCGGTCTCCCGGAGGTTGATCGCGATGACACCGCCCGAACGCGGGGAGTCGTAGTCCTTCAGCGACGTCTTCTTCACCAGACCGGCCTTGGTGGCGAGCACCAGGTACGGCGCGGCCTCGTAGTCGCGGATCGCGAGGATCTCGGCGATCTGCTCGTCCGGCTGGAAGGCCAGCAGGTTGGCGACGTGCTGACCGCGCGCGTCACGGCCGGCGTCCGGCAGCTCGTACGCCTTGGCCCGGTAGACCCGGCCCTTGTTGGTGAAGAACAGCAGCCAGTGGTGGGTGGTGGAGACGAAGAAGTGGTCGACGATGTCGTCTTCCTTCAGCTTCGTGCCGCGCACGCCCTTGCCGCCGCGCTTCTGCGAGCGGTAGTCGTCGGTCTTCGTGCGCTTCACATAGCCGCCACGTGTGATCGTGACGACGATGTCCTCCTCGGCGATCAGGTCCTCCATGGACATGTCGCCGTCGAAGGGCACCAGCTTGGAGCGGCGGTCGTCGCCGAACTTGTCGACCAGCGCGGCCAGTTCCTCACTGATGATCCCGCGCTGCTTCTCCGGCGAGGCGAGGATCGTGTTGTACTCGTTGATCTTCGCCTGGAGTTCGTCGTGCTCCTGGATGATCTTCTGACGCTCCAGGGCGGCGAGCCGGCGCAGCTGCATCTCGAGGATCGCGTTGGCCTGGATCTCGTCGATCTCCAACAGGCCCATCAGGCCCTCGCGCGCCACCTCGACGGTGTCGCTGCGCCGGATCAGCGCGATGACCTCGTCGATCGCGTCGAGCGCCTTGAGCAGACCGCGCAGGATGTGCGCCCGCTCCTCGGCCTTGCGCAGGCGGAACCTGGTGCGCCGGACGATGACCTCGACCTGGTGCGTCACCCAGTGGCGGATGAACGCGTCCAGGGACAGCGTGCGCGGCACGCCGTCGACGAGGGCGAGCATGTTGGCGCCGAAGTTCGTCTGCAGGTCGGTGTGCTTGTACAGGTTGTTCAGCACGACCTTGGCGACCGCGTCGCGCTTCAGCACGATGACCAGGCGCTGGCCGGTCCGCGAGGACGTCTCGTCACGGACGTCCGCGATGCCGCCGATCTTGCCGTCCTTCACGAGGTCGGCGATCTTCTGCGCGAGGTTGTCCGGGTTCACCTGGTACGGGAGCTCCGTGACCACCAGGCACTGGCGGTTCTGGATCTCCTCGACCTCGACGACGGCCCGCATCGTGATGGAGCCGCGACCGGTGCGGTACGCCTCCTCGATGCCCTTGCGGCCGACGACCAGGGCCCCGGTCGGGAAGTCCGGGCCCTTGATCCGCTCGATCAGGGCGTCGAGCAGCTCCTCGTGCGTGGCCTCCGGGTGCTCCAGCGCCCACTGGGCACCGGCCGCGACCTCGCGCAGGTTGTGCGGCGGGATGTTGGTGGCCATACCGACGGCGATACCGGCGCTGCCGTTGATCAGCAGGTTCGGGAAGCGCGCCGGCAGGACCGTCGGCTCCTGGTTGCGGCCGTCGTAGTTGTCCTGGAAGTCGACGGTCTCCTCGTCGATGTCCCGGAGCATCTCCATGGCCAGCGGCATCATCTTGCACTCGGTGTACCGCATGGCCGCGGCCGGGTCGTTGCCCGGGGAACCGAAGTTGCCGTTGGAGTCCACCAGCGGCATGCGCATCGACCACGGCTGCGCCAGGCGGACCAGGGCGTCGTAGATCGAGGTGTCGCCGTGGGGGTGGTACGTACCCATGACGTCACCGACGACACGGGCGCACTTGTAGAAGCCCTTCTCGGGGCGGTAACCGCCGTCGTACATCGCGTACAGCACGCGGCGGTGGACGGGCTTGAGACCGTCCCGCACGTCGGGCAGCGCGCGCGACACGATGACGGACATCGCGTAGTCGAGGTAGGAGCGCTGCATCTCCGTCTCGAGCCCGACGGGCTCGACACGCATGGCGAGAGGCTCTTCCTCTTCGGTGGTGACAGGAGTGTTCTCGTCGGCCATTGCTGGTCTTCAGTCCTTTCGTGCGGTACTCAGCTGAGACCGACTCAGATGTCGAGGAAGCGGACGTCCTTGGCGTTGCGCTGGATGAACGAGCGCCGCGCCTCCACGTCCTCGCCCATGAGCACCGAGAACAGGTCGTCGGCCTGCGCCGCGTCGTCCAGCGTGACCTGGCCGAGCACGCGGTGCTCCTGGTCCATGGTGGTGATGCGCAGCTCCTCGGCGTTCATCTCGCCGAGACCCTTGAAGCGCTGGATCGAGTCCTCCCTGATGCGCTTGCCGGCCTGCTTGCCGAGCTCGACGAGGGCGTCGCGCTCGCGGTCGGAGTACGCGTACTCGAAGTCGTCCCGGCCCCACTTGATCTTGTACAGCGGGGGACGGGAGAGGAAGACGTGGCCGGCCTCGACCAGCGGCCGCATGAAGCGGAACAGGAACGTCAGCAGCAGGGTGTTGATGTGCTGGCCGTCGACGTCGGCGTCCGCCATCAGGATGATCTTGTGATAGCGGAGCTTCTCGATGTCGAAGTCCTCGTGGACCCCGGTGCCGAAGGCCGAGATCAGCGCCTGGACCTCGGTGTTCTGCAGGATCTTGTCGATCCGCGCCTTCTCCACGTTCAGGATCTTGCCTCGGATGGGCAGGATGGCCTGGTACATCGGGTTGCGGCCGGACTTGGCCGAGCCGCCGGCGGAGTCACCCTCGACGATGAAGATCTCGCACTTGGTCGGGTCGTTGGACTGGCAGTCGCTCAGCTTGCCCGGCAGCGACGCCGACTCCAGCAGGCCCTTGCGGCGGGTCAGATCGCGTGCCTTGCGGGCCGCGACACGGGCGGTGGCCGCCTGGATCGACTTGCGGACGATGTCCGCGGCCTCGTTGGGGTTGCGGTCGAACCAGTCGGTCAGGTGCTCGTGGACGACCTTCTGCACGAAGGTCTTCGCCTCGGTGTTGCCCAGCTTGGTCTTGGTCTGGCCCTCGAACTGCGGCTCGCCGAGCTTGACCGAGATGATCGCGGTCAGACCCTCGCGCACGTCCTCGCCGGAGAGGTTGTCGTCCTTCTCGCGCAGCAGCTTCTTGTCGCGCGCGTACCGGTTGACCAGACCCGTCAGAGCGGCCCGGAAGCCCTCCTCGTGCGTACCGCCCTCGTGCGTGTGGATCGTGTTCGCGAAGGAGTACACCCCCTCCGTGTACTGCGAGTTCCACTGCATCGCGATCTCGACCGAGAGCATCCGCTCCTTGTCCTCGGCCTCGATGTCGATGACCGTGGGGTGGATGAGCTCGCCCTTGCGGCTGTTGAGGTACTTCACGAAGTCGACGATGCCGCCTTCGTAGTGGTACTTCACGGTGCGGGCCGGCTGCTCCTCGACCGCCTCGGCGGAGGCGTCCGCGTCGTCGGCGCGCATGGTCGCCTTCGCGGACTCGCGCTCGTCGGTCAGCGTGATCGTCAGGCCCTTGTTGAGGAAGGCCATCTCCTGGAAGCGCCGCGACAGCGTCTCGAAGGAGTACTCGGTCGTCTCGAAAACGTCCGGGTCGGCCCAGAAGGTGACCGCGGTGCCGGAGTCGGACACTTCTTCGTGCTTGGCCAGCGGAGCCGTGGGGACGCCCGACTTGTACTCCTGCGTCCAGCGGTAGCCGTCCGTCCTGATCTCGACGGCGAGCTTGTAGGACAGCGCGTTCACCACGGAGACACCCACGCCGTGCAGACCGCCGGAGACGGCATAGCCGCCGCCGCCGAACTTGCCGCCCGCGTGCAGCACGGTGAGCACGACCTCGACGGCCGGCTTCTTCTCGACGGGGTGGATGCCCACCGGGATGCCACGGCCGTTGTCGACGACGCGTACGCCGCCGTCGGCGAGGATCGTGACGTCGATCCTGTCGGCGTGGCCGGCCATGGCCTCGTCGACGGAGTTGTCGACGACCTCTTGGACGAGGTGGTGGAGTCCACGCTCACCGGTCGAGCCGATGTACATGCCGGGGCGCTTGCGGACCGCGTCCAGACCCTCGAGGACGGTGATCGCGCTGGCGTCGTACGAGGCGGTGACCTCGCCGTTCCCACCGGCAGCAGTGGACGGAAGGTTCTCGTTGGGGTTGCCGGAATCGGCCACGAAGCGCCCTTTCTGGCACAGCACAAGCCGCTCTCCGTCACTGCGGGACCGGCTGCGTCGTTCGGTATCTAATCGACGAGTCCCGCGAGAGGCGCGGGATTGTCCACCAGTCTACCGGTACCGGCGACACGAATGGGGGTTTGCCGGTAGCTGAGTCCGCATGTGCCGCCCTGAACCTCCTCCGTCCGACTCCCCATATGCGGGAAGGGGCTCCAAGAGGCTCACACGGGCTTTGAGAGCTTCGGGCTGTCAACCTCCGGCTACCCTGAGGGACACCTCGGACGTACCGTCCGGTTTCCCCTGTCGCGGCAGCCGCGCGACCGGGACCGGGTCAGCCGTACGTGTCCCCCGGGCCCGTGCTTCCCGGCGCCCGCAGCGGACCGAACCGGCGCTGCGGCCCGCCGGGGCCCAGCACCTTGATCACCCGGACCGTGCCGTGCCCCAGGTCCTCGTTCAGCCGCGCCACCAGCCGCGGAGCCAGCAGCCGCAGCTGCGTCGCCCACGCAGTGGAGTCGCACTGGACCGTCAGCACGCGCTCGTCCGGGTCCTCGTCGTAGCGCAGCGGTACGCAGTGCTTGGCCAGGTCCTCGCCGACGATCTGCGGCCAGCGGCCCATCACACCGCCCACGGCGGCCGGGGTCTCCCAGCCCCGTTCGGTGATCAGCCGGTTGATCGCCGCGCCCAGCGGCAGCGGATCGCGACCGTCCGCGCGCGCACCGGAGCGCAGCCCACCGCCGCGCCTGGCCTGCTTCTTCTGCTGCGCGGCCGCGCCCTTGGCCTTCGCCTGCTCCTTGGCCGCGCGCAGCGCGACGCGTGCCAGGTCGACACCCGAGGACTCGGGGACCCGGGCGGCCGAAGGGATCTCGTCCTCGCTCATACGCGCTCCACCTGCCCGTCGGCCACCGCGTACCGGGCGCCCGCCAGCACGTGCGGGACGTCGTCGTCGACCGCGGCCGTCACCAGCACCTGTTCACCAGGGGCCACCAGCTCCGCCAGGCGCTCCCTGCGACGTGCGTCCAGCTCGGCGAACACGTCGTCGAGCACGAGCACCGGCTCGTTGCCCTCGGCACGCAGCAGGTCGTAGGAGGCCAGCCGCAGCGCCAGCGCGTACGACCAGGACTCGCCATGGCTCGCGTACCCCTTCGCCGGGAGCTGTCCCAGCTTGAGCAGCAGGTCGTCACGGTGCGGGCCGACCAGGGTCACACCCCGCTCGATCTCCTGCTTGCGAGCCTCGGCCAGCGCGCCCATCAGCTGCTCGTACAGCTCCTCGCGCGTCATGGGCCCGGTGTGCTCGGCGCCCGCGGGACCGGAGGAGGAACGGTACTCCAGGGCGATCGGACCGCCGCCCGGGGCGAGTGCCTCGTACGCCTTGTCCGTCAGGGGCTGGAGGGTGGTTGTCAGGTCGAGCCGTCTGGCCAGCACCTCGGCTCCGGCCCGCGCCAGGTGCTGGTCCCATACGTCCAGCGTGGACATGTCCATGGAACGCCCGCCGTGCCGGCGCGCCATCGCGGCCGACTTCAGGAGGGTGTTGCGCTGCTTGAGCACGCGGTCGTAGTCCGAGCGCACTCCGGCCATGCGGGGCGATCGGGCCGTGACCAGCTCGTCGAGGAAGCGCCGGCGTTCACCGGGATCACCCTTGACCAGCGCGAGGTCCTCCGGCGCGAACAGGACCGTGCGTACGATCCCGAGCACGTCACGCGGCCTGACCTGCGAGGACCTGTTGATACGGGCACGGTTCGCCTTGCCCGGGTTGAGCTCGAGCTCGACCAGCTGGGAGCGCTCGCCCTGGGTGACGGCGGCGCGGATCACCGCACGGTCGGCCCCCATCCGCACCAGCGGAGCGTCCGAGGACACCCGGTGGCTGGACAGCGTCGCCAGATAGCCGACGGCCTCGACGAGATTGGTCTTGCCCTGGCCGTTCGCGCCCACGAAAGCGGTGACGCCCGGATCGAGAGGGACCTCGACCCGGGCGTACGAGCGGAAGTCGGCCAGCGACAGATGCGTGACGTGCATGGTGTGGCGCCGACCTTCCCCCGGCGAGGCTGTGCATGGCAGTGCACAGCCTGTGGATTACTTCTTGCTCTCCACCGCGTGGCCGCCGAACTGGTTGCGCAGTGCGGCGATCATCTTCATCTGCGGGGAGTCGTCCTGGCGGGACGCGAACCGCGCGAACAGCGACGCGGTGATCGCCGGCAGCGGCACGGCGTTGTCGATCGCGGCCTCGACGGTCCAGCGGCCCTCGCCGGAGTCCTGCGCGAAACCGCGCAGCTTCTCCAGGTGCTCGTCCTCGTCCAGGGCGTTGACCGCGAGGTCGAGCAGCCAGGACCGGATGACCGTGCCCTCCTGCCAGGAGCGGAAGACCTCGCGCACATCGGTGACTGAGTCGACCTTCTCCAGCAGCTCCCAGCCCTCGGCGTAGGCCTGCATCATGGCGTACTCGATGCCGTTGTGGACCATCTTGGCGAAGTGCCCGGCGCCGACCTTGCCCGCGTGGACCGAGCCGAACTCGCCCTCGGGCTTGAGCGCGTCGAAGACCGGCTGAACCTTCGCCACGTGCTCGGCGTCGCCGCCGTACATCAGCGCGTAGCCGTTCTCCAGGCCCCAGACACCGCCGGAGACGCCGCAGTCGACGAAGCCGATGCCCTTGGCGGCCAGCTCCTCGGCGTGCTTCTCGTCGTCGGTCCAGCGGGAGTTGCCGCCGTCGACGACGATGTCGCCGGGGGACAGCAGCTCCGCCAGCTCGTCGATCGTGGACTGGGTCGCGGCACCCGCCGGGACCATGACCCAGACGACGCGCGGGCCCTTGAGCTTGTTCACAAGCTCCTCGAGGCTGTGGACATCCGCGAGGTCCGGGTTGCGGTCGTAGCCGATGACGGTGTGGCCTGCGCGGCGAATGCGCTCACGCATGTTGCCGCCCATCTTGCCGAGGCCGACGAGACCGAGCTCCATCAGAGATTCCTCAATCGTTGTGTGCCGTTTCCTACCCGCGTCCGAGACTACGCCCGGACGCGGGTGCACACCTGTGGGGTCAGGCGCTCAAAAGCCGCTGATCAGCCGCTCAGTCGCACCGGCATGATCAGGTACTTGTACGCCTCGTCCGCCTCCGCGTCCACGGCCGGCTTGCCGCTCAGCAGCGCGGGCTTGGTGGAGGTGGTGAAGGACAGCTGGGCGACCGGGGAGTCGATCGCGCTCAGACCGTCCAGCAGGAAGGTCGGGTTGAAGGCGATCGAGATGTCGTCGCCCTCCAGCTGCGCGTCCACACGCTCCACAGCCTGTGCGTCGTCGCTGGAGCCGGCCTCCAGGATCAGCACGCCCTGCTCGAAGCTGAGGCGCACCGGGGTGTTCCGCTCGGCGACCAGGGCGACACGCTTGACGGCCTCGACGAACGGCGCGGTCTCGATGACGGCCACCGAGTTGAACTCGGTCGGGAACAGCGTGCGGTACTTCGGCAGGTCGCCTTCGAGCAGTCGGGTCGTCGTCCGCCGCCCGGCGCCCTCGAAACCGATCAGACCCTCACCGGCACCGGAGCCGGACAGCGCCAGGGTGACCGTGTCACCGCTGGTGAGCGCCTTGGCGGTGTCGAGCAGCGTCTTGGCGGGCACCAGGGCCACCGCGGAGGCGTCAGGGCTCTCGGGCTTCCACAGGAACTCCCGGACCGCGAAGCGGTAGCGGTCGGTGGAGGCCAGGGTGACGGTGTCGCCCTCGATCTCGATCCGCACACCGGTCAGGACGGGAAGGGTGTCGTCGCGGCCGGCGGCGATGGCGACCTGGGCGGCGGCGGAGGCGAAGACCTCGCCGGGCACGGTGCCAGTCGCGGTCGGCATCTGCGGGAGCGCCGGGTACTCCTCCACAGGCAGGGTGTGGAGGGTGAACCGCGAGGAGCCGCAGACCACGGTCGCCCGTACACCGTCTGTGGAAATCTCCACCGGCCGGTTGGGCAGGGCGCGGCAGATGTCGGCGAGCAGGCGGCCGGAGACGAGCACGGTGCCGTCCTCGTCGATCTCGGCCTCCACCGAGACGCGGGCCGAGACCTCGTAGTCGAAGCTGGAGAAGCTGAGGGCGCCGTCCTCCGCCTTCAGAAGAAGGCCTGCGAGTACGGGCGCCGGCGGACGGGCCGGAAGGCTGCGGGCCACCCAGGCCACCGCCTCCGCGAGTACATCGCGCTCCACCCGGATCTTCACCGGAACCGCCTCCTGCTGTTGCTGGCTCGCCCTGCTGGCCTTCGTCGTCGGCTTGATGCCGGAGACCAGTCTGACGCACGGCGCCGACAGCTGGTGCGGGTCGGGGTCAAGTCGCGCCAAGAGGTACCGGGCGCTCCGGGCGCGAGTTGTGCACAGGCCCCTCTTCCAAGCGAATTTCCCGGTAACTCTGAGTGGGAGTAGTAGTAGGGCCTGTGGAAACCGTGGATAACGCCTTCTGCGCAGGTCATGGCCCGTTTTTTGTCCACCGCGCCTGTGGGCGGGACCGGTGGACAACCGGGCGCTTCTGTGGACACGCGAAAGTTCTGCACACCCGATGCACAGCCCACAGGGACTTCTCCCCAGTGCCGTCCCCAGCTTTACCCACGTTCCCCACAGGCCAACCGACCACCTTGGTGTGATGCCTTTCACTCGACCCGGTGAGTCGGGATGTCGCGTTGCCGAACAGTGGACAGGGGTGGGGAAAAGCTGTGGGCAACGAGGCCCTGCCTGTGGGCCGCCGGTGGACAACGTGGATCAAGGTCTGTGGACGATTCGGCTGTCCACAGACTGTGGAGGGCGTCCGGCCACAAATCCACACCCCGCTGAGCTGGCCCTACAGTGCCTCCGCGAGCTGTCCTGTGGACCGTATCTGGACAACTTCCCGGTCCCCAGGCTGTGGACGGAAGATCGTCCCCACTCCTGTGGAGAACGGGCACCGGTCGGGACGTATTCGAACACAGCCGTCCCGTGACAGGACGGCACGGCGGCCTGCCGAGCGGCCCCGGCGCTCCGAGAAAGGCCCTGGAACGCCGAGAAGGCGCCCGGGATCTCCTCCCGTGGGCGCCTTCTCGGGCCGTGCCGGCGGCTGGGTCAGCCGTTCTTGATGCGGTTGGTGAGCTCGGTGACCTGGTTGTAGATCGACCGCCGCTCCGCCATCAGCGCGCGGATCTTGCGGTCCGCGTGCATCACGGTCGTGTGGTCGCGTCCGCCGAACTGTGCGCCGATCTTCGGCAGCGACAGATCCGTGAGCTCCCTGCACAGGTACATCGCGATCTGGCGTGCCGTCACCAGCACGCGGCTGCGCGAGGATCCGCACAGATCCTCGACCGTGAGGCCGAAGTAGTCGGCCGTGGCCGCCATGATCGCGGTCGCGGTGATCTCGGGAGCGGCGTCCTCGCCGCCGGGGATCAGGTCCTTGAGCACGATCTCGGTGAGACCGAGGTCCACCGGCTGACGGTTGAGCGAGGCGAACGCCGTGACCCGGATCAGCGCGCCTTCCAGCTCACGGATGTTCCGGGAGATGCGGGACGCGATGAACTCCAGCACCTCCGGCGGGGCGTTGAGCTGCTCCTGCACGGCCTTCTTGCGCAGGATCGCGATACGCGTCTCCAGCTCGGGCGGCTGCACGTCGGTGGTCAGACCCCACTCGAAACGGTTCCGCAGCCGGTCCTCCAGCGTCATCAGCTGCTTGGGCGGCCGGTCCGAGGACAGCACGATCTGCTTGTTGGCGTTGTGCAGCGTATTGAAGGTGTGGAAGAACTCCTCCTGCGTCGACTCCTTGCTCGCGAGGAACTGGATGTCGTCGACCAGGAGGATGTCCACGTCGCGATAGCGCTTGCGGAAGGTGTCGCCCTTGCCGTCGCGGATCGAGTTGATGAACTCGTTGGTGAACTCCTCGGAGCTCACGTACCGCACGCGGGTGCCGGGATAGAGGCTGCGCGCGTAGTGCCCGATGGCGTGCAGCAGGTGCGTCTTGCCGAGCCCCGACTCCCCATAGATGAACAGGGGGTTGTACGCCTTGGCCGGCGCCTCGGCGACCGCGACGGCCGCGGCGTGCGCGAAGCGGTTGGACGCGCCGATGACGAACGTGTCGAAGAGGTACTTGGGGTTCAGGCGGGCGTGCGGTTCGCCGGGACCGGGAGCGGGCGCGGGCTTGGCGCCGAGCGGTCCGGGCGCGCCCGAGGGGCCGCCGCGGTGCGGGGCCTGCGGCTCGGGCAGCTGGCGTTCGGCACGCGGGTCGTACTGCTGGCGCTCCGGCGGCTGCCGGTAGTCGTGCTGGGACCGGCTCGGCGGGGCGGAGGCGTACGGGTCGCGCTCCTGGAAGCCGCCGAGGCGCGGCTGCTGCCAGGAGAGGTCCTCCTGGGTACGCGGCCAGGCGCCGGGCTCGGGGCGCTGCTGCTGGTACTCGGGGTACGACGGGCGCACCTCCGGCAGGCCGTCGTCGGGGGACGGGCGGTGGCCGTAGCCGCCGTCGTAGGGGCTGCTCTGGCGCCCGCTCTCGTAGGCGTCGCCGCCCTGGCGCGGGCCGTCGTACGCGTCGGTCGGGCGGGAATCGTCGCGCTGAGGCCCTTGGTAGCGCTGCTGCTGATGCGCGGGCGGTGCCTGGGGGGCGGCCGGCTCACCCACAGAATCGTCGACGGTGATCGCGATCCGGATCGGACGGCCGCACTCGCGGCTCAGCGTCTCGCTGATCAGCGGGGCGAGGCGGCCCTCGAGCACCCGCTTGCCCCACTCATTGGGGACGGCGAGCAGCGCGGTGTCGGCGACGAGCGCGAGGGGCTGGCAGCGTTCGATCCACTGCTTGTCCTTGGGCTCGACGCCCTGCTGGCCCTCGTCCAGGAGCTGGTCCAGCACTCGTGGCCACACTGCGGCAAGATCGGCAGGTACATCAGCCACGAAGCACGCTCTCTCACAGGTCCCACGAATGTGTGGTTCTCGGGACGGGATGGGAAGACAGGCAGGAAAGGAATCCGAGTTCAGCCACGGTAGTCAGGCCGAGCCATGCGGTTCAAGTTGTTGTCCACAGCCTGTGCACAGCGGGGACCGTCAACGGCCTGGTTTGACCGGATGGCGTAGCCGCGCGTACCGTAACCAGGTCGAGTTGTCGATGGCTGCTGCCGCCTGCCTCCGATGGGCAAAGATCACGGTCTGTGATTGTGAAGCGGTGCACTCGGGCGTAATCGCGAGCTACTCGTGGGCGCACGGTGACAGCCAGGCGATGTCCCGCCATCAACGAATCATTTCTGGAGCCCCCGAGTGAGCAAGCGCACCTTCCAGCCGAACAACCGTCGTCGTGCGAAGACCCACGGTTTCCGCCTGCGCATGCGTACCCGTGCCGGTCGCGCCATCCTGGCGAACCGTCGCAGCAAGGGTCGCGCCAACCTGTCCGCCTGATCGCGTACAGGTCATGACGTGCTGCCTTCCGAGAATCGGCTGAGGCGGCGCGAGGACTTCGCGACTGCGGTACGCCGAGGACGCCGGGCCGGACGCCCGCTTCTCGTCGTCCATCTACGCAGCGGTGCAACGGACCCGCACGCGCCTGGGGAGAGCGCTCCCCCGACGTGTGCGGGTTTCGTCGTGAGCAAGGCCGTGGGCGGTGCCGTCGTACGCAACAAGGTCAAGCGGAGACTGCGCCACCTCATACGCGATCGGCTCTCCGAGCTGCCCCCCGGTAGCCTGGTGGTCGTACGGGCGCTGCCCGGTGCGGGCGACGCCGAACATGCACAGCTGGCCCGAGACCTGGACGCCGCTCTGCAGCGGCTGCTGGGAGGGGGCGCGCGATGAAGTACCCACTGCTGGCACTGATCAAGATCTATCAGTGGACGATCAGCCCGCTGCTGGGACCTGTCTGCAGGTACTACCCGTCGTGTTCCCACTATGGATTTACGGCCATCGACCGGCACGGTGCGGTGAAAGGCACGGCCCTGACCGCCTGGCGGATCCTGCGGTGCAATCCGTGGTCGCCGGGCGGCGTGGATCATGTGCCCCCGCGCAAGCGCCCACGGTGGCACGAAATGCTGCGCGATGCCTTGCGCGGCAGCAAGGGCGGGCACTCCGCCGCTGATGTGCCTGCCCTGGGGTCGGCCCCCGGAACCCCGAGCCCGGCCGCAGAGACCTCGCCCAATGCTCAAGGAGCCTGATTAGTGGACACGATTGCCAGTCTCTTCAGTTTTATCACCACACCTGTCTCGTGGATCATCGTCCAGTTCCACAAGCTCTACGGGGCGATCTTCGGCCCGGACACGGGCTGGGCCTGGGGACTGTCCATCGTGTCGCTGGTGATCCTCATCCGGATCTGCCTGATCCCGCTCTTCGTGAAGCAGATCAAGTCGACCCGGAACATGCAGGCGCTCCAGCCGAAGATGAAGGCGATCCAGGAGCGCTACAAGAACGACCGACAGCGTCAGTCCGAAGAGATGATGAAGCTGTACAAGGAGACGGGGACGAACCCCCTCTCCTCGTGCCTGCCCATCCTCGCGCAGTCGCCGTTCTTCTTCGCTCTGTACCACGTGCTCAGCAAGATCGCCTCGGGTGACGAGATCGGTGTCCTCAACCAGAGCCTGGTGAACAGTGCGCGTGAGGCGCACATCTTCGGCGCTCCGATCGCTGCGAAGTTCATGGACGACCCGGCCAAGGTCGAGGCACTCAACGCCTCCCTCACCGATGTCCGCATCGTCACCGCGATCATGATCATCATGATGTCGGCGTCGCAGTTCTACACGCAGCGCCAGCTCATGCAGAAGAACGTCGACCTCACCGTCAAGACGCCGTACATGCAGCAGCAGAAGATGCTGATGTACATCTTCCCGGTGATCTTCGCCGTCATGGGCATCAACTTCCCGGTCGGTGTCCTCGTCTACTGGCTGACCACCAACGTGTGGACCATGGGCCAGCAGATGTACGTCATCAACCAGAACCCGACGCCGGGCAGCAAGGCGCAGGACCACTACCTGCAGCGCCTCCTCAAGGGCGTCGTCGCGCACGGCGAGGTTCGCTCGCGCCGCAAGCGCTCGGTCGTCCAGGCGATCGTGGCCAAGGGGCCGGACCGCAACGAGAACGAGCGCCGGTTCATCACCGGGCTGGCCAAGGCCGGCCTGGCCGCCCAGGCGGACGGCACCGTGACGAAGAGCGAGACGGCCGAGGCCGAGGCCGAGGGCGGCAGCGGTGCCCAGCGGCGCCAGCAGCCCAAGCGGCAGAGCAAGGCGCGGCGCCAGTCCGCCGCCGGCACCGTGGGTGCGGCCAAGGGTGACGAAGCCCCGGCCGACTCCGTGTCCAAGACGTCGCTGCAGAAGGACGAGTCCGCCGAGGGCGTCCCGCCCAAGGCCGGCGGTGGCAAGGCCACCGGATCCCGCCAGACCAAGCCCGGACAGGCGAAGTCCGGGCAGCGCAAGGGCCAGCAGCGCCCCAAGCACCCGTCGTCCAAGAAGTAAGAAGGAGTCCATCCGTGACGGAAGGCACCATCTCCGCCGCCGCCGAGGGTGGCGACACCCTGACCCGCCTCGAGCAGGAAGGGGAGATCGCGGCTGATTACCTCGAGGGCCTGCTCGACATCGCCGACCTCGACGGTGACATCGACATGGACGTCGAGGCGGACCGCGCCGCGGTCTCGATCATCAGTGACGCGGGCAGCCGGGATCTGCAGAAGCTCGTGGGCCGGGACGGCGAAGTCCTCGAGGCCCTTCAGGAGCTGACGCGCCTGGCTGTGCACCGTGAGACCGGTGACCGCAGCCGTCTCATGCTCGACATCGCCGGATTCCGGGCGAAGAAGCGCACCGAGCTGGCCGAGCTCGGCGCCAAGGCGGCCAACGAGGTCAAGACCACCGGCCAGCCGGTGAAGCTCGACCCCATGACGCCCTTCGAGCGCAAGGTCGTCCACGACGCGGTCGCGGCCGCCGGTCTGCGCAGCGAGTCCGAGGGCGAGGAGCCCCAGCGCTTCGTCGTCGTACTCCCTGCTTGACCCACGTGTTCCCTCGGCCCCGTCTGTTCGCAGGCGGGGCCGATCTTTGTCAGCCTGATAGTCAGCCACCACAGCCCTGCGCGGCAGTGCGGTACGGAAGGACGGTTCCCGTGACGGAGGCAGCGGAGCTTCCCCAGGCGCCCGAGGCGGCGCGGACGGTGTTCGGAGAGCTTTTTCCGGAGGCCGTGCGGTATGCGGAGCTGCTCGCGGATGCCGGGGTCAAGCGCGGCCTGATCGGCCCGCGTGAGGTTCCCCGGTTGTGGGAGCGTCACCTGCTGAACTGCGCTGTGCTCTCCGAGGTCGTCCCGGAGGGGGTGACGGTGTGCGACGTCGGCTCGGGCGCCGGTCTTCCGGGCATCCCGCTCGCCCTCGTCCGGCCGGACCTCAAGATCACCCTTCTCGAACCCTTGCTGCGGCGTACGAACTTTCTGCAGGAGGTCGTCGAGCTGCTGGGCCTGGACCACGTGACCGTGGTCAGGGGCAGGGCCGAGGAGATGCTGGGAAAGGTTCCTCCGGTGCATGTGGTGACGGCGCGAGCCGTGGCACCGCTGGACCGCCTGGCCGGCTGGGGCGTCCCTCTGCTCCGTCCCTACGGCGAGATGCTGGCGCTCAAGGGTGACACCGCCGAGGAGGAGATCCAGAGCGCCCGGGCCGCGCTGAGCAAGCTCGGAGTCGTGGAGACCTCGGTCCTCCATGTCGGTGAAGGCATCGTCGACCCGTTGTCCACCGTCGTACGGGTCGAGGTGGGTGAAAGTCCGGGCGGTGTGAGGTTCGCCGCCAAGCGCGCGAAGGCCGCAAGGACAAGCCGAACTCGTCGCCGCCGCTGACCCTCAGCACGCTGAGCCATACAAGCTTCCATACGTACGCATTTCGGAGTGTCGTCCCGGTTCGGTGATGCGGCGCAGGCATCGTGTTTCACGTGAAACGTCGCTCACTGCTGCAGGGAATCATCAGCCGCGGCCGTGCTGCCGCGCCGACGAGGGGTCGCAAGCCCCTCTTGAGGGCTACCGAGTTGTCCACAGAGGTGGATTCCTCCACAGAACCACGGGCCTCGCTGGTTCACGACCCCGAAAGCATGGCAGGCTCTCCTCATCGCGAGCCTGAAGTCGAGGAGAGTGAATCCTTGCGGTCCGACGCCAACATCGCGGGACCGATGACCGATCCGGTCCCCGGTCCCCGTACCGAGTCCCCGGGGGAGGATGTTTCACGTGAAACACCGCCGCCCATGGACGACACCCCCATCGGCCGTGCTGCTCAGCTGGCTGTGGAGGCGCTGGGGCGTGCCGGTGAGGGGCTGCCCCGACCTGAACAGACACGCGTCATGGTTGTCGCCAATCAGAAGGGCGGCGTAGGGAAGACCACCACCACGGTCAACCTCGCCGCCTCGCTCGCCCTGCACGGGGCGCGCGTTCTGGTGGTGGACCTCGATCCCCAGGGCAACGCCTCCACGGCGCTGGGAATCGATCACCATGCGGAAGTTCCCTCGATTTATGACGTCCTGGTGGAGAGCAGGCCCCTCGCCGAGGTGGTCCAGCCCGTCCCCGACGTCGAAGGACTCTTCTGCGCTCCCGCCACCATCGATCTCGCCGGTGCGGAGATCGAGCTGGTGTCGCTGGTGGCGCGGGAGAGCAGACTTCAGCGCGCCATCCAGGCGTACGAGCAGCCGCTGGACTACATCCTGATCGACTGCCCGCCGTCACTCGGCCTGCTGACCGTCAATGCACTCGTCGCGGGTGCGGAGGTTCTCATCCCCATCCAGTGCGAGTACTACGCGCTGGAGGGGCTGGGCCAGTTGCTGCGGAACGTCGATCTGGTGCGAGGACACCTCAATCCCTCGCTTCATGTATCGACGATCCTGCTCACCATGTACGACGGCCGGACGCGGCTCGCCTCCCAGGTGGCGGACGAGGTGCGCAGCCACTTCGGGGATGAGGTCCTGCGGACGAGCATCCCCCGGTCGGTGCGTATCTCGGAGGCTCCGAGCTATGGACAGACGGTCCTGACCTACGATCCGGGTTCCAGCGGTTCCCTGTCATACCTTGAAGCCGCCCGGGAGATCGCGCTGCGTGGCGTGGGGGTCCACTACGACCCGCAGCACGCCCACGCGGTTCAGAACAATCAGCAGAATGTGTCGGAGGGGATCCAGTGAGCGAGCGACGTAGAGGATTGGGGCGTGGGCTCGGTGCGCTGATCCCCGCGGCTCCCCAGGAGCAGCAGGCACCGCCCTCGGCGGGTGCCGCGCCCTCTCCTGCGGCGGGTCCGGTGCTGACGGCGGACCGTGGGGTGGCCGCGGCCAAGGTCGCCACCCTCCCTGCGGCCGCCACCGCGCCGGACGGGATCGGTTCCGCCGTGGACATGGACGCCGCACCGCAGCCGAGCGAGCCGGCAGGAGCGCATTTCGCGGAGGTGCCGCTCGGTGCGATCACCCCCAATCCGCGACAGCCGCGTGAGGTCTTCGACGAGGATGCTCTCGCCGAGCTGATCACCTCCATCAAGGAGGTCGGTCTGCTCCAGCCCGTCGTCGTACGACAGTTGGGGCCGGACCGCTACGAGCTCATCATGGGCGAGCGCCGCTGGCGGGCGTGCCGCGAGGCCGGTCTGGAGCGGATCCCTGCGATCGTCCGGCACACCGATGACGAGAAGCTTCTGCTGGACGCCTTGCTGGAGAACCTCCACCGGGCACAGTTGAACCCGCTGGAAGAGGCGGCTGCCTACGACCAGCTCCTCAAGGACTTCGACTGCACCCATGACCAGTTGGCCGACCGCATCGGGCGCTCGCGTCCGCAGGTGTCCAACACGCTGCGCCTCCTCAAGCTCTCACCGCCCGTGCAGCGCAGGGTCGCTGCCGGCGTTCTCTCCGCGGGGCACGCGCGGGCGCTGCTCTCCGTGGACGACTCGGAGGAACAGGACAGGCTGGCCCACCGCATCGTGGCCGAGGGCCTCTCGGTACGGGCGGTCGAGGAGATCGTCACTCTGCTCAACTCCGGCCCCAAGAGCACGCCCAAGGCCAAGGGCCCGCGAGCCGGGACCCGGCTGTCCCCGGCGCTCACCGATCTCGCCTCCCGGCTCTCGGATCGCTTCGAGACGCGGGTGAAGGTCGACCTCGGGCTGAAGAAGGGAAAGATCGTCGTCGAGTTCGCGTCGATAGACGACCTCGAGAGGATCCTCGGCACCCTGGCCCCCGGGGAGGGCCGCGTCCTGGAGAAGGGGCTCGGTGAGGAGCTCGCCGAGGACGAGGACGTCTGAGGCTCTTCGATCACCATTGCCGAAAAGGGCGGGTCGTGTTCCGGTTCACGAGACACGACCCGCCTCTTGCCGTATTGCGGTATCCGTGTCGGGGCTGGGTGGATACGATGCGTTCTGGTATGACGCATCCACCTTGAGCCACCTCAGAGGGAGGGCGGGGGCCATGCGAGCGGTGAGCCGCAGCCAACTGGTGACAGCCGGTTTGGGACTTGGGGCAGTAGGCGGATTCGTCAGCAGCCTGCTTCGGGAGAGGAGCGCGCTGGCAGCCGCGCGGAGCGCGGCAGATCAGGCAAGAGAGGGTGAGTCTCCATGGGGCGCCGACTCGTACCGCTCACGCTCGACAACCTTTCGGACCTTCCCCAGCGCTGTCGTTCGTGTGTCTTCTGGGAGCTTGATCCGGTCAGCGGCGAAGCAGCGGTAAAGGCGGGGACTCCGCAGCTCGAGAAGGAGGCCTGGATCTCGGCGGTCCTTCTCGACTGGGGCTCGTGCGGCCGTGTCGTCTATGTCGACGACGCTCCGGTCGGTTTCGTCCTCTACGCACCGCCGGCCTATGTGCCCCGGTCGATGGCCTTTCCCACGAGTCCCGTCTCCGCGGACGCGGTGCAGCTCATCACCGCCTGGGTCATGCCCGGGTATCAGGGACAGGGACTGGGGCGGGTGATCGTCCAGACCGTCGCCAAGGACCTGTTGCGGCGGGGATTCCGGGCCATCGAGGCGTTCGGCGATGCGCGCTGGAAGGAGCCCGCGTGCGTCCTGCCGGCCGACCATCTGCTCGCGGTGGGGTTCAAGACGGTGCGTCCGCATCCGACGCATCCCCGGCTGCGGCTCGAGCTGCGGACGACGCTCTCCTGGAAGGAAGACGTGGAGCTGGCGCTCGATCGGCTGTTGGGCGCGGTGCAGAAGGAGCCGGCGCTCCGGCCGCTGTGAGGCCGACATGAGAATGGGCTCACCCCCATGTCGGGGGTGAGCCCATTCGATGTTTCACGTGAAACGTCGAGGCGATGACTACTCGCCGAGGAAGCTTTCGAGGTCGCGGACGATTGCGGCCTTCGGCTTGGCGCCGACGATGGTCTTGGCGACCTCACCGTTCTGGTAGACGTTCAGCGTCGGGATGGACATGACGCCGTACTTCGCAGCGGTGGCCGGGTTCTCGTCGATGTTGAGCTTCACGACCTGGATCTTGTCGCCGTGCTCGGCCGCGATGGCCTCGAGGGACGGCGCGATCTGGCGGCAGGGGCCGCACCAGGCAGCCCAGAAGTCCACCAGGACGGGCTTGTCGCTCTTGAGGACGTCCTCTTCGAAGGAGTCGTCGGTCACGTTCTTCAGGTCGCCGGCCACGGCGTCCTCCTTACTTCTTTGCGGGGTGTAGGGGAGTGCGGTGCGGGGGTCAGACCACAGGGGTCTTCTCGGGCTCGGCGACCTTCTCGCTGTCCGAGAGGGCGGCGAGGAAACGCTCGGCGTCCAGGGCGGCGGAGCAGCCGGTGCCGGCGGCCGTGATGGCCTGACGGTAGGTGTGGTCGACGACGTCACCGGCGCCGAAGACACCGGGCAGGTTGGTGCGCGTGGACGGCGCGTCGACCCTGAGGTAGCCCTCGTCGTCGAGCTCGAGCTGGCCCTTGAAGAGCTCGGTGCGGGGGTCGTGACCCACGGCGATGAACAGGCCGGTGACGGCGAGCTGCGAGGTCTCACCCGTCTTGGTGTTGCGCAAGGTCAGACCGGAGAGCTTCTGGTCCCCGTGGATCTCCGCGACTTCGCTGTCCCAGGCGAAGGAGATCTTCGGGTCGGCGAAGGCGCGCTCCTGCATCGCCTTGGAGGCGCGCAGCGTGTCACGGCGGTGGACGATCGTGACGGACTTGGCGAAGCGGGAGAGGAAGGTGGCCTCCTCCATGGCCGTGTCGCCACCACCGATGACGGCGATGTCCTGGTCCTTGAAGAAGAACCCGTCACAGGTGGCGCACCAGGAGACGCCGCGTCCGGAGAGGGCGTCCTCCTTCGGCAGGCCCAGCTTGCGGTGCTGCGAGCCGGTGGTGACGATCACGGCCTTCGCGCGGTGCACGGTTCCGGCGGTGTCGGTGACGGTCTTGATCTCGCCCGTGAGGTCGACGGCCACGACATCGTCGGGGACGAGCTCGGCGCCGAAGCGCTCGGCCTGGGCGCGCATGTTGTCCATCAGGTCCGGACCCATGATGCCGTCGCGGAAGCCGGGGAAGTTCTCCACATCGGTCGTGTTCATCAGCGCGCCACCGGCGGTGACGGCCCCCTCGAACACCAGCGGCTGCAACGACGCGCGCGCGGTGTAGAGCGCGGCCGTGTAGCCCGCGGGCCCGGAGCCGATGATGATCACGTTACGGACGTCGCTCACGGGTTTCTTCCTCGTCTCTGCAGACTGCCTACTGCCTACGGGGGCGGGTTACAGGATCTCACCCCACCCAACGGATCCTACGGGGCTTGCATTCCCGGGGCGTCGGAGCGGCACAGGCAAGGTCTCAGTTGCGAGGGTAGGACTCCGAATGCAGCAGGTTTCCCGGGCCGGCGGCTGCCTTGCCGACGCAGGCGGCATCGACGACGTACGCCTGGACCCGCGTCTCGTCGGTGGGATGCGCCATCACGACGAGGTAGGCGTCGACCCCCGCATAGCGGCCCTGCTCGAAGGCGAGGGGGCGATCGGACCGGCCGGTCCCCTGCTGGATGCATGCAGGCACCGAGGTCTCGGGTGAGCTCTTGGGCGAGACGGTGGAGGACTCGGTGTCGAGCGGCGGCACTTTCTCGATCCTCGGCTCGGCATGGGTGTCCGCAGCGAGCAGCGTGTGCACGCGGTCCTGGAGGGGCGCCCCGGAGAACTCTCCGGTGTCGGCGCTGACGCTGGCCTCCTTGGTGCTGGAGTCGCTCCCCGATTGCGTCTGCACCGACTGGAGGAGCATGACGCTGACCCCGACGGCGGCAGCGC
Source organism: Streptomyces sp. NPDC002867 (assembly GCF_053591895.1). Lineage (NCBI taxonomy): Bacteria > Bacillati > Actinomycetota > Actinomycetes > Kitasatosporales > Streptomycetaceae > Streptomyces > Streptomyces sp. NPDC002867. Next base: position 146,231 of record NZ_JBSFUR010000002.1, on the reverse strand, counting down.
CGAACACGGCGCCGAGCACGGCCACGCGGCGGCGGCGGGTCCGACGGTTACGGCCGGGGCCGGTCGCGGCACGCGAGTGGCCTGAGGGGCGGTCGGCGGCGGGGGCGGTCGCCTCAGCGGGAGACGGGGGCGGCGCCGTTTCACGTGAAACATGCGCGGGCTCGGAGGGGGCGCTGGCGGCCAGGAGGGCCTCGGCAGCGAGGGCGGCGTCGATCCGGCCGGCGATGTCGGCCGGCATCCGGCTGGCGCCGGGCAGCGTCCCCAGCAAGCCGCGGATCTCTTCGAGTGAGCTGCGGACATCTGCGCACAGGGAGCAGTCGTCGAGGTGAAGGCGGATCTCAGCAGCACGCGAGGGGGAAAGGACACCTTCGGTGAGGTCGGAGATCTCCGAGACATCCGGGTGCTGTGTTGTGCCGGCCCTGTCGGTCGAGGATGTCACGCGCGCCCACCTCCACCCTTCACAGCCGCAGGCCCGTTCGGCCCTGTGTCTCGTGCTCCCGACTCCGGTGGGACGGATGTCCCCGGCGTCCGGTTCCTTCCCCCGCTGACGTCGGGGTTATCCCCGCGCTCCGCACGGAGGTGGGTGAGCATGGGCAGCAGCCGGGCGCGGCCCCGGGCGCACCGGCTCTTGATCGTCCCGGTGGGTACGTCGAGGACCCGTGCGGCTTCCGCGACGGGGTATCCCTGCATGTCCACCAGGACGAGCGCGGCCCGCTGGTCCGGCGGCAGTGTGGCCAGCGCGGCCAGGAGCTGGCGATGGAGGTCCTGGCGCTCGGCTGGAGCCTCGGCGGACTCGTGAGGCTCCAGCAGCTGTTCCAGGCGCTCCGTGTCGTCGACCGGAGAGGTCTTACGGGATGCCGCCTTGCGGGCGCGGTCGAGGCAGGCGTTCACGGTGATGCGGTGCAGCCACGTGGTGACGGCGGACTGGCCGCGGAAGGTGTGTGCGGCGCGGAAGGCGGAAACGAGGGCGTCCTGGACCGCGTCCGCAGCCTCCTCCCTGTCCCCCAGCGTGCGCAGCGCCACGGCCCACAGCCGGTCGCGGTGGCGCCGCACGAGCTCGCCGAAGGCGTCGGGGTCACCGGAGACATGGCGGGCCAGCAGATCCTGGTCGCTCGCGTCGCCGAGTGTGGCGTCGTCCAACGGTGAGCCCCCTCCCCGCTTCTGTCAGCCGGTGAACGTGACGTCCGTGATGCCTTGCTTGTAACCGGTGCCGCTGAACTCGTCCTTCGACGAGTACGGCATCGCGGTCATCCAGAGCAGGACATAGCGGCTCGCCACCGGCTTCTTGGCCGTCAACTTCAGAGCCGATCCGCTGGTCTGTCCGGAGGTGATCTGCGTCATGGAGCTCACCGGGCCGGACGGGGACAGGGAATCGGCTGCGTAGAGGCTGATCGTGGTGTGATCTCCGCCGTAGCGCAACGCTATGGACGCGCTGGAGACGTCCTTTTCCGCACCCAGGTCGAAGACGATGCCCACACCCTGCTTCACCGACGGAGCGAACTCCGGTCCGTCGAAGTAGCTCTTGGTCCGCCAGTAGGTGGTGCTGTCGCCGTCGTGTGTCGCTCCCACATCCCCCGCGTTCTGGGGGGATCCGTCCGGGGCGTACTCCTGGGCCGCCTGAATCCTCAGGGGGACGGGAGCCTTGGGCTTCTCGTTCTCGCCACCCGTGACGGACGTCTGCGAGGTCTTGGGCTCCTGGGTGCCCTGCTCCTGGCCCAGCAGCTTGTCGGCCACCTGCCAGCTTCCGAGCCCCAAGGCCGCGATGAGGAGCGCGGACACGGCCCACTTCAGCGCCGTGCCCGTGCGGCTCTCCAGTGGGGCGGGCGGTGTGGGCGACACCTGCGTGACACCCATGCCCGGCCGGACGGCGGTGCGCCCGTAGTTGCCCTGCTGATAGGTGGTGCGCTGGTACTCCGGGGGCGCGGTGAAGACCGGCTCCGGCGGGCGGATGCGCGGCATCGCGGCGACCGCCTTCGCCAGTTCGTCGGGCGTGGTGCACGGCGGCTCCTGGCGGGAGGCGGTGGCACCGTCGTTGACGAGAGCGCGCATGGCGAGCTCGGACAGTCCCCGATGGACGCCGGCACGCACCTGGTCGGGTGCGACGAGGCCGACGCCCTTGGGAAGCCCGGAGAGGCCGTAGGCATCGTTCTCGTAGGGCCAGCGCTGGGTGAGCGCGGCATACAGCAGGGCGCCGATCGCCTCCGTGTCGGTGCGCTGGGGGCGGTCGGCGGAGATGCCGCGCAGTGCGGCGTTCACCGCGAGGCCACGGATGCGGTACTGGCCGGTGGAGGTCCGCAGAACCGCGCCAGGGGTCAGCCGCAGATGGGCGAGCCCCTCACGGTGGGCCGCGGCCATGGCCAACGACACCTGCTCGACGAGCTGGTACGCGTCGTGCGGTTCGAGAGGCCCGGAAGCCAGCAGCGTGGTCAGCTCGACGGCGTCGGGGAGCCATTCGTGGACGACGTAGACCAGGTCGTTCTCCTCGACGGCGTCGAGGACCTGGACGAAGCGCGGATCGCCGAGGAGAGCCGATGAGCGGGCGGCAGCGAGAACGGAACGGGCCCTGGGATGGTCCGCGGGCAGGAGGTGGACGCCGACGGCTCGGCGCAGTTTCTCGTCGACGGCACGCCAGCTGCTGAAACCGTCCAGACGGGTGACGCACTCCTCCAGGCGGTAGCGTCCGGCGAGTTTGTGGCCACTGTGCAGTTCGGGCGTCGACAGGGAGAGGTCTTTGCCCTCCGTCCCGGTCTCCCCCTCGCCGTCCGTCTCCGGTGCGGTCGTCTCCGCAGTCTTCTGGGATTCTGCCGCCCCGTCGGTCGTGGCCTTGCCCGCCTGCGCGGTCAGCGGTTCGTCCCCGCCGTTGTCGGCCACGTCGACGGCAGCCGTGCTACGTTCCGCCACCGTCGTTCCTGCCTCCCCATCCGTTGCGCCATATTCAAACGCCATGCCAATTGTGCCCACAGTCGGACGCTATGCACGACACGCGGCGTCCGACGAAGGTTGTGCCAGGGCCGGTCCGTCCTAGCGGCCGAGACGGCCACGGACCATGCCGACCATGGCGTTGAGCTCCTCGATGCGCATCCTCTTCGCCGCGACGAGGAAGACGCCCATCAGTACGGCTCCACCGGCGACCAGCGCCACCAACGAGCCGCCCGCGCCGCTGCCCAGTCCCGTCATGACGCCGAAGGCTGCCGCGCCGCCCGCGACCGCGGCCGGCACCGACGCCATGGAGAGGCGTGCATAGGTCCGCATCACGTGAGAGCCGTCCAGATCGCCGCCGAGGCGCTTCTTGAGCCGCCGCCAGGCGACCCCGACGCCCACCGCGTAGGCGAGACCGTAGGAGGCGCCCATGCCGACGACCGCCCACTGGGCGGGCAGCAGCGCGTAACACAGGGCGGATGCCCCGGCGTTGACCGCCGCGACGATGACCGTGTTGTAGAAGGGCGTCCTGGTGTCCTCGTAGGCGTAGAAGCCGCGCAGGACGACGTACTGAACGGAGTAGGGGATGAGGCCGAGGCCGAAGGCCATCAGGATGAAGCCCATGCCCCGTGCGGCCTCCTGGCCGGTGGACGCGAACAGCAGCGTGGACATCGGAACGCCCAGCGCGAGGAAGGCGAAGGAGACCGGGACGATGGCGACCGCGCTGTTGCGCAGACCCTGGGAGATGTCGTCGCGCACGGCGCCCGGGTCGTCGTCGTGGGCGGCGCGCGAGATGCGCGGCAGCAGGGCGGCCATCACGGAGACCGTGATGATGGCCTGCGGCATGCCCCAGATGAGCTGGGCGTTGGTGTAGGCGATGAAGCCCGCGCCCTGCTTGCCCGAGGCCTGGCCCGCCGCGGTGGCGAGCTGGGTGACGACGAGGACACCGGCCTGGTTCGCGAGGACGAAGAGCACCGTCCACTTGGCCAGTTTCACCGTCTTGCCGAGACCGTGGCCCTTCCAGTCGAAGCGCGGACGGAAGCGGAAGCCGGTCTCTCGCAGGTACGGAATCATCGCCAGAGCCTGGACGACCAGGCCGAGGAGCGTTCCGACGCCGAGCAGGCGGACACCCTCCGGCGGAATCGTCTGGACACCCATCTGCGATTCGGCCGAGGTGCCGTACACCCAGATGAAGAGGCCGAACGTCGTGATCATGACGATGTTGTTGAGGACCGGGGTCCACATCATCGCGCCGAACCTGCCGCGAGCGTTGAGGATTTGGCCCATGACGACATGGATGCCCATGAAGAAGATCGTGGGCAGGCAGTACCGGGCGAAGCTGACGGCGACGCTGTTTGCCGCCGGATCGCCGGCGATCGTGTCCGACATCAGCTGGATCAGCAGCGGTGCGGCGAACACGGCGATGGCGACGATGGCGCCGAGCGCCACCATCACCAGGGTGAGCAGGCGGTTGGCGTACGCCTCGCCGCCGTCCTCGTCGTTCTTCATCGCGCGCACCAGCTGCGGCACGAAGACCGAGTTGAGTCCGCCGCCGACGGTGAGGATGTAGATCATCGTCGGCAGGGTGTACGCGACGGTGAACGTGTCACCGAGGAGAGCGGCGCCCAGGGCGGCGGTGATCACCAGGCTGCGCACGAACCCGGTCAGGCGGGAGACCAGCGTGCCGGCCGCCATCACGGCGCTGGACTTCAGCAGACCGGAGGCCCGCCCTGCCGGCTTCTTGGGAGGCGCGGGCGCCGCCGGGGCGGGTTCGGGTGCCGGGGCCGGGCGACCGGAGGCCTGCTGGTCCCGGAAGAGGTGAGCGAACGCGTCGGGTTCCGGTTCCTTGTCACCGGCGCGGGTGACGAGGTCGTCCACGCCCGTGAACTGGGTGGTTCCGGCGGCGTCCCCGTACGGCAGGTGCCGGGAGGGACCCTCCGGCTCGGGCGGGGGCGTCTGTGCCCAGACGCGGGGGTCGGGGGCGTACTCGGACGACGGAGGCTGCTGGTAGAGCGGCTGCGGTTCCGGGTAGGTGCCGGGGGGCGGCGGAGGGTGCGCAGACCGGTCGTAGAGCGCCTCGGCCACCGGGTCCTGGGACGAAAGATCCTGGGCCTGGAAGGGGTCAGGAGCGTACGCGTCCTGGACGTAGGGGTCCTGGTAGGGCTCAGGGGCGGGCTGATGCGGCGGCGGGACCTGGCCGGGCGGGTTCCCACCCGCCTGGCCACGATCACCGTCGTACGGCGCGTTCATGACTACCCCACCTCATCGTCCCCGGCCGACCGGCCACACATCGCTCAACGGTCCACTTTCTCACCAGCGCCCGACGGGTCGCCGCTTTCGGGTCGGGTGTCCGGTCCCGGGTCACTCGCCTGCCCGGGATCCGGGCTGCCGATGTCACCCCGCGTGCTCTCCTCCTCGTCCGAGGCGGTGTCGTCGTCCGTCGGCACTTCCTCGGACTCCGCGCCCGCCGCCTCGCGAGCGGCAGCGCGCTTGCGCTGGGTGTACATCCTGATGCCTGCGAGGACCAGAAGCAGAACGCCGCCGGCGATGACGAGCATGACCGTCGGTGTGATCTCGGAGACCTTCACCGTGAAGTTCATGGCCTTGCCGTACAGCTTGCCGTCCTGCGTGTAGAGCTGCGCCGTCATCTGGACCTGGCCGTTGGCATTGGCCGATGCGGGGAACTTCACCGTCTGGCTGTGGCCGCCGTCGATCCGGACCTGCTGCTCGGTGACGCCCTTGTCGCCGTCGAGGTTCAGACGCGTGGGGTTGTGCGACGTGAGCCGGAGCACCAGATGGTCGATGCCCTGGACCAGCTCGTTCTGCACGGTGACCGGAATCGTGGCGCTCCGGCCCGAGAGGGTCACGTCCGACTTCTCGATCAGCAGGACCTCTTCGGTGAGGTCCCGCAGATAGCTCCGCACCTCGTCGCGGTATTGCTGGGCCGCCACGGGGTTTCCTCGCCAGGAAACCGACAGCTCGCGGTCGATCGCCCTGCCGAACGGTGTGTTCACCCGGTCCGCCTGGGTGAGGATGCCCTCGAACATGTCGAGGGTCTCCTGGGTGCCCCGGACGTCCTGGAAGGCCTCGACGGGCAGCTCCTGCTTACGGAGCTTGCGCGGGTACTGGGAGGTGCCGGGCACCTTGGTGTTGGCGTCGGCGTCCGGCTTGGAGTCCGCAGCCGCCACGAGGTCGAGCGGCTGGGTCCAGCGCTGGCCTAGGGCCTGCAGTGCTCGCGCCATGGACTGGGCCTGTGCTGCCGTGGGCACACGCTGCGGAGCGACGACGATGCTGCGCTGCTTGTCCGGGGCCTGGTGCGTCACGGCGAGCGACTGGGCGAGGAATTTCTGGACGGCGAGCGTCGAGGTGTCCGACCGGCTCATGTCGCCCTGGAAGGCCTTGGAGAGCCGTGAGTCGGCGACGACCGCGGTCGTGCCACCGCCGATGGGCCGCGCCGCCGTGGGTGTGTAGCCCAGGTTGTCCTGGAGGCTGTCACTGCGGGCGATCACGTTGTGCGCACCGGCCGATGTGGCCACATCGACGATCGACGAGTCGATCGCGCCCTCCACGGGCCAGGCGAAGTCGGTCGACGCGTTCACGTGGAGGACCGTCTCGACCGTCGTCGCGGCGACCTCGGTGGCCGGCTGGAGATGGCTGAGCGATCCGGAGACGGACTTGCCGCGGTGCGCCAGTGAGGCCAGGTCGGGATCGGCGAACGGCAGGGCGACGACCTTGCGGTCCTGAACCGCGGCTTGGAGATCGCTCAGCCAGCGCTTGGCCACGGCCTGGTTCTTGCCCTGGACCGTGGTGTTCCCCTTCTTGACCTGGTAATTCCGGGTCATGGCGTCCACGGTGGCCAGCAGGTCCGGATCGATGACCCAGGTGACCGGCAGCTCCTTGCCGAGGGAGACGAGCTGGTCGAGCCGCCCGCCGGTGGACAGCTCGGCCGCCAGCGACTCGTCCTCGAACACCGGTGTCTGCTGCTCGTCGGAGCCCGTCTCGGAGGTGAGATGCGTGGAGGAGATGAGCGGCCACAGATACGTGAGGCGGGTCTTCTTCTCCGGCGCCTCCGGCTGCCACGGCAGGAAGGTCCGCTCGATGCCCAGCACCTGGTCGAACGGCAGATGCGTGGTCTGTCCCGAGAGCGAGACGCCGAGCTGGTAGACGCCACCGTCCTCGTCGAGGTCGAGTTCGTCGGCCGGTACGGACAGCCGGAAGTCATGGCTGATGCCGGAGGCGAGGCGTGGGATCTCGAGTGAGTACTTGTCGTCCACCTCCGCACCGTCGAGGCCCGGGTCGTAGCCGGTGCGCTCGGCGGCGCGATCGATGGCCGTTCTGCCCAAGAGCTTGTGCCCGACCCGCAGATCGACGTGCGCGTCGGTGATCGTCTGCTTGCCCTCGTTGATCACCGTGCCGGAGATGGTGATCGTGTCCTTCTCGCCCGGTGTCGCCGGCGTGAACGTGTCGAGAGACACATCGACGGTCCGTGACCCGGTGGCGTCCTCCGCGGCATGCGCCGTCGGCGCCGCGGGGCCGCACAGCAGCCCGGCCACGAGTGGTGCGCCGGTGAGCAGCGAGGCTGAGCGACGCAGCCACCGGCGGGCAGGAGAAGTACGCATCCCCTGGAAGTCTGCCGCCTCGGCCACGCGCTCGCCCGTCCCTCGTCGTCTGCTTGCCGGTGGTGGTTCTCTGGTTCTTGCGTCCAGGCATGGTAACGATGCGCGCTGGGTCGAAGTGCCGCGGACTGCATCACAAGATCGCAAGGGGCTCCGCGGGCCGCCGTAAACGGGGGCGCTCCGGTCGGCCGGGGCACGTACCCTTTTCTGTTGTGCCGAACGCCAATGAAGACAACCCCACTGCCCTGAGCCAGGTGCAACGCCGCGCGGTGAGCGAACTGCTGCGGGTGTCCCCGGTCGCCGATGACCTTGCCCGCCGTTTCCAGGAGGCCGGGTTCAGCCTTGCCCTGGTCGGCGGCTCGGTACGTGACGCACTTCTCGGTCGGCTCGGCAACGACCTCGACTTCACGACGGACGCTCGGCCCGAGGACGTACTGAAGATCATCCGCCCGTGGGCGGACTCGGTCTGGGACGTCGGCATCGCCTTCGGCACGGTCGGATCCCAGAAGGAGGGCCGCGTCGGTGACGAGGTGCAGCGCTTCCAGATCGAAGTGACCACCTACCGGTCGGAGTCCTACGACCGGACGTCGCGCAAGCCCGAGGTGTCCTACGGCGACTCCATCGAGGAAGACCTCGTCCGTCGGGACTTCACGGTGAACGCCATGGCCGTCGCCCTTCCCGAGAAGGTGTTCATCGACCCGCACGGCGGCCTGGAGGACCTTGCGGCCCGTGTGCTGCGAACGCCCGGCACTCCTGAGGAGTCCTTCTCGGACGATCCGCTGCGGATGATGCGCGCCGCCCGGTTCGCGGCCCAGCTCGATTTCGAGGTCGCACCCGACGTGGTGGCCGCCATGAAGGCGATGGCGCAGCGCATCGAGATCGTCTCCGCTGAACGTGTGCGTGACGAACTGAACAAGTTGCTGCTGTCCGCGCACCCCCGGAAGGGACTGGGGCTGCTCGTCGACACCGGGCTCGCGGACTACGTACTGCCCGAGCTGCCGGCACTCCGCCTCGAGAGCGACGAGCATCACCGGCACAAGGATGTGTACGAGCATTCGCTCACCGTGCTCGACCAGGCGATCGGCCTCGAGGACGAGGGACCGGACCTGGTGCTGAGGCTGGCGGCGCTGCTCCATGACATCGGGAAGCCGAGGACGCGGCGGTTCGAGAAGGACGGGCGCGTCTCCTTCCACCACCACGAAGTGGTGGGCGCGAAGATGACGAAGAAGCGGATGACCGCGCTCAAGTACTCGAACGAGATGGTCAAGGACGTCGCGCGGCTGGTCGAGCTGCACCTGCGCTTCCATGGCTACGGGACAGGCGAATGGACCGACTCGGCGGTGCGGCGCTACGTGCGGGACGCCGGGCCGCTGCTGTCGCGGCTGCACCAGCTGACCCGCTCGGACTGCACGACCCGGAACAAGAAGAAAGCAACTGCGCTCTCCCGGGCCTACGACGGTCTCGAGGAGCGCATCGCCCAGCTGCAGGAGCAGGAGGAGCTGGACGCGATTCGGCCGGACCTCAACGGCAACCAGATCCAGGAGATTCTGGGCGTCGGCCCCGGTCCGGTGATCGGTAAGGCGTACGCGTTCCTTCTCGATCTGCGTCTGGAGAACGGACCGATGGAGCGCGATGCCGCGGTTGCCGCGCTCAAGGAGTGGTGGGCGGCACAGGGCTGAGCGTGAAACGGCGCGATGTTTCACGTGAAACATCGCGCCCTCAAGACGGTGGGGGCGGTGTTTCACGTGAAACACCGCCCCCACCGCTTTTCGCTAGACCAGCTCCCCCGTACGCCTCCAGCGCGCCAGCATCACGGCGACCCCTGCATAGATGACCGCGACCAGGCCGATGAGCGGAGCCGACCTGCCGTCCGGCGGCAGCATGAGGGCCGCGATGCCGGCCGCTCCGACGAAGCCCGCGTTGAACAACATGTCGTAGAGAGCGAAGATCCGGCCACGGAAGGCGTCGTCCGTGGCGGTCTGGACGATCGTGTCCGTCGCGATCTTCGCTCCTTGGGTGACGAGACCCAGAACGAAAGCGGCGACCAGTATCGGCCCGGGAGCGAAGGGCAGTCCCAGCGCCGGTTCGAGGACGGCTGCCGCCGCGGCGCATCCGACCATCCAGCCGTTCCGTCCGAGGCGCCCGATCGCCCAGGGCGACAGTACGGCGGCGGCGAAGAACCCCGCACCCGAGACCGCGAGTGCCAGGCCGAGGAGGGCGAGTCCGTCGGATTCGGTATCGGTCCACGCGTAGCGGCAGAGCATGAGCACCATCACGGTGAACGCGCCGTAGCAGAACCGCATGAGGGCCATCGCCGCCAAGGCGTGGGCAGCGGGCGGTCGCTGAGTCAGATGCCGCAGGCCGTCCAGCAGCCCGCGAGCCGTGGACGCGATCGCCGTGAGCAGGCGCGGCTGGACGAGCTCCGGATCGGGACCGAGAAGTTCGCGCCCCATGCGCAGCGACGCCAGGGCGGAGGAGAGGTAGAGCGCGGCCCCGACCAGTACCACCACGGCATCGGAATCGGCGACGGCGAGGCGGACCAGGAAGGCCAGCCCGCCGCCCGCGGTGGCGGCGAGCGTCCCGGCGGTGGGTGACACGGAGTTGGCCATGACGAGCCGGTCTGCGTCGACCACACGAGGAAGGGCGGCCGAGAGCCCCGCCAGCACGAACCGGTTGACGGCCGTGACGGACAGCGCGGAGGCGTAGAAGAGCCAGTCCGGCACCGAGGCCACGATGAGCAGCGCCGTGCAGCCTGCGAGCAGGGCGCGCAGGAGATTGCCGTAGAGGAAGACCTGTCGGCGCTGCCAGCGATCGAGGAGCACGCCGGCGAAGGGGCCCACGAAGGAGTACGGAAGCAACAGGACGGCCATGGCGGAGGCGATCGCGGCCGGCGAGGTCTGCTTCTCCGGGGAGAACACCACATACGTGGCGAGAGCGACCTGGTAGACACCGTCAGCCGACTGGGAGAGCAGTCGGACGGTCAGCAGTCGGCGGAAGTCGGTCAGGCGCAGTAGTACGCGCAGATCACGTACAGCGGGCATGCGAGCAAGCGTCACATACGAGGAGGGTCCCCGGGCCGATGACCCGGGGACCCTCCTCGATCGGACGGGACGAACGCTTAGCGCTCGACCTCGCCCTTGATGAACTTCTCGACGCTCTCACGAGCCTGGTCGTCGAAGTACTGGACCGGCGGGGACTTCATGAAGTACGAGGACGCGGAGAGGATCGGGCCGCCGATGCCCCGGTCCTTGGCGATCTTCGCGGCGCGCAGGGCGTCGATGATGACACCCGCGGAGTTCGGGGAGTCCCACACCTCGAGCTTGTACTCGAGGTTCAGCGGGACGTCACCGAAGGCGCGGCCCTCGAGACGCACGTACGCCCACTTGCGGTCGTCCAGCCAGGCCACGTAGTCCGACGGGCCGATGTGGACGTTCTTCTCGCCCATCTCGCGGTCCGGGATCTGCGAGGTGACGGCCTGCGTCTTCGAGATTTTCTTGGACTCCAGGCGCTCGCGCTCGAGCATGTTCTTGAAGTCCATGTTGCCGCCGACGTTCAGCTGCATCGTGCGGTCCAGGATGACGCCCCGGTCCTCGAAGAGCTTCGCCATCACGCGGTGCGTGATGGTGGCGCCGACCTGCGACTTGATGTCGTCGCCGACGATCGGGACACCGGCCTCGGTGAACTTGTCCGCCCACTCCTTGGTGCCGGCGATGAAGACCGGGAGGGCGTTGACGAACGCGACCTTGGCGTCGATGGCGCACTGCGCGTAGAACTTCGCAGCGTCCTCGGAACCGACGGGCAGGTAGCAGACCAGGACGTCGACCTGCTTGTCCTTGAGGACCTGGACGACGTCGACCGGGGCCTCGGTGGACTCCTCGATGGTCTGGCGGTAGTACTTGCCCAGACCGTCCAGGGTGTGGCCGCGCTGCACGGTGACGCCGGTCGCCGGCACGTCGCAGATCTTGATGGTGTTGTTCTCGCTGGCGCCGATGGCGTCCGCGAGGTCGAGGCCGACCTTCTTGGCGTCCACGTCGAAGGCAGCCACGAACTCGACGTCACGAACGTGGTAGTCGCCGAACTGGACGTGCATCAGACCCGGCACCTTGGCTGCCGGGTCGGCGTCCTTGTAGTACTCGACGCCCTGCACCAGCGAGGCGGCGCAGTTGCCCACGCCGACGATGGCTACGCGAACCGAACCCATTCCGGTTGCTCCCTGTGTGATCTCGGTATTCCGGATGAAACCCTGCGGAGCGCAGGGCCTCACTTGGCGGTGTCGTCGGACGGATCCGGCGGGGTGGAGCCGTCGGGAGGTGTCCCTCCGGATGACTCGTCGCCCTGGTGCCGGGGCAGGCCGCCCGTCGCTCCAGATGTGTTGTCCTGCTGAGCGGTGCTCTCGGGGGAGGGCCGTCGCTGCTCCCGCCCCGCCCGCTCGCTCTCGATGAGCTCGTTCAGCCAGCGCACTTCGCGCTCCACGGACTCCATGCCGTGCCGCTGCAGTTCGAGCGTGTAGTCGTCGAGGCGCTCGCGGGTGCGGGCGAGAGAGGCGCGCATCTTCTCCAGGCGCTCCTCCAGCCGGCTGCGGCGGCCCTCCAGGACCCGCATCCGCACCTCGCGCTCCGTCTGGCCGAAGAAGGCGAAACGGGCTGCGAAGTGCTCGTCCTCCCAGGTGTCGGGGCCGGTGTGCGAGAGCAGCTCCTCGAAGTGCTCCTTACCTTCCGCCGTCAGCCGGTAGACGATCTTGGCGCGGCGCCCCGCCAGCGATGCGGCGAGGGCGTCCTCGGGTGCGTTTCCCGGTTCCTCGATCAACCAGCCGTTGGCGACGAGCGTCTTGAGGCAGGGGTAGAGGGTTCCGTAGCTGAAGGCCCGGAAGATTCCCAGCGAGGTGTTGAGCCGCTTGCGCAGCTCGTACCCGTGCATCGGGGCTTCGCGGAGCAGGCCGAGGACGGCGAACTCGAGGATGCCTGAGCGTCTGCTCACTGTCGCCTCCCTCGCCCGTCGGTGCCCGTATGCCGGTCCGATGTGTCGTGCTGATGTATCGACTCGATACATCAGCACGATAGAGCGGCGCTTCGCATGCGACAAGGGGGCCCTTCGTGAGCGGCGTCACATCGTCAATTCGTCGGCGGTGAGTTGCCTGAAATGGGGTGAACTTCGACCCTCGGTGGGTTTTGACCGTGCGTAGTCTGTGCGGCATGCAGACCACTGGGAACCATGTGACGCCCCTGTGCGTCATCGCCGTGGATGCACAGCGGATGAGCTCTCCCCAGAGCTCGGCCGTATCCATTTCGGGGGGACCGGAACTCAACTGCCGCTTCCAGGCGTCTCGCCTGCCCGAGGAGTAGTCGTTCGATGAGCGAGCACCGACGCAAACCGCCGCAGCCGCAGGGTGGCGGGCGCGCCGCGGCCCGACGCGCCGCCCAGCAGTCCTCTGGGCGACGTGCAGCACCCGGGAGGGGTGCCACGTCAGCCTCCCCTTCCGCTTCTCATGGGGAGGAGCGTCCGTACGGTGGCAGAGCCGAGGCCCGGCGCGCCGCCCAGCGGGGCGGTGGTCGCCGGCGCGTGGACGAGTCGGGAACAGGTGGCAGGGCCGCGCGCCGCGGCGCCGCCGGAGCCGCAGCCGGGAAGAAGCGGCTGATCGACTACCCGCGACACGACAAGTACGGATGGCGTCGCTGGATGCCCTCCTGGAAGCTCGTCGCGGGACTGTGCATCGGCTTCATAGGGCTGCTGATGGTGGCCGCCGCCCTCGCGTACAGCATGGTCGTCGTCCCGAAGGTGGCGGAGGCGGCCACGGCCCAGAACAACGTGTACTACTGGGCCGACGGCTCCCAGATGGCCGCCACGGGCGGTGAGGTCAACCGCCAGATCATCGGTATCGACCAGATTCCGAGGGAGATGCAGGACGCCGTCATCTCCGCGGAGAACAAGACCTTCGAGAAGGACTCGGGCATCGACCCGATGGGCATCTCCCGCGCTGTGTTCAACATGGCACGGGGCCAGCAGACGCAGGGTGGCTCGACCATCACCCAGCAGTACGTGAAGAACGCGCGGCTCGACGACCAGAACCAGACCCTGAGCCGTAAGGTCCAGGAGCTGTTCATCTCCATCAAGATCGACAGCACGATGGACAAGCCCGACATCATGGCGGGCTACCTGAACACCTCGTACTACGGCCGCGGTGCCTACGGCATCCAGGCCGCGGCCCGGACGTACTACAACAAGGACGCCGAGGACCTGAACGCGAGCGAGTGCGCGTTCCTCGCCTCGCTCCTCAAGGGCGCGACGTACTTCGACCCGGCCGGCGCCACGGAGATCGACTCCAAGGCGACGGCGGCGGCCAACAGGGAGCGAGCCGAGGAGCGCTGGCGCTGGATCCTCGACGAGATGGTCAAGGACAACCGGCTCCCCGCCGAGGAGCGCGCCAAGTACACGGAGTTCCCCAACCCGCAGAAGCCGAAGAAGGACGCGCAGCTGAGCGGGCAGATCGGTTACCTGGTGGACCTGGCCAAGGCCAACTTCATGAACAACTACGACGGGATGACCGAGAAGAAGCTGGCGCAGGGCGGCTACGAGATCCACACGACCTTCGACAAGAAGAAGGTCCACGCGCTCGAGGCCTCCATCAAGAACATCTACAAGAAGCACATCGACCCAGAGAAGCGGCCGGAGACGGACACCCACGTCCAGTTCGGCGGCGCCTCCGTGGAGCCGGAGACCGGGAAGATCGTCGCGATCTACGGCGGTGCCGACGCGACGAAGCACTTCACGAACAACGCCGACGCGACGGGTGCCCAGGTCGGATCTACGTTCAAGCCGTTCGTGCTGGCCGCCGCGATGCGGGACGGGGTGCGCAACCCCGAGCTCAGTCCGGAGCAGGGGCCCAGTGAGCGCACCATCGTCGACCCCGACAAGAGCCGGTACAACGGAGCCAACAAGCTCAAGATCAAGAACTACGACGGCTCGATCTGGCGCAACGAGGAGGGCAAGGAGTGGCTGCAGCGCAACGACGGTGACGAGTCGTTCAAGAACATCAGCCTGCGCGAAGCCATGATCCACTCGGCCAACTCGCCGTTCGTGCAGCTCGGCATGGACATCGGCATCCCGCAGGTGCGGAAGGCGGCCGTCGACGCCGGTCTGCTCGAAACCAGCCTGGTCAAAGCGAACGTCCCCTCGTTCTCCCTCGGTATCTCGGACCCCAGCGCCATCCGTATGGCCGGCGCCTACGGCACCTTCGCGGCCAACGGAAAGCAGCGCGACCCGTACTCCGTGACGTCCGTCGAGTACCAGGGCAAGACGATCTACAAGCACGAGGACAAGGTCGAGACGGCCTTCACCAAGGCCGTCGCCACCAACGTCACGGACGTGCTCCGGGACGTCGTCGACGACGAGGAGGGCACGGGTAAGAACGCGCGCCTTCCCGGCCGTCAGGTCGCCGGCAAGACGGGTACCACCGACGACAACAAGTCCGCGTGGTTCGTCGGCTACACCCCGCAGCTGTCGACCGCCATCGACATGTACCGCCTCGACGACGACGAGAAGAGCGGCAAGAAGCGCGAGTTTCTGAAGATGTACGGCACCGGTGACCGGGACACGATCCACGGTTCGTCGTTCCCCTCCGAGATCTGGCAGACGTACATGTCCAAGGCGCTCAAGAACGCCAAGATCATGGAGTTCGACGAGCCGGAGGAGCTCGACGCCGAGGCCGTCTGGGGCGGCGGCGCGGTCAGCCCCAAGCCGACACCGAGCAGCAAGCCGTCCTCGAGCCCGTCCGAGTCGCCCTCCTCGAGCCCGTCGGAGAGCCCTTCGAAGAGCCCCGGCCGCCCCTCGGAGTCGTGCAACCCGTGGGAGGACTGGACCTGCGACCCCACCGGCGGTACCGATGCCGGCACCGACCAGGGCGGAGGCAACGGCGGGATCACCACGAGTCCGACGACGTCGCCGGGTACGGACAGCGGCGGAGGCAACGGCAACAATGGCGGAGGCAACGGCGGAGGCTTCATCGGAGGCTCCGACGGAACCGAGTAGCCGCCGCCCGTAGGCCGGCACCGCCAGAGGGCCGCCGTACCGGCAGGCGCAGCGCTTCGTGCCTGTGCCTGCCGGACACGGCGGCCCTCGTCGTGTACCCGGCCCCTTGCGGCAGGATGTGCACCATGCCCAGCGCAGAGGAGACGAGCGTGTACGAGGACCGCCGCGGTGTCCTGCCCGCACGGCGGGACAGTTCTGACGTGCGCCCCACACGGCGCGACAGGATCGCCGCGGCCGGCAGCGAGCTGATCGGTGGCCCCGCGGGCCGCCGGGCACGGCGCGCCGGCAACGGCCCGCTCACACCCGTGCGTGTCATCGCCCTGGTGACGATCGGCATGTTCGCGCTCGGCATGGTGCAGAAGCTGCCCTGCTACAACTGGGCCTGGTTCAGGGGCACCAGTTCGCAGTACACCCACGCCTGCTACTCGGACATCCCGCACCTGTATCTCGGCCGCGGCTTCGCCGATGGACGCATTCCGTACTTCGACCGGCTGCCCGGTGACATGGAGTACCTCGAATACCCGGTCCTCACCGGGCTGTTCATGCAGGTCGCCTCCTGGGTCGCCGACGCCGCCTCCTGGCTCGGGCTGTCGGGCGACGACATGATGCAGCGCGAGCAGCTGTACTGGATGATCAACGCGGGCATGCTGCTGATCTGCGCCGCCGTCATCGCCGTCTGCGTCGCCCGCACCCACCGCCGCCGCCCCTGGGACGCGCTGCTGGTGGCCCTGGCACCCGCGTTCGCGCTGACGGCCACGATCAACTGGGACCTGTTCGCGGTGGCCCTGACGGCCTCGGCGATGCTGATGTGGTCGCGCAGCCGGGTGCTCGCCGCAGGCGTCCTCATCGGCCTGGCGACGGCCGCCAAGTTCTACCCGTTCCTGCTCCTCGGGCCCCTGCTGGTGCTGTGCTGGCGTGCGGGCAAGTGGCGCGAGTTCCTCACGGCGGCCTTCGGGGCCGTGGCGGCGTGGCTCGTGGTCAACGTCCCCGTCATGCTGCTGGCGCCGGAGGGGTGGAAGAAGTTCTACAGCTTCAGCCAGGAGCGGCCCGTCGACTTCGGCTCGTTCTGGCTGATCATCACCCAGCGCACGGGCCGCTCGATCGAGGCGGAGACGGTCAACACGTACGCGATGCTCCTGACGATCGTGGCGTGCGCCGGTATCGCTCTGCTGACTCTCACCGCACCGCGCAGGCCCCGGTTCGCCCAACTGGCGTTCCTGGTCGTCGCCGTGTTCGTCCTCACCAACAAGGTCTACTCGCCGCAGTACGTACTGTGGCTGATCCCGCTCGCGGCGCTCGCCCGTCCGCGCTGGCGGGACTTCCTCGTCTGGCAGGCCTGCGAGGTCATGTACTTCCTCGGCATCTGGATGTACCTCGCGTACACCACCAGCGAGAAGCACCAGGGGCTGCCGCCCGAGGGATACCAGCTCGCGATCACCCTGCACCTGCTGGGCACGCTCTACCTGTGCGCGGTGATCGTGCGGGACATCCTGATGCCCGAACGCGACGGGGTGCGGACGGACGGCTCGGACGACCCCTCCGGCGGAGTGCTCGACGGCGCCGAGGACGTGTTCCCCCTGAGGCGCGCGGCCCGGCGGCGACATGCCGCGCAGACCGTGGAGGGGCCCCGGGTGGAATGGGGCACGCAGCCCGCCGGGACGGGGCAGGGCACAGAGGCTCAGCCGTCCGCCTGACGGCCTCGCGGAATCCCGCGCGGGCGGCAGACAGCGCCGGGCGTCCTACCGGTCGACGAGGCGGTCGAACTGCGTGGTCGTGTGCCTCAGGTGGGCGACGAGCTCGTCACCGACCCTGGGCTCGTCGGCGTCCGCGGGCACGAACAGGATCGACACCTGCATGTGCGGCGGTTCGGCGAACCAGCGCTGCTTGCCCGCCCACACGAACGGCGACAGATTGCGGTTGACCGTCGCGAGACCGGCACGGGCCACGCCCTTGGCACGCGGCATCACGCCGTGCATCGCCTTGGGCGCCTCCAGCCCCACGCCGTGCGACGTGCCGCCGGCGACGACGACGAGCCAGCCGTCGGACGCGGCCTTCTGCTGCCGGTAGCCGAAACGGTCCCCCTTGGACACGCGGGTCACGTCCAGGACCGCCCCGCGGTACTCCGTCGCCTCGTGGTCACCGAGCCACAGACGGGTGCCGATCCGGGCGCGGAACCGGGTCTGCGGGAACTGCTGCTGCAGCCGCGCCTGTTCGTCCGACCGCAGGTGGCTGACGAACATCGTGTGCAACGGCAGGCGGGCGGCACGCAGCCGGTCCATCCAGCCGATGACCTCCTCGACGGCGTCGGAGCCGTCGGTGCGGTCCAGCGGCAGGTGCAGCGCGAAGCCCTCGAGCCGCACGTCCTCGATCGCGGCGTGCAGTTGGCCGAGCTCCTGCTCGGTGATGCCGTGGCGCTTCATCGAGCTCATGCACTCGATGACGACCCGTGCCCCGACCAGGGCGTGCACACCGTCCACCGAGGACACCGAACGGATCACCCGGTCGGGCAGCGGCACCGGCTCCTCACCGCGCCGGAACGGTGTGAGGACCAGCAGGTCGCCGCCGAACCAGTCCTTGATCCGCGCGGCCTCGTACGTCGTGCCGACCGCGAGCATGTCGGCGCCGAAGCGGGCCGCCTCGTCGGAGAGGCGCTCGTGGCCGAAGCCGTAGCCGTTGCCCTTGCAGACCGGGACGAGTCCCGGGAACTGGTCGATCACGGACTTCTGGTGCGCCCGCCAGCGCGCGATGTCGACGTAGAGGGAGAGCGCCATGACCGGCCCGGAACCTTTCTGGTGGTTGCGGTGTAGCAAAGACATGTACGAGATTACGGAGTCCTTCGCGCCGCCGGAGCGGTCAGCGGCGCCCTCAGCGGCGCGACATGTAGATGTCCAGCGCCTTGTGGAGCAGCTTGTTCAGCGGGAAGTCCCACTCGCCGACGTACTCGACGGCCTCGCCACCGGTGCCGACCTTGAACTGGATCAGGCCGAAGAGGTGGTCCGTCTCGTCGAGCGAGTCGCTGATGCCCCGGAGGTCGTAGACGGTGGCGCCCATGGCGTAGGCGTCGCGCAGCATCCGCCACTGCATCGCGTTCGAGGGCCGGACCTCGCGCCCGATGTTGTCGGAGGCTCCGTAGGAGTACCAGACGTGTCCGCCGACGACGAGCATGGTCGCCGCGGACAGGTTCACGCCGTTGTGTCGCGCGAAGTACAGACGCATGCGGTTGGGGTCCTCGTTGTTGAGGACGGTCCACATGCGCTGGAAGTACGACAGCGGGCGCGGCCGGAAACGGTCGCGCTCGGCGGTGATCTCGTACAGGCGCTGCCACTCGGCGAGGTCCTCGTAGCGGCCCTGGACCACCTCGACACCGGCCTTCTCGGCCTTCTTGATGTTGCGGCGCCACAGCTGGTTGAAGCCCTTGAGGACGTCGTCCAGCGACCGGTTGGCCAGGGGCACCTGATAGACGTACCGCGGCTGCACGTCACCGAAGCCGGCTCCGCCGTCCTCGCCCTGCTGCCAGCCCATCTTGCGCAGCCGGTCGGCGACCTCGAAGGCCCGGGGCTCGATGTGCGTGGCCTCGACATCACGCAGGCGCTTGACGTCGGGGTCCTGGATGCCGGCCTTGATCGCGGGTGCGTCCCAGCGGCGGATGACGACGGGCGGCCCCATCTTGACGGAGAAGGCGCCCTGGTTCTTGAGGTGCGCCAGCATCGGCTGCAGCCAGTCGTCCAGGTTCGGGGCGTACCAGTTGATGACCGGGCCCTCGGGGAGGTACGCGAGATACCGCTTGATCTTGGGCAGCTGGCGGTAGAGCACCAGGCCGACGCCGACAAGGTCGCCGTTCTTGTCGAACCAGCCCAGGTTCTCCGAGCGCCACTCGGTCTTCACGTCCGCCCACGCCGGGACCTGGCAGTGACTCGCCGAGGGCAGGCTCTGGATGTAAGCCAGATGCTGCTCACGGCTGATGGTCCTCAGGGTCAGGCTCATGCGGGGCGCTCCTCGGCAGGTGTGTCCCCATGGGTACAGGGGCTCCGGCTCTCGCGCCGAAGCCTACTGGTCCGAGGAGGCGCTCCGAATGGCTGTACGCAAGAGCGGGCCGGTCGTGGCCCGCTCCCGATGCGCTGTGCGTCAGCCGAGGACTCCGCCGAAGAGGCCGCCGTGCGCCATGCCGAGGAAGAAGCCCACGGCCGACGCTCCGAGACCGATGATCAGCAGGAACCGCTCGCGCGTGGTCGCCGAGATGAACTGGCCGTACGCGCCCGTGACGATTCCGACAAGGCCGGTCCACGAGCTCAGCAGGTGGAGGTGGTGGAACATCGCCGTGATGAACGCGATGGCACCGAGCACCAGCGTCACCGCCATCAGGGTGTCCTGAAGCGGATGTGGCTTGCCGTCCGTGGCGAGGAGAGAGGCGGGGGACTGACGTCGCATTGCATGTGCCATGAGGCACCTCCTGGCTGTGCCGGAAGGCGGCGCATCGTAGCGCCGCGCGCACCCGATGTGTACAGATTGCGGCCATCCGCCACCGGATTTCAACCGGAAGCCGGTGTGCAGGTACTCTGTACGGTCTGCACCGGTGTCTGCCCTGGCCAGGACACGATCGCCTCTCGTCGAGCGGGGATTGTCAGTGGCGGCCGATACCGTTGCTCACGCATCACGACCCTCCTGCCACGGAACGACCGTGGCCGCTGAGTCCAAAGGAGGTGGGTTCCACATGCGTCACTACGAGGTGATGGTCATCCTCGACCCCGATCTCGAGGAGCGCGCTGTCTCCCCGCTGATCGAGAACTTCCTCTCCGTCGTCCGTGAGGGCAACGGAAAGGTGGAGAAGGTCGACACCTGGGGCCGTCGTCGTCTCGCTTACGAGATCAAGAAGAAGCCCGAGGGCATCTACTCGGTCATCGACCTGCAGGCCGAGCCTGCGGTCGTCAAGGAGCTCGACCGCCAGATGAACCTGAACGAGTCGGTCCTCCGGACCAAGGTCCTCCGTCCCGAGACCCACTGAGCACCTAGCTCAGAGGTCATCGGGTTCGAGTAGCAGCAAGCAGCCAGAAGCAATCCCCGCCGAGAGGTTCCCCCAATGGCAGGCGAGACCGTCATCACGGTCGTCGGCAATCTCGTCGACGACCCCGAGCTGCGCTTCACCCCGTCCGGTGCGGCGGTCGCGAAGTTCCGCGTCGCGTCCACTCCCCGCACCTTCGACCGGCAGACCAACGAGTGGAAGGACGGCGAGAGCCTGTTCCTGACCTGCTCGGTCTGGCGGCAGGCGGCGGAGAACGTCGCCGAGTCGCTCCAGCGCGGCATGCGCGTCGTCGTGCAGGGCCGCCTGAAGCAGCGGTCCTACGAGGACCGCGAGGGCGTCAAGCGCACGGTCTACGAGCTGGACGTCGAGGAAGTCGGCCCCAGCCTCAAGAACGCCACGGCCAAGGTCACCAAGACCACCGGTCGCGGCGGCCAGGGCGGTTACGGCGGCGGCCAGCAGGGCGGCGGCAGCTGGGGCGGCGGCCCCGGTGGTGGTCAGCAGCAGGGCGGCGGCGGTGCACCCGCCGACGACCCCTGGGCCACGAGCGCGCCGGCCGGCGGCGGCCAGCAGCAGGGCGGGGGCGGCGGCTGGGGCGGAAGCTCCGGCGGTTCCGGCGGCGGCTACTCGGACGAGCCTCCCTTCTAGGGCAGCTCGTACCCCCACTTCTTGATCACACAGGAGAATCACCATGGCGAAGCCGCCTGTGCGCAAGCCTAAGAAGAAGGTCTGCGCGTTCTGCAAGGACAAGACCGTGTACGTGGACTACAAGGACACGAACATGCTGCGGAAGTTCATTTCCGACCGCGGCAAGATCCGTGCCCGCCGCGTGACCGGCAACTGCACGCAGCACCAGCGTGACGTCGCCACGGCCGTCAAGAACAGCCGTGAGATGGCGCTGCTGCCCTACACGTCCACCGCGCGATAAGGGAAGGGTGACCGAGATATGAAGATCATCCTCACCCACGAGGTCTCCGGCCTCGGCGCCGCCGGCGACGTCGTCGACGTCAAGGACGGCTACGCTCGCAACTACCTGGTCCCGCGCGGTTTCGCGATTCGCTGGACCAAGGGTGGCGAGAAGGACGTGGCGCAGATCCGCCGCGCCCGCAAGATCCACGAGATCGCGACCATCGAGCAGGCGAACTCCGTCAAGGGTCAGCTCGAGGCCGTGAAGGTGCGCCTGGCCGTTCGCTCCGGCGAGGCCGGCCGCCTGTTCGGTTCCGTCACCCCGGCCGACATCGCTTCGGCGATCAAGGCTGCCGGTGGTCCGGAGGTCGACAAGCGTCGCGTCGAGCTCGGTGCGCCGATCAAGACCCTGGGCTCGCACCAGGTGTCCGTGCGTCTGCACCCCGAGGTTGCCGCGCAGCTCGGCGTCGAGGTTGTCGCCGCCTGATCAGCGCGCTCGACTGAGCGGTAGGAAGGGCCGCACCCCTCGGGGTGCGGCCCTTCTGTTGGTCCGGCGTGCTGCGATCACGGTTCGTCTGGTGCGCGGTACCGCGTGCCCCACGGGACGTTTCACGTGAAACGTCAGCGCGTCGCGCCGGTCACGATCCAGCGTCCGGACCGGGCCCGCCACCACAGCGTCAGCAGCCGCACGGTCATCATCAGGGTCATGGCCCACCACAGCGCGGTCAGGCCACCGCCGACGGAGGGCACCAGCAGGGCGACCGGCGCGAACGCCGCGAGGGTGACGAGCATGGCCCAGGCGAGATACGAGCCGTCCCCCGCACCCATCAGCACCCCGTCCAGGACGAAGACGACTCCGGCGATCGGCTGGGACACCGCTACGACGAGAAGCGCGGGAAGAAGCGTGTCCCGGACCGCCTGATCCCCGGTGAACAGAGGGATGAACAGCGGGCGCGAGACCACGACCAGGACGCCCAGGACCACGCCCGCGGCGATTCCCCACTCCACCATGCGACGGCAGGCCTGCCGTGCTCCCTCGGCATCGTTCGCACCGAGGTAGCGCCCGATGATGGCCTGCCCGGCGATCGCGATGGCATCGAGGGCGAAGGCCAGCAGGCTCCAGAGCGACAGAACGATCTGGTGTGCCGCGATGTCCGTGTCGCCCAGGCGGGCAGCCACAGCGGTGGCGATCATCAGGACCGCACGCAGCGAGAGCGTACGGACCAGGAGAGGGGCTCCGGCCTGGGCACTCGCCCTGATCCCGGCCGCGTCGGGGCGCAGCGAGGAACCGTGCTTGCGGGCTCCGCGCACGACGACGAGGAGATAGGCGGCGGCCATGCCGCACTGGGCCGCGACCGTGCCCCATGCGGAGCCGGCAATGCCCAGCCCGGCGCCGTACACCAGTCCTGCGTTCAGTGCTGCGTTGGCCGTGAATCCGCCGATGGCCACGTAGAGCGGTGTCCGCGTGTCCTGGAGACCCCGCAGGACGCCGGTCGCCGCGAGCACGATCAGCATGGCCGGTATGCCGAGGCTGGAGATGCGCAGATAGGTGATCGCATGCGGTGCCGCTGTCTCCGATGCGCCGAAGAGATCCACGAGCCAGGGGGCGGCCGGGAGGGTCACCGCGATGACGGCGACACCGAGGAAGAGCGCGAGCCAGATGCCGTCCATCCCCTGGCGGATGGCCGATGGGAGGTCGCCTGCGCCGACACGGCGGGCCACGGCGGCGGTGGTGGCGTAGGCCAGGAACACGAAGACACTGACGGCCGTCATGAGCAGGGCTGCCGCGACCCCGAGACCGGCGAGCTGGGGCGTGCCGAGGTGGCCCACGATGGCGCTGTCGACGATCACGAACAGGGGCTCGGCGACCAGTGCGCCGAAGGCGGGGACAGCGAGCGCGATGATCTCTCGGTCATGGCGTCGACGGCGCGCCTTGGGGGTCACGGAGGCCTGGGGCATGGGGGCCAATCTAATCTTCCACAGGTAAGAGATGCAACGCCCAGGTGTCCCTTACTTCTCCAGGG
The DNA here is from genome assembly GCF_053591895.1 of Streptomyces sp. NPDC002867. Taxonomy (NCBI): domain Bacteria; kingdom Bacillati; phylum Actinomycetota; class Actinomycetes; order Kitasatosporales; family Streptomycetaceae; genus Streptomyces; species Streptomyces sp. NPDC002867. The sequence goes on along the minus strand of NZ_JBSFUR010000002.1, from coordinate 122,724 downwards.
CTTGGGCATCACCCGGTGCGCGGTTTGTTCTGATCTTGGCCCGGTGGGAAAAGTTTTTCTCCCCCACAGCCGGTGGATGGAAAATGAGCAGCTCAGAGGCTATGTGGTGAGGCGGCTATGAGTTTGTCCACAGTCCTGTCCCCTGGTCCGTGCACAGGTTCCGAAGACTTCTCCACAGCATCTGGTCCTTCGTCCACAGGGCCTGTGGATAACCAGATTGGCTGACGGTGCCGCCGGGCCTACCGTGGACCGTCGCCCGACGCGCGCAAGCGGAGTCAGGCGACTCGTTTTGTCAGTGTCGTGCCGTAGAAAGAGTGCCACGGCAAAGGTCCGCGGAGCGGACGGGAGGAGGTGGCCGCGGGTGAGCATTTCCGAGCCCTTGGACGACCCGTGGGCGGCCGACACTCCCGGTGACCGGCTTCCCGCCTCCCGCCGCCGCGGCAGCGACACCCGCCGTGACGACCAGCACGACCGCAGCCGGGAGAGCACTGGCTGGGACGGCGGCCCCGGCTTCGAGCGAGTGCCTCCGCAGGACCTGGACGCCGAGCAGTCCGTCCTCGGCGGCATGCTGCTGTCGAAGGACGCCATCGCCGACGTGGTCGAGATCATCAAGGGTCACGACTTCTACCGGCCGGCCCACGAGACCGTCTTCCAGGCGATTCTCGACCTCTACGCCAAGGGTGAGCCGGCCGACCCGATCACGGTCGCGGCCGAGCTGGTCAAGCGTGGTGAGATCACCCGCGTCGGCGGGGCCCCGTATCTGCACACGCTGGTCCAGTCGGTGCCGACCGCCGCGAACGCGTCGTACTACGCGGAGATCGTCCACGAGCGGGCGGTGCTGCGCAGGCTCGTGGAGGCCGGCACCAAGATCACGCAGATGGGATACGCGGCCGACGGCGACGTCGACGAAATCGTCAACTCCGCCCAGGCCGAGATCTACGCCGTCACCGAGCAGCGGACCAGTGAGGACTACCTGCCGCTCGGCGACATCATGGAGGGCGCTCTCGACGAGATCGAGGCGATCGGCTCGCGCAGCGGTGAGATGACCGGTGTGCCCACGGGCTTCACCGACTTCGACTCCCTGACGAACGGCCTGCACCCGGGCCAGATGATCGTCATCGCCGCCCGTCCCGCGATGGGCAAGTCGACTCTGGCCCTGGACTTCGCGCGTGCGGCCTCGATCAAGAACAACCTGCCCAGCGTGATCTTCTCCCTCGAAATGGGGCGCAACGAGATCGCGATGCGTCTGCTGTCGGCGGAGGCGCGTGTGGCGCTGCACCACATGCGCTCCGGGACGATGACGGACGAGGACTGGACCCGCCTGGCGCGCCGGATGCCCGACGTCTCCCAGGCCCCGCTCTACATCGACGACTCGCCGAACCTGTCGATGATGGAGATCCGTGCCAAGTGCCGCCGCCTGAAGCAGCGCAACGACCTGAAGCTGGTGGTCATCGACTACCTCCAGCTGATGCAGTCGGGCGGCTCCAAGCGTGCCGAGAGCCGCCAGCAGGAGGTCTCGGACATGTCGCGAAACCTCAAGCTCCTGGCCAAGGAGCTGGAGCTCCCCGTGATCGCGCTCTCCCAGCTGAACCGTGGCCCCGAGCAGCGCACGGACAAGAAGCCGATGGTCTCGGACCTGCGTGAATCGGGTTCGATCGAGCAGGACGCCGACATGGTGATCCTGTTGCATCGCGAGGACGCGTACGAGAAGGAGTCCCCGCGCGCCGGCGAGGCGGACCTGATCGTGGCGAAGCACCGTAACGGCCCGACGGCCACGATCACGGTGGCGTTCCAGGGCCACTACTCGCGCTTCGTGGACATGGCCCAGACGTGACGCGCGGCGCCTGAGGGCGGCACTCGCGTGACCGGGGGCCGCGGCCGGCGGCGCGCGAGCCGGTCAGGCCGGGGACATCAGTTCGTAGAGGCTGCCCGAGTCGTCGGTGAAGTAGAGGCCGCGGGCCGCGAGCGGGTGGTCCGTGCGGCCGTTGTCCGGCGTGGACGGATCGTTGCCCTAGGGGACCGCCGCCTCGCGCAGGCGGGTGAGGACCGCGTCGAAGGTCGCCGGGTCCACGTCGAAGGCCAGGTGCGTCCCCGGCGGCTCGGGGACGCTGAGGTAGTCGAGGGTCAGGGACTCCTTGACGCGGACCGGGGCGAAGTGCCGGTCGGGGCCCTCGTACGGGAGACCTATGACGGTCGCGAAGAAGCGGGCGGCGCGCTCGTTGTGGGCGGCCGGGACGATGGCGTGGTTCAGCGTGATCGGCATGGGACCTCCTCAGCCGGTGGACGCGAGGGCGCCGTGCAGAAAGACGTCGACGACCGGGCCGATGTGCTGGGGGCTTTCCTGGGTCGAGCTGGTGAAGAGCAGGCCGAAGAAGAGCTGGGCCAGTTGTCGCGGCGGGAGGCGGAGCGAGTCCTCTTCGGGTGCGAAGAGGCCGGCGATGGCGTCCGTCGCCGCGTTCGTGCCCGCCTGCCGGTCCGGTGGCTTCGTGCCCGGGCGGTCGGCGGCACGGCTTCGGCCCTCGGTGGCGTGCAGGGCGCCCATCACGGCCCCTATGCGGTCCACATGGGCGCGCAGCGCCTCCGCGGCCTGGGTGAGACGGGCGGCGAGAGGCTGGTCCAGTGGGATGGACCGGATCTCGGCCAGGGACGTGCCCGGGTCCATGGTCTCGGCGATGCAGGCGTCCAGGAGCTCCTCCTTGTCGGTGAATACCCGGAAGACGGTGCCCTCGCCGATGCCGGCCGCCTGTGCGATCCGGCGGGTGGTGACCGAGCTGCCATGCTCGATGAGCAGGGGAATCGTGGCCCGGACGATCATCTCGCGGCGCTGCTCCGGGCTCATGGCCGGAGAGCCCTGCCGCCCTTCGCGGGAGGTGGCGTCATGGCCCGAGCATGCGGAGTGAGCACTCACTCCGTCCATGCCCGCGGAGACGGTTTAATCGGGTCGACGGAGCGCCCGTACACCGATAGACCTGCCGCATGACCTCATCCTGGGAAGAGCTGCTCCCCACCACGCGCAGGGCTCTCCTGCACCGCATCGCCGTCGCGCAGAGCGAGGGACGTACCCCCTCGTTCGTCGGAGCCGTCCTGAGGGACGGCCGTCTGGTGTGGACGGGCGCGCGCACCTGCGTCGACGGCCATGCACCCGACGCCGATACGCAGTACCGCATCGGCTCGATCACCAAGACCTTCACCGCGGTTCTCGTGATGCGGCTGCGTGACGAGGGACTGCTGGATCTGAGCGATCCGCTGGAGAAGCATCTGCCGGGCACGGGCGTCGGAGAGGTGACCATCGCTCAGCTCCTCGGTCACAGTGCCGGTTTGAGTGCCGAGTCCCCGGCTCCCTGGTGGGAAAGGACTCCCGGCACCCTGCGCCCCGAACTCGCCGATGTGCTGGGCGACAAGGCACGGATGCACCCTCCCGGCCGACGGCACCACTACTCCAACCCCGGCTACACGCTTCTCGGTTCACTGGTGGAAGCCGTACGCGGCGTTCCGTGGGAGCAGGTCCTTCAGACGGAGATCCTCGATCCGCTGGGGCTGGCCCGGACGAGCGCGCAGCCGCGAGCGCCCCATGCGGGCGGCTGGGCCGTCCATCCGTGGGCGGATGTCATACTTCCCGAGCCCGTCGAGGACCTGGGGCTGATGGCCCCCGCCGGACAGTTGTGGTCGACCGCGGCGGACCTCTGCCGGTTCGCCTGGTTCCTCGCCGAGGGGGACGACCGGGTGCTGAGCGCCGCCTCCGTGCGCGAGATGCGCACGCCCTCGGTGCCCGCGGAGGCGGGAGACTGGAACAGCAGCTATGGCCTCGGCATGCAGATCGTCCGCAACGAGGAGCGCACGCTCGTGGGGCACTCGGGCTCCCTGCCCGGGTTTCTCGCAGGGCTGTGGACGAGTGTGGACGACGGCGTCGCCGCGGTGGCGCTGACCAATGTGACTTCCGGGCCGCTTGCGAGCACGGTAGCCGCCGATCTCGTCCGGATCGTGGCGGATGCCGAGCCCCGGATGCCCGCGCCGTGGCGACCGCTGCCCGACGTCGACCAGGAGCTGCTGGACCTCACGGGTCCCTGGTACTGGGGTACGTACGCGTACGGGCTGCGCCTTGTCGGCGATCGCGGAGTCGAGCTGGAGCCTCTGCGTGGGGGCGGCCGGAGGTCCCGCTTCGTGGCCGGGCCCGAGGGCGAGTGGACGGGGCTGGACGGCTACTTCGCAGGGGAGACGCTCACGGTGGTGCGCTGTGAGGACGGGTCCGTGAGCCACCTGGACCTGGGATCGTTCGTGTTCACACGTGAACCCTACGAACAGGGCGACGCGGTGCCCGGCGGTGTGGACGAGGACGGGTGGCGCGGGCTCTGACCCGCGATGTTTCACGTGAAACGGGCCAACCCGTGCCAGGCGGGTCGGCCCGTTCTCGCCGCCGGGCGCGCGCGCCTCCTGTGCTCAGAGGGTCAATTTGAACCCGATGTGCGAGGGCTCGAAACCGAGGCGCTCATAGAAGCGGTGGGCATCGGTCCGGGTGGCGTCGGACGTGAGCTGGACCAGTTGGCAGCCCAAGCCGCGGGACTTTTCGACGGCCCACTCGATGAGCTGTGTGCCCAGCCCGCTGCCGCGCTCGTCGGCATGGATCCGGACGGCCTCGATGATCGACCGGGTGGTGCCGCGCCGGGAGAGACCGGGGATGACCGTCAGCTGAAGTGTGCCGACGACCCGGCCGTCCCGGACGGCGACGATCGGGTGCTGGTGGGGGTCCGCGACCAGCCGCTCGAACGCCGCGGTGTACGGAGCGAGGTCGTCGGGCGATTCGCGCTGGACGCCCAGCGGGTCGTCGGCGAGCAGCGCCACGATCGCCGGGATGTCCTCGACGACCGCCGGGCGTATCTGCAGATCACTCATGATCCGCAGACTACGCGGGGACCCGCAGCTCTTCGACGGTCTTGACGAGCGGAGCGAGCTCCGGGTTCTTGGCGGCTTCGTCGAGCGCCTCTCGCAGCGCGGTGTCGTTCGTCGGCCGTGCCTCGGCGAGCAGAGCCAGGCCGGCTTCGGTGACATCGGTGTAGATGCCACGGCGGTCCGTGTCGCAGAGGTAGCGGGTCAGCAGTCCGCGGTCCTCGAGCCGGGTGACCAGTCGGGTCGTGGCGCTCTGGCTGAGGACGACAGCGTCGGCGACCTGCTTCATCTGCAGATGCCCGCCCGGCCCGCTGTGCTGCCGGCTGAGCACGTCGAGCAGCGAGAACTCACGCATGCTCAGTCCGTGCCGGGACTCCAGAGCCCGCTCGATGTGCGCCTCGATCTTTCCGTGCAGCAGCGAGAGGGCGCACCAGCCCTGTGCGAGGGCCGTGAGGGCGGGGTCGGTCGCGGTCATCTGTCTCCTCCTCGGTGCCGTTCGGGGCTCCCTCCCAGAGTAGACGATGACCGCAATAGTCCGCGCTGGCAATTAAAAAGCGTCTGCAAGTATTGGTGAAAAGGTGCACCGCAAGGCGGAAGCGGCTGATGCCGGGAGCGCGGCCGAAGCCCGGGGGCCGAACTCCGTCCGCTGACCACCCTGTCCGCCGGGCCGGACACCGCTGCAGAATCCCGCGGATGGTCCGGCACCGGCTGATGACGTACCGCCGTCGCGGTGGGCCCGGGATCGACCCTCAGCCTGCCGCGACGGTCAGCGGTGCGAACCGGCGGGTCCAGTCGCCCGGCAGCGCGGAGATGGCATAGGTCATCACCGCGTTGAAGGCGATCGGCTCCAGGCCCTGTGACTTCACCCACGTGAGCAGATCCTCGTGGCGCACGTCGATGTCGGTGCGCAGCGGGCGGTCCGTGTTCGCCGCCAGTGAGGTGATCAGGGCCTTTGCCGTCTCGGTGTCCTTGGCGATCAGGGGGCCGACGACGTGCGTCGCCATGTTCGGCCAGGCAGCCGCGTACCCGGTCAGCACGCCGTCCTGCTCGGCCACCCGGAGCTGGTCGGCGAAGGCCGGGAGGCGGGTCATCATGTGGGTGCGGTCCACGCCGAAGACCTCGGCGTCCAGGCGCACCAGGGCAGGCATGTCCTCCGCTGTCGCCGGACGGGTCGGCACCGTGGCAGCCGGGTCGGTGGCGGTGAAGCGACCCCGGACCATTTCCGCCCGGCCGGTGGCGGTGAAGCCCAGTTCCTCGTAGAGCGGCTGTCCGTTGGGCGTGGCGTGCAGGGTCAGCGGGGTCTCCCCGGCCTCTGCCAGTACGTGCTTCATCAGTCGGCGCCCGATGCCCTGACGGGCGAATCGCTCGGCGACGAGCACCATGCCGATCGCGGCGAGGCCGGGGCCGTACGACGTCAGTACGCAGGCGGCCACCAGCCCCTTGCCCGCCGGATCGTCGATCCCGTACCCCGTGCCGGCCGTCAGCAGCAGACCCCACTTGTGATCCTCGCGTGGCCAGCCGCGGTCCTCCGAGAGGTCGGCACAAGAGACGAGGTCATCGATGGTCAGGCGCCTGATGGGCAGCTCGGAGAGCGGAGTCGACATGGGGTCAGGCTGTCTGACGCACTGATCGCCCGTCCACCGTTTTAGGAGAAGTGACGGAGGCCCGCGAACGGCGACCACGCCGGATGGTTCCCCATGGCTTGAGTACCGAAATCACCGTCATGAAGAGGTAGGCGGCCAGCGATACGGCGGGCCCCATCACGAGGTCACGCGGATCGGCGACCACGACACCCGAAGCGACGCTGTCGGCAGCCTGGTTGACGCCCGGCCGCAGGGCGATGACCGAAGCAGTGGTCGTCGCCAGCGTCAGCCAGAACTTGATGAAGACCCACCAGTGGTGGGCGAGACCCCACTTGGTACCCAGGGACAGGAAGAGGCCGCTGAGGAGTGTGAGGAAGGCGAGGGGCAGGACGAGCCAGTCCGTGAAGACCTTCATGGAGCGGTAGGAGGCCTCGATCACCGGTACCGAGCCCGTGGTGACGGCGGTGAACGCAAGCGCGAGCAGGCCGAGAGTGATCCCGAGCCAGCCTGCCGATGCGGCGACATGGGCGACGAGGATTCCCCGGCGGACGGGGCGCTTGAGTGGTTTCACGTGAAACACAGTGCCGGGCAGCCGGGCGCCGGTCGTCTGACAGCGGGAGTAAGCGTCGGTACTCGCGTCGGCGTACACGAGCCCACGGACGTATGAACGGCCCGTGCGACGGTGAAGATCGCGGACCGGGTCTGTGCAGAGTTCGGGGTTGGCCTGGACGGGTGTCTTGCATACGGTGGTTCCATCTCCGCGGGGCCTGGGAGTTCATCCGGGGCGCACGAGGAGGGGGAGTGCAGGCGCTCCGGACGATCCGGATGCAGGGACATGGCGGCATGGGAGCCTAATGGGAAAAGGGGTTCGGGTGCCCGGACTTTCGACTCTTTGTCCCGGTTCCGGGAATCGGCTGCCATGCTGCGACAGCGGGCGTCCGGGCAGAGTCTTCATCGGAGGGAACTCGCCCTGATACAGAGCATGGCCGCGGCAAGGACGAGTCGCGGCAGTGCTGGACAGCGCAGGTAAGTGCGGCACGTTCCGACTGGCGGACGTGCGCGAACCGACCGAAAGATGTTCGAGGCGAGGCACACCATGGAAGCTCCGGCCACCACGCCGGCCGACAACGGCGCGTCAGGCGACAACGGCGGAGGCGGTTGGTTCACCCCTCGCAGGCAACCGGCCCGGCCTGGTGGGGCGACCGGTGCCGAGGGCGCATCCACTCCCTCGCGACCCGGTCGGGACGGGCAGGACGGCCGGGCGGAGGAGAGTGAGCCGAGCCGGCCCGCAGCGGTACCGACGCGACCTGTGTCGGCGATACGCCCGGTCGGTTCCGGTTCGTCCCGCCGCAACCGGCCGCAGCTCTCGGTCGTACGGGACGTACCGTCGACACCCGCCCCCGAAGAGACCGATACCGAGCGGCCGACCGCGGCCGCGGAACCGGACCAGGACCCGGCCGCCGCGCCGGCCACCGCAGCCGAGGCCGGCGCCCCGGGCGCGTCCGCACCCGACGCCGAGCCCGAGCACTCCCGGCCTGACGCCGGACACGACCCGGCCCATGGGGCACCGGAACCGAGTGACATCCCGGCCCGGCAGGCGTCCTACGGCACCCGCGCCCCGAGCGACACGCCGGCGTCGGGTACGGCCCATGGCGTCCCGCCCCAGCGCGCGCCCTACGCGGCCCCCGCTCCTCACGCCGCCCCCGCGGACCACGACGCCCCGGCCTCCGGTACGGACCACGCCGACCCGTTCGGGCCGCCCCGTGCCTCCGCACCCGCCGAACCCCCCGCGTCCCCCGACGCCGTGCTGATCCGGCGGACCATGGCCGAGATCGCGCCCGTGGCCGACCAGGTCACCTCGTACTTCTACGCCCTGCTCTTCGTCCGCCATCCCGAGCTGCGGTCCCTGTTCCCGGTCGCCATGGACACCCAGCGCGACCGGCTGCTCAAGGCGCTGCTGACCGCGGCCGAGCACATGGACAACGCGGAGGTGCTGACGGACTACCTCCGCAACCTCGGCCGCGGCCACCGCAAGTACGGGACGCAGCCCGCCCACTACCCGGCCGTGGGCGAGGCCCTGATCGGCGCCCTGACGCGGTACGCGACGACCACGTGGGACGCCGAGACCGAGGCGGCCTGGGTCCGCACGTACACGACGATCTCCCAGATCATGATCGACGCGGCGGCCGAGGACGAGCAGAACGCACCTGCCTGGTGGGATGCCGAGGTCGTCTCGCACGAGCTGCGGACCCCGGACATCGCGATCATCACGGTCCGTCCGGACCAGCCGTACAAGTTCCTCGCCGGGCAGTACACGAGCCTGGAGACGCCGTGGTGGCCCAGGATCTGGCGGCACTACTCCTTCGCCGGCGCGCCCCGGCCCGACGGGCTGCTGTCCTTCCACGTCAAGGCCGTCCCGGCGGGCTGGGTCTCCAACGCCCTGGTCCACCACGCCAGACCCGGGGACGTACTGCGGCTCGGTCCGCCCGCCGGGTCGATGACGGTCGACCACACCACCGACAACGGTCTGCTCTGTCTCGGCGGCGGCACCGGCATTGCGCCCATCAAGGCGCTCGTCGAGGACGTGGCCACTCATGGCGAGCGGCGCACGGTCGAGGTCTTCTACGGGGCGCGCTCCGACCACGACCTGTACGACATCGACACCATGCTCCGGTTGCAGCAGACGCACCCTTGGCTGTCGGTCCGCCCGGTGGTCGACGACCGCGCGGAGTTCCCCTCGGCCGTGCGGGACCTCGGCCGGTACGGACCGTGGCACGGCTTCGACGCCTATCTCTCGGGGCCGCCCGGAATGATCCGCAGCGGTGTGCACGCGCTCCGCGGCATCGGCATCCCGTACGACCGGATCCGGCACGATTCCCTGGAAGAGCTCGTGGCGGCGGCCGACTAGGCGACGCGACGCGGCGCCGTCGTGGGCGTCAGCCCAGGTCGGGGGCGTGCATCGCCCGCACACCCTCGATGTTGCCGTCCAGGTAGTGGCGCAGGGAGAGCGGCACCAGGTGGACCGCGGCGATCCCGACCCTGCTGAACGGGACGCGTACGATCTCGTACTCCCCGCACGGCTCGTCGACCTCCGGACCGTGCCGCAGCGACGGGTCCATGGACTCCAGGCGGCAGACGAAGAAGTGCTGCACCTTCACGCCTGTCACGCCGCCGTCGGCGATGTGCTCGACCGTGTCCACGAAGCACGGCACCACGTCGGTGATCTTGGCCCCGAGCTCCTCGTGGACCTCACGGTGAAGGGCGTCGACGACGGTGGCGTCCTCCGGCTCGACGCCGCCGCCCGGCGTGAGCCAGTAGGGGTCGACACCGGGCTTGGTGCGCTTGATCAGGACGAGGTCGTTCCCGTCGAGCAGAATGGCGCGTGCGGTGCGCTTGACCACTGGTCGTTCGGTCATGGCAAGAGAGTGGCCCATGTCGCCGCTTCTGAAACTCCTGCGGCCCCTCGCGTGCGGCGCCTCACCAGCCATCGGCCGCGCGCAGCAGCTTCTCGTGGGCCCGCGCGACATGGGGGTGGGCCAGTGTCCCGGTGCGTATGACGAGGAAGTACGTGCGCAGCGGCGGCACGGGAGGGTCGAGGAGGGTGACGACCCGGCCCTGTGCGAGCGCGTCCTCGCACAGGTAGCGCGGCAGGACGGCGAGGCCTGCGCCGACGGCGGCGGCCTCCAGCACCGCGCGCAGATCGGGTGCGATGACGGCGCCGGCGGCGGCCGGAGGGGAGTCGAAGACGGCGTGCCAGTAGCGGGAGACGAGGGGCAGGGACTCGTGCACCTCCACGACCGGCAGCTGCTCGAGGACGACATGGCCCTTGCGGAGTTCGTCCGGCCCCAGGCGGGCCGCCCACCTGGGGGCGGCGACGAGGACGTGCTCCTCGTCCCACAGGGCGGTCGAGGCGAGCAGCCGTCCACGGGGCCGCGTGGTGGCGATGGCGACGTCGTGGTGGCCGGCGGCGAGACCTTCGAGGGTTTCCTCGGCGTTGCCGAACGCGGTGCGCAGAGCGAGGCCCCGGCCGATCAGCGGGGCGAGGGCGGGCAGGGCGCGCAGGGCGGTGAACTCGGGCGGTCCGGCGAGGTGGATCGTGCGGACCGGCGACTCGTCGTCGAGCCCCGCCTCGGCGATCTCCAGGAGGGCGTCCAGATGCGGGGCGGCCCGGTGGGCGAGCTCCTCTCCGATGGTGGTCGGGGTGACACCGCGGGCCTGGCGCAGGAACAAGGGGCGGCCGAGCTGTCGTTCGAGCGTGCGTATCTGGCCGGTGACGGCCGGCTGGGACAGGCCGAGCAGCGCCGCGGCGCGGGTGAAGGAGCCGGCCCGGTGCACCGTGACGAATGTGCGCAGCAGGGCCAGATCCATGCCATGTCCCTCCCGGTCCGACGTTGCGCCCGAACCCTGCCAACTATAAATAAGTCGATAGGTCCCTGTCGTCAGCGTGATTGGACACTGACGCACAGTCAACTAGCCTTGAACGCACGGTTCTCGGCGCGCAGGAACCGGAACGGTCCGAGCCGTCGAGGGGGGGAGGCTCGGACCGTTCGCCACAGCCGCCCGGTCGTCCACGGTGCCCTTCCGGCCGGGCCGTGCCTGGAGCGCCTGCCAGGGCCGTCAGCGGGCGGCCGCCTCGTCCAGCGCCCGCAGCACGTCGGTCACGAGGTCCTGGGCGTCCTCCGCGCCGGCGGAGAAGCGGACGAAGCCCTCGGGGACGGCGTCGCCGCCCCAGCGTCCCCGCCGCTCTGCCGTGGAGCGCACGCCGCCGAAGCTGGTGGCTTCGTCGACGAGCCGCAGGCCGTCCAGGAAGCGTTCCGCGTGCGCCCGGTCGGGCAGGACGAAGGAGACCACGCACCCGAAGCGCCGCATCTGCCGGGACGCGACCGCGTGCGAGGGGTCGGTGGCCAGTCCCGGATAGCGCAGGCCGGTCACCTCCGGGCGTGCGCCGAGGGCCTGCGCGAGCGACAGGGCGTTCGCGCACTGCCGGTCGGCACGCAGGTGCAGGGTGGCGAGCGAACGGTGGGCGAGCCAGGCCTCCATCGGTCCCGGAATGGCCCCGACGATCTTCCGCCAGCGCCGCACGCCCGCCGCCAGGGCGGTGTCGCGGCAGGTCACATGACCGAGCAGGAGGTCGCCGTGTCCCGTCATGCCCTTGGTGTCGCTGGCCACCGAGAAGTCGGCGCCGAGGTCCAGCGGCCGCTGCCCGAGCGGGGTGGCGAGCGTGTTGTCGACGGCGACGAGCGCGCCGGTGGCGTGCGCGGCCTCGGTCAGGCGCCGTACGTCGCACACGTCGAGGCCGGGGTTGGACGGCGTCTCGATCCACAGCAGCCGTGCCCCGTCGAGGACGGACAGCTGTGCGTCGCCGCCGGTGGGGGCCGTGCGGACCTCGATGCCGTACGCCTGCAGCTGTTCACGGACCAGGGGCAGTGCCTGGTAGCCGTCGGAGGGCAGGACGACCGCGTCGCCGGACCGCAGCTGTGACAGGAGAACGGCGGAGACCGCCGCCATCCCGGACGCGAACGCGACCGTCTCGACGGCTTCCCCCGGCGCCTCCAGCTCGCTGATCGCCTGCTCCAGGCGGGTCCAGGTCGGGTTCTCGTCGCGGCCGTAGGTGTAGGGGCCGGTGGGCTCGCCCGGCAGATGGAAGTGGGCCGCGAAGACGGGGCCCGGCAGGGACGGTTCGTACTTCACCGGATCGGGCAGCCCCGCCCGTACCGCTCGTGTGCCGTCTCCCCGGGGTGCACCCGTCATGCCCGCCGCTCCTGGGCCGCGTCTCGTGCGATGCCGGACCTCATGCCGTGATCAGTCCTTCTCGGGCAGGACGACGTTCAGCGCCCACGAGACGACGGAGATGATCAGGCCGCCCAGCACGGCGGTCCAGAAGCCCTCCACATGGAAGTTCAGATCGAGTTCGTCGGCGAGCCACGAGGTCAGCAGCAGCATGAGCGCATTGATGACCAGGGTGATCAGGCCGAGGGTGAGGATGAACAGCGGCAGCGTGAGCAGCTTCACCACGGGCTTGACGAGGAAGTTCACCAGGCCGAAGATCAGCGCCACCAGGATGAGGGACCACGCCTTCTTGCCGGTGCTGTCACCGGTGAGGGTGATGTCCTGCAGAAGCCAGATGGCCACCAGCAGGGCCCCCGCATTGGCGATCGTCTTGACTAGGAAATTCATCATGTGTCTGATCGTGGCAGACGTATCGGGCCAAGTGCAGGGGCGGACGGATGAAGGCATTCCGACTGGATGAGCTGGAGGCGGAACGCGCTGCCAACGACGGCGCGTATCTGCAGTTCCTGCGGGAGCGGAACATGTCGGTCGGCCTCTACGCGCTGGACGCCGGACAGGTCGATCCGCAACTGCCCCACAACCAGGACGAGGTGTACCTCGTCGTCAGCGGCCGTGCCTCGATCACGGTGGGCATGGAGACGACCCAGGTCGGGCGGGGCAGCGTCGTCTACGTGCCGGCGGGGGTGCCGCACAAGTTCCATCACATCAGCGAGGACCTGCGGGTCATGGTGGTCTTCTCTCCCCCCGAGAGCTGAGCCGGACCCCGCACGGTCCCTAGGGGTTCACTCAGGGGACTTCAAGGGATCGCGGGCCCCCGGACACGGCGTCCCGCCGCCTAGCATCGAAGGCACGCAGTCGGAGAAACGAGGTAGGGACGATGGCCGTGCGGGAGATGTTCACGGGGATGCCCTGGTGGGTGAAGTGGATCGCGGTGCCTGTCATCGCCCTTGCCGTGTTCGGCGGTCTGATCACGAGCGTCGTCACGTTCGTGATCAGCGTGCTCTTCAAGGTGCTGCTCTTCGTCGCCCTGGTCGGCGGACTGGTCTTCCTCGTACGCAAGTTCATGGCGTCCTCGGGTTCGTCGCGCGGGGACTGGTGAGCGGGGCGCCGGACGTCCGTTAGCCCGGCCGGGGGAACGGGCCGGACAAAGCCCGCCCCGTGCCGGGTGCTGCCCTTAGAGTGGCAGCTCTCTGCCGCCCCCTCGGATATCTCTGCGCACGTGTGCGCCGGCCGGAGCACCATGCCGGCCCGGGGCTGACCGCCTGTTCAGGCCGGCTGTTCAGGGTCCGGGGTCGCGGCGGCCGCGCGGGGGCGGCCCCCGCGGGCGGGCACGCTGCCCGTCACCACGCCTGGGGGTGACCTTTGGCCGGGGCTACGAACGCCGCTGTCCCTACCCTGATCGGCTCGGTGCAGCGTGCGCTCCGGCTGCTGGAGGCGGCGGGGGCGCACGAGGGCGGAGCCCCCGCCAAGCAGCTCGCGCGTGAAGCCGGCATTCCGCTGCCCACCGCCTATCACCTGCTGCGCACCCTGACGCACGAGGACTATCTCCGCCGGGACAAAGGCGTGTTCACGCTCGGGGACGCGATCGGCCGACTGGCCGGGAGCGGGCGCGTGCGGAATCGTCGCAGCACCGTCGAGGACTCACTGACGCACTGGCGGGACGCGATCGGCGTCGCCGTCTGCTTGGCCGTCTACCGCGCTGGCGAGATCGAGCTCGTCGCGATCGCGGATTCGCCGTACACCCCGGCCGTCCGGGAACGGGCCGACTTCCGCGAGACCGGGCACGCCCGTGCGATCGGACAGTGCCTGCTCAGCCGGCTCGACGAGGACACCCGCCGCGACCACCTCGACCGCCACCCCGTGCAGCCGGTGACGCCCCCTTCGGTGCGCGACCGGGCCGCGCTCCTGGAGCGGCTCGCCCCCCTCAGGCGCGGGGAACCGGTCGTCGAACGCCAGGAGTACGCGCTGGGCACGGTCTGCACGGCCATCCCGATCACAGCGGGTGACACGGCTGCGACGATGGCCGTCTTCCCTCCCCGTGCACCAAGAGGCCAGGCTGGACTCGGCAGTTGAACAGCTACAGGCAAGGATCGGCGGCCTGCCGACGCCGCTTGCGTTCTCTATCAGTATCTGAAATATCACTCCTTGTGATCTGCTGCCGCTTCCAGCACCATGGCGTCGACAAGGCCAAGAGAGCCGGCAGCGATCGTTCCTGGCCGTTTTCCTCTTTTCGTCAGCACGGTTCATTGATTGCTTCAGCTACTGCGAGGTACGTGATGCGCGAGTCGGTCCAGGCCGAGGTTCTGATGAGATTTCTCGTTTCCGAGGAGCTGTCCTTCCGGATCCCGGTGGAGCTGCGCTACGACACGTCGGATCCGTACGCGGTGCGGATGACCTTCCACCTTCCCGGTGACGCGCCCGTGACCTGGGCCTTCGGCCGGGAATTGCTGCTCGACGGGATCAACACGCCGAGCGGGGACGGCGACGTGCACATCGCGCCGACCCGGCCCGAGGCGCTGTCGGACGTCCACATCCGCCTGCGCGTCGGGAGCGATTCCGCGCTGTTCCGCGTCGGCGCGCCGCCGCTCGTCGCGTTCCTCGACCGTACGGACAAGCTGGTGCCGCTCGGCCAGGAGCTCGCGCTGGGTGATTTCGAGGTCAGCCTGGAGGAGGCGCTCGGGCGCATTCTGGCCGAGGAGAACGCCGGCTGACGGCCGGTCACCGGCCGCCCGGCTACTTCTTGCGGCGCCGCCCCCTGCCGCCCCGCGCGGGCGCGGCCGCCCCGACGACCGCCCGGCCCGGGCGGTCCGCGGACACGACCAGGGCGGCGAGCGCGGTGGTCACGGGCACGGAGGCGACCAGGCCGATCGAGCCCACCAGGGTCCGTACGATCTCCTCCGCCACCAGCTCGCTGTTGGCCACCGTGCCCACGCTGGACTGGGCGATCGAGAACAGCAGCAGCAGCGGCAGCGCCGCGCCCGCGTAGGCGAGGACGAGCGTGTTGACGACCGAGGCGATGTGGTCGCGGCCGATCCGGATGGCGGAGCGGTAGAGGGCGCGCGGCCCCATGTCCGGGTCGGCCTGGTGCAGTTCCCACACCGCCGACGTCTGGGTCACGGTGACGTCGTCGAGCACGCCGAGCGAGCCGATGATGACCCCCGCGAGCAGCAGGCCGCTCATGTCGATGTTCGGGTAGAGGCCCTTGATCAGGCCGGTGTTGTCGTCGGTGTTGCCGCTGAGGCTGGCCCAGCCGATGAACAGCGAGCCGAGCAGGCCGATCAGCAGCAGGGAGATCAGCGTGCCGAGCACGGCGACCGACGTCCGCGCGGTGATGCCGTGACACGAATAGAGCGCGATGAGCATGATCGCGCTCGCCCCGACCACCGCGACGATCAGCGGATTCGCACCCTGCAGGATCGCGGGCAGGATGAACAGTGTCAGCACGGCGAACGAGACGGCGAGCGCGACCAGCGCCATCACGCCGCGCATGCGTCCGACCAGGACGACCACCAGGGCGAAGATGCCCGCCAGCAGAGCCATCGGGAATCCGCGGTCCACATCGGTCACCGAGTACTGCAGATCGCGGGGCGCGTCCGGCGCGTACGCCACCACCACGCCCTGGCCCTCCTTCAGCTGCCGCGGCGCGTCGGGCTGGACGATCTCGACGAACCTCCGGCCCTTGTCCTTGCCGGTGGTGACCTCGACGGTGGCCTTTCCGCAGTCGCCCTGCTGCGCGGCGACCGCCTCGCGGCCCTGGGGCGTCGACGTGTCGCCCGTCGGCGGGACCTGGCCGGCGTTGACGTCCTTGCAGTCGACTCTCTCGACGCTCACCACCTTGCCCTGCTCGGTCTGCCGGTCGAAGCCGACCCCCGAGCGCTCGTGGCCGGGCGTCCCGCCGGGCCACAGCACGGCGAGGCCGACGACAACGGCCGTCGCGAAGGGGATCAGCACCGCGGCGATGACCTTGCGGAGGTGCTGGGAGACGGGCGCTGCCGGCCCGTGACTGTGCACATGGCCGTGGTCGTGGCCCTGCTGTTCGGGATGCTGCGGCGATGAGGTCACGGACAGATCATCGCAAGAACGAGAGGGGGCCTCTGTTCAGCGCGCCAGACATGACGCTAGCGTGGTGTCACCTTTGCACACGCGGGAGCTCGGAGCACCGGGCTGAGAGGGCGCTGACCTTCGTACATCCGTACGGGACAGCTGCGCCGACCGCCGAACCTGTTACCGGGTAATGCCGGCGTAGGGAGTAGGTCTCATGACCGTATCGGACGCACGCACGCCTGCCTCGAACCAGAACGACGAGGCCGGGAAGTCCATCGGCTGGCACAAGGGATACGTCGAGGGCTCGCGTCCCGACATTCGCGTGCCGGTCCGCAAGGTGCACCTCACCAACGGCAAGGACGTGACGCTGTACGACACCTCGGGGCCGTACACGGATCCGAACATCGAGACGGACGTACGCCGGGGTCTGCCGCCGCTGCGGGAGAACTGGATCGCCGGTCGCGGCGACACCGAGGAGTACGCGGGACGCCCGGTCCGCCCCGAGGACGACGGGATCAAGCACACGTCGCCGCGTGGGGGCCTGCGCAACCTCGACGCCGTCTTCCCCGGGCGTCCGCGTCAGCCGCGGCGGGGCCGGGACGGGCAGGCGGTGACGCAGCTCGCGTACGCCCGCCGCGGCGAGATCACGCCGGAGATGGAGTACGTCGCCGTCCGCGAGAACGTCGCGCCCGAGGTGGTGCGGGAGGAGATCGCGGCGGGCCGCGCCGTCCTGCCGGCCAACGTCAACCACCCGGAGATCGAGCCGATGATCATCGGCAAGCGGTTCCTGGTGAAGGTCAACGCCAACATCGGCAACTCCGCGGTCACCTCCTCCATCGAGGAGGAGGTCGAGAAGATGACCTGGGCGACCCGCTGGGGCGCCGACACGGTCATGGACCTGTCCACGGGCCGCAACATCCACACCACGCGCGAGTGGGTCCTGCGCAACTCCCCCGTGCCCATCGGCACCGTGCCGCTCTACCAGGCGCTGGAGAAGGTCGACGGCAAGGCCGAGGAACTGACCTGGGAGATCTACAAGGACACGGTCATCGAGCAGGCCGAGCAGGGCGTCGACTACATGACCGTCCACGCCGGCGTCCGCCTGCCGTACGTGCCGCTCACGGCCAACCGCAAGACCGGGATCGTCTCGCGCGGCGGCTCGATCATGGCGGCGTGGTGCCTGGCGCACCACAAGGAGAGCTTCCTCTACGAGAACTTCGAGGAGCTGTGCGAGATCCTCGCCGCGTACGACGTCACGTACTCGCTCGGCGACGGTCTGCGCCCCGGCTCGATCGCGGACGCCAACGACGAGGCGCAGTTCGCGGAGCTCAGGACGCTCGGTGAGCTGAACACGATCGCCAAGCGGCTGGGCGTGCAGACCATGATCGAGGGCCCGGGCCACGTCCCGATGCACAAGATCAAGGAGAACATCGACCTCCAGCAGGAGATCTGCGAGGAGGCGCCGTTCTACACGCTCGGCCCGCTGACCACGGACATCGCTCCGGCCTACGACCACATCACCTCCGGCATCGGAGCGGCGATGATCGCGTGGTGGGGCACGGCCATGCTCTGCTACGTGACGCCCAAGGAGCACCTCGGCCTGCCGAACCGCGACGACGTGAAGACCGGCGTCATCACGTACAAGATCGCGGCACATGCGGCGGACCTGGCCAAGGGACACCCGGGCGCCCAGGAGTGGGACGACGCGCTGTCCGACGCCCGCTTCGAGTTCCGGTGGGAGGACCAGTTCAACCTGGCCCTCGACCCCGACACGGCACGGGAGTTCCACGACGAGACGCTGCCCGCGGAGCCGGCGAAGACCGCGCACTTCTGCTCGATGTGCGGTCCGAAGTTCTGCTCGATGAAGATCTCCCAGGACATCCGCCGACAGCACGGCGGCAATCAGGAGGAGATCGAGGCGGGCATGGCGGAGAAGTCCAAGGAGTTCGCCGCTGCGGGCAACCGGGTCTACCTGCCCATCGCGGACTGACGCACGGTCACGGCCCGGCGTCCTCCCGCCCGTCCGCGGGAGGACAACCTCCCGGCATCGCCCGGTACGCGGACCGGTTGCGGCGCTGGGCTCCGCCGGCGCCGGCCCTGTTCTGTCCGGCCCTCGTCCACGAGCACAGGCGGACGTCGGTGGAGCGGGCGGAGACCCAGGTCGTACGGCGGCTGTGACCGCTCGTTGGGTGGCGCGCCGGCGGTCAGTCCGGCTGGTGCTCCGGGCCGCCGAAGTCGGGGCTGGAGAAGTCCGGGCTGGTGTAGGTCGGACGCCGGCCCGCGACCCGGCCCTCGGCCGGACTGGAGAAGTCCGGCCCGCTGTAGCCGACCTTGGGGATGCGGTTCACGCGGTGCGGGGGATCGGCGGGGGACGCCGTGGCGGCGGGGTCGGCCAGGGCCGCGCGGAGGAAGGGCATGATGCCCCGCTCCAGCAGGGCCTCGCACCAGGCCTCCTTGGCCAGCCGGACCTCGTCCGGCAGATCGCCCTCCTGCCGCCCGTCCGCGACGTGGCTGGCGCCGTTGCGCAGGGCGGTGAGCAGCAGTGCGACGGCCGCCACCAGGATGGCGGCGGCCGTGAGCGCCCCGAAGACCCAGCCGGTGAAGACCAGGGTGTCGGCGAAGGACGGGGTGGGGCTCAGCATCTTGAGGATGTAGCCGACGATCAGGAAGATCCCGGCCGCCGTGCCCGCGAGGAGCGGCGCCAGGACGGCGATGACGGCCGCGAATCCGGCGCCGGTCTCGGCCGCCTCGCCGGCCGGGGCGGTGCGTAGGGAGCCGTCCACCGAAGCGGCGGCGGGCGCGCGTGTCTCCGCGCGGACCTTCACATAGTGCTCGTACTCGGCGGCGGCCGAGGCGGTGATCAGCGCCGTCGCGTTCAGGGCCATGGTGCGCAGCTGTTCGGTGCTCAGGCCCGCTCGCACGGCGGCCGGATCCGGACGTTCGCGGGCGTCGCGCAGTGCGCCGTCGAGGACCCGCTCGTACTCGGCGCGGTCCTCGTTCAGCAGGTGCGGAGCGCTGTTCATGTGCATCCCCCGATGCTCCGTAGGGCCGGATCGCCCGTGTGTGCCGGGCAGTTGGGCGGAAACGGAGGAGAGCCTGCTACGGATAAGCCGATGGTAGAGCGGTTACGGCACGGCGTGACAGGGGGTTTCCGTAAATCGCCTGCCGCCGCCCTGGTCAGCCCCGCAGCGGGAGTTGCTGGACAAGAAGCTTTCCGGCCATGGTCACTCCGCCGTCCATGGCGATGGCCAGATTGTCCGCGTACACATGGGGACCCTCGACGACGGGACGCTCGTCGTCCTCGCCGTCCTCGGTGCCGACCTCTCCGAGGAGGTACGGGATCGGGCTGTGGCCGTGCACCACGCGCGTGCCGCCGTACGCGGCCAGCAGTTCGCGCACGGCCTGCGGGCCGCCTTCGTCGCGGAAGGCGAAGCGCTTGGTGAACTTGCGGAACAGGTCCCAGCACTCGTCGGCGTCATTACGGGTGAGGATCGCGTGCACCGCGTCGTTGACGTCCTCGATGGTCGAGCCGTATTCGAGGTAGGCGGTGGTGTCGGAGTGGAGCAGCAGATGGCTGTCCTCCTCCACGATCGCGTCGAGCCGGGCCATCCACTGCAGGTGGACGTCCTGCAGCCGGTCCATGTCGTACTTCTGGCCGCCGTTGAGCAGCCAGGCCGCCTGGAAGGTGGCGGTGCCCGCACCGGAGTTGACGGGGGTGTCGCCGAAGCGCTTCGCGCCGATCAGCAGCAGCTCGTGGTTGCCCATGAGCGCCTTGCAGTAGCCGCCGGCGGCCGCGGCCTCTGCGGAGAGCCGCATGACCAGGTCGATGACGCCGATGCCGTCGGGACCGCGGTCGGTGAAGTCGCCGAGGAACCAGAGCCGGGCGTTGCCCGCGGACCAGCGGCCCTCGGAGTCGATGAGGCCCTTCTCGGCGAGGGCGGCGACGAGCTCGTCGAGGTAGCCGTGGACGTCGCCGACGACGTAGAGCGGGCCGAGGCCGTCGGGCGCGGGCCGGTCGTCCACGGCGACCTGCACCTCGACGGTGTCGCCCGGTCCGCCGCGGGTGATCACGGGAAGGTCGCGCGCGGTGGGGGTGTAGCCCTCCGGCGGCTCTCCCTCGGGGAACGCGTTGCCGGGGTGGCCCGCGTGGCCGGGGTCCACGGACTGCGACTGCACGGGAACCTGCGCGTACGGCGGTACGCGGAAATCGCGCAGCGTTGCCGTCCGCACCACGGGTCCTTGACCGGCCCCCTGAGTCATCGACCCCTCCACCACCGTCGCGCCGCCGTTCACCTCTCGGCCCAGCCTGGTCGGGGTGGTCCGCGGTGTCGTTCGCCCATCATAGGAATGAGCCCGGCGGTGTGTGACGCACCAGGGGTGGTGAATCCTTCCGCACCCCCTGGTTCATCGGCCCTTTCGCCCCGAATTGGGTTGGTCTAGTCCTTCGCCGGGGAGCGTGGCGCGCTCACCGTGGTGCGCGGAGGGCGGCGCTGCGAGGACGTCCTGACGATCAGTTCGGTCGGTATCACCTGCTCGACCGGCCGGTCCTCGTCGATCCCCTCGATGGCGTCGATCAGCAGCTGGACCACGGCCGTGCCGATCCGGCGGGGCTTGAGCGACAGCGTCGTGATCGGCGGCTCGGTGGTCGCGTACACGGTCGACTCGCTGCAGCACACGAGCAGCAGGTCGTCGGGGACGCGCAGGCCGTACCGCCTGGCCGCGGCCAGCAGGTCGGTGCCGTTGGGGTCGAAGAGGCCGTAGACGGCGTCGGGCCGGTCCGGCCGGGCGAGCAGCCGGTCGGCGGCGACGGCGCCCGCGCAGGGGTCGTGCGCCGGGTACGACTCGTAGACCGGGTCCTGGCCGACGCGCTCGCACCAGTCGAGGTAGGCGGTGGTCGACAGCCGGGTGTAGGTGTCGGTGGTGGTGCCCGTGAGCAGGCCGATCCGGCGGGCGCCGGCGGCGGCGAGGTGGTCGAGCAGGCCGAGTACGGCGGCTTCGTGGTCGTTGTCGACCCAGGCGGTGACCGGGAGCGTGCCGGCCGGGCGGCCGTCGGAGACGACGGGCAGACCCTGGCGCGCCAGCTCGGTCACGACGGGGTCGTGGTCGGAGGGGTCGATGACGACGGTGCCGTCGAGGGCGACGTTCGACCAGACGTCGTGGCGTGAGGTGGCGGGGAGGATGACGAGCGCGTAGCCGCGGGCGAGTGCGGCGGACGTGGCGGCTCTGGCCATCTCCGCGAAGTACGCGAATTCCGTGAAGGTGAAAGGTTCATCCCCGTAGGTCGTCACGGTCAGGCCGATTAAGCCCGATTTCCCGGTTCTGAGTGTGCGGGCCGCGGCGGAAGGCCGGTAGCCCAGCCGGTCGGCGACCTCGCGGACGTGCCGACGGGTGGCGTCCGGGAGCCTCCCCTTGCCGTTGAGCGCGTCGGAGACAGTTGTGATGGAGACTCCGGCTGCGGCGGCGACGTCCCGGATGCCCGCCCGGCCTTGCCGGCTGCCCCGGCGGGATGTGTCCGTCCGGCTCACCTGGTGCTTCCCTGCTGCTGTCATGGCGAGCCGATAGTAGGGCTCGCGCGGTGGGTCTGGCCGGTCGCATATGCAGGCGTTGACAGGCACGTTTTTGCATGATCATTAGGGCTCAAACTCAATGAATATCAAGGGAGTTGGAGGTAAGTGGCTCAATGTGTCGGGTATCCGGCCGCATGGGCCTGTTGAGGGGCCCAGGTTGCGAAGAGGTCTCAACTCACCACTACGAGGGATGCGCGCCACGGCGTGAGCTACCGGCGTGCGCCAGGGTGGCGCGCTCCCCCCTTTTCCTCGCCTGCGGCCATTCGCAGCAGCCAGGAATCCTCATAAGGTGAGGAGTATTGGTGAGCGGTACCGAACATGCATGATCGAGGAGGACCTGCGGTGAGCGAGACGAGCCCCAAGCTGCGCGCCGAGCTGGACGGCATCCCCACGTACAAGCCCGGCAAGCCGGCGGCGGCCGACGGCCCGGTCGCCTTCAAGCTCTCCTCCAACGAGAACCCGTACCCGCCGCTGCCCGGCGTCATGGAGAGCGCCCTGGCCGCGGCGCGGAACTTCAACCGCTACCCCGACATGGCCTGTACCGGTCTGATCGGTGAGCTGGCCGAGCGGTTCGGGGTCCCCGCCACGCACCTGGCGACCGGCACGGGCTCGGTGGGCGTCGCCCAGTCGCTGCTGCAGTCCACCTCGGGCCCCGGCGACGAGGTGATCTACGCCTGGCGCTCCTTCGAGGCGTACCCGATCATCACGCAGATCAGCGGTGCGACGTCCGTGCCGGTGCCGCTGACCCCGGGTGAGGTGCACGACCTGGACGCGATGGCGGACGCGATCACCGACCGGACCCGGCTGATCTTCGTCTGCAACCCCAACAACCCGACCGGCACCGTGGTGCGCCGGGCCGAGCTGGAGCGCTTCCTGGACCGGGTGCCCTCGGACGTGCTGGTCGTGCTGGACGAGGCGTACCGCGAGTTCATCCGCGACGCGGACGTCCCGGACGGTATCGAGATCTACCGCGACCGCCCCAATGTGGCGGTGCTGCGCACGTTCTCCAAGGCGTACGGGCTCGCGGGGCTGCGGGTCGGCTTCGCGATCGCCCATGAGCCGGTGGCCGCCGCCCTGCGCAAGACGGCGGTGCCGTTCGGCGTCTCGCAGCTCGCGCAGGACGCGGCGGTCGCCTCGCTGCGGGCGGAGGACGAGCTGCTGGGACGGGTCGGCTCGCTGGTGTGCGAGCGCATCCGCGTGCACGAGGCGCTGGTGAAGCAGGGCTGGACGGTCCCGGAGACGCAGGCCAACTTCGTCTGGCTGCGGCTCGGCGAGCGCACGTTCGACTTCGCGGCCGCCTGCGAGAAGGCGGGCGTCGTCGTGCGGCCGTTCGCGGGCGAGGGCGTGCGCGTGACGATCGGCGAGGACGAGGCCAACGACCTGTTCCTGCACACCGCCGAGACCTTCCGCGCGTCCCTCTAGGTCTCGGGCCCGATCGGTCCGGCTCTCAGGCCCGGTCGGTCGCGACCTGTTCCACCCGGACCGGGTCGCCGTCGCGGACGGACGCGAGCCGGCGCGGGTCGCCGTCGATGCGGCCGAGGACATTGCACGGGCTCGCGAGACGGCACTCTCCCCCGAACTCCGTTCGGGGGGACCCCCAGCCCCGGGAGATGGGCGTCGGACCGTAGGGCAGCGCCAGGGCGTCGCCGTCGGTCCAGAACGCGACCGTGCCCGGCTCGACGACCTGGCGCGCGTCCGGTTCCGGGGCGGGGGAGACGGGGGTCTCGAAGTAGACCTCCTCTCCCCAGGTCCGCGCGGTCGCGGAGAACGGCAGAACCCCCATGAGCGCCTTGCTCGTGGGGGTTTCGTCGATCGTGGCGGTCAGCTGCCCGGTGGGCCAGGAGATGCGTATCTGCATGCCCAGGATTCAACAATATGTTGAAAATTTTGGGAAGAGGGCCCCTAGGGGGACCCCGGTAGGCACTACGGATTTCGTTTAAGCCATAATTGCTTGTGAATGTGAACGCGTTCACAAGCTCGCCCGTCTTGATCCCGTATGGAAGGGAATGGGTGGGCGACCGCGGTGACCACGCCGATGTAAGGAGAGACGACGTGGACCTGAACCTGGCGCTGGCGCCCGAGACCTTGGCGCGCTGGCAGTTCGGCATCACCACCGTCTACCACTTCCTCTTCGTGCCCCTGACGATCTCGCTCGCCGCGCTCACGGCCGGACTGCAGACGGCCTGGGTGCGGACGGAGAAGGAGAAGTACCTCAGGGCCACCAAGTTCTGGGGCAAGCTGTTCCTGATCAACATCGCCATGGGCGTGGTGACCGGGATCGTGCAGGAGTTCCAGTTCGGCATGAACTGGTCCGACTACTCGCGCTTCGTCGGGGACATCTTCGGTGCGCCGCTCGCCTTCGAGGCACTGATCGCGTTCTTCTTCGAGTCGACGTTCATCGGCCTGTGGATCTTCGGGTGGGACAAGCTGCCCAAGAAGATCCATCTGGCCTGCATCTGGATGGTCTCGATCGGCACGCTGCTGTCGGCGTACTTCATCCTCGCGGCCAACTCCTGGATGCAGCACCCCGTCGGCTACCGGATCAACGAGGAGAAGGGCCGCGCCGAGCTGACCGACTTCTGGGCGGTCCTGACCCAGAACACCACGCTCAACCAGGTCTTCCACAGCTTCTCGGCGGCCTTCCTGACCGGCGGCGCGTTCATGGTCGGCATCGCCGCCTTCCACCTGATGCGCAAGAAGCACATCCCGGTGATGCGGACCTCGCTCCGGCTCGGTCTGGTCACCCTGGCGGTCGGCGGCCTGCTCACCGCGGTCAGCGGGGACACCCTCGGCAAGGTCATGTACGAGCAGCAGCCGATGAAGATGGCCGCTGCCGAGGCACTGTGGGACGGCGAGGAGCCGGCGCCCTTCTCCGTGTTCGCGTACGGGGACGTCGACAAGGGGCACAACAAGGTCGCCCTGGAGATACCCGGGCTGCTGTCCTTCCTCGCCCACAGCGACTTCGACTCGTACGTGCCCGGCATCAACGACACCAACAAGGCGCTGCAGGAGAAGTTCGGCCCCGGTGACTACAAGCCCATCGTCCCGGTCGCCTACTGGGGCTTCCGCTGGATGATCGGCTTCGGTATGGCCTCCTTCTCCCTCGGCCTGCTGGGCCTGTGGCTCACACGGAAGAAGTTCCTGCTGCCGGCCGCCCTGCGGACCGGCGAGGACGAGGTGCCGCACCTGGCACTCCTGCGAAAGCCGCTCGGGACAAGGCTCACCCGGCTGTACTGGCTCCTGGCGCTCTGGACGATGGCGTTCCCGCTGATCGCCAACTCCTGGGGCTGGATCTTCACCGAGATGGGCCGGCAGCCCTGGGTCGTCTACGGCGTGATGCAGACCCGGGACGCGGTCTCCCCCGGTGTGTCCCAGGCGGAGGTCATCACCTCGATGACCGTCTTCACCCTGCTCTACGCGGTGCTCGCCGTGATCGAGGTCAAGCTGCTCGTGAAGTACGTCAAGGCGGGACCGCCCGAGCTGACGGAAGCCGACCTCAACCCGCCCACCCGGATCGGCGGCCACGACCGTGACGCCGACCGGCCGATGGCCTTCTCGTACTGAGACCGCTGAGGAGCTTGAGGCATGGAACTCCACAACGTCTGGTTCGTACTCATCGCCTTTCTGTGGATCGGCTACTTCTTCCTGGAGGGTTTCGACTTCGGAGTCGGTGTCCTGACGAAGCTGCTCGCCCGTGACCGGGCCGAGCGCCGGGTGCTGATCAACACCATCGGGCCCGTCTGGGACGGCAACGAGGTGTGGCTGCTGACCGCGGGCGGTGCGACCTTCGCGGCCTTCCCCGAGTGGTACGCCACTCTCTTCTCCGGCTTCTACCTGCCGTTGCTGCTGATCCTGGTCTGCCTGATCGTGCGCGGTGTCGCCTTCGAGTACCGGCACAAGCGGGACGAGGAGCGCTGGCAGACCAACTGGGAACACGCGATCTTCTGGACGTCGCTGCTGCCCGCCGTGCTGTGGGGCGTGGCGTTCGGCAACATCGTGCGCGGCGTGAAGATCGACGAGAACAAGGAGTACGTGGGCGGGCTGATCGACCTGCTCAATCCGTACGCGCTGCTGGGCGGGCTCGTGACGCTCACTCTGTTCACCTTCCACGGCACGGTCTTCGCCGCGCTGAAGACGGTGGGGGACATCCGGGTGCGGGCAAGGGCACTGGCGCTGAAGCTGGGGCTCGTCACCGCTGCCGTGGCGCTGGTCTTCCTGGCCTGGACGCAGGCGTCCCGAGGCGACAGCACCAGTCTGGTCGCCATGGTGGTCGCCGTCACGGCGCTGGTCGGTGCGGTCGGAGCCATCAGGGCGGGACGCGAGGGATGGTCGTTCGCGCTGTCGGGAGTGACCATCGCGGCGGCCGTGGCGATGCTGTTCCTGACGCTCTTCCCGAATGTCATGCCCTCCACGCTCGACGACGCCTGGAGCCTGACGGTCACCAACGCCTCGTCGAGCCCGTACACCCTGAAGATCATGACCTGGCTGGCGGCGGTCGCCACACCGCTGGTGCTGCTCTACCAGGGCTGGACGTACTGGGTGTTCCGCAAGCGGATCGGCGTCCAGCACCTCGCCGACTCCCACTAGCGAGGGATGTTTCACGTGAAACCGATCGACCCCCGGCTCCTGCGGTACGCCCGTGCCACCCGCCTCTTCCTGGGCGCGGTGGTGGTTCTCGGGCTCGTCGGCGCGGTGCTCGTCATCGCGCAGGCGATGCTCATCGCCGAGGTCGTGGTCGGCGCCTTCCAGCGAGGGCTGACCGTGTCGGGGCTGTCGGCGCCGCTGGTGCTGCTGGCGGGCGTCGCTGCCGGCCGTGCGCTCGTCTCCTGGCTGACCGAGCTGGCGGCCCACCGGGCGAGCGCGGCGGTCAAGTCGGAGCTGCGCGGCCGGATGCTGGCGCGGGCGGCCGAGCTGGGCCCCGGCCCGGTGGGCGGCACCGGCCCGGCCGGGGGCGGCACCGGTGCTCTGGTCACGCTTGCGACGCGCGGCATCGACGCCCTGGACGACTACTTCTCGCGCTACCTTCCGCAGCTGGGGCTCGCGGTCGTGGTCCCGGTCGCCGTGCTTGCCCGGATCGTGACCGAGGACTGGGTCTCGGCCGCGATCATCGTGGTGACGCTGCCCCTGATCCCGCTGTTCATGGTGCTCATCGGCTGGGCCACCCAGTCCCGGATGGACCGTCAGTGGCAGCTGTTGTCACGGCTCTCCGGGCACTTCCTGGACGTCGTGGCCGGACTGCCGACGCTCAAGGTGTTCGGGCGGGCCAAGGCGCAGGCGGAGTCGATCCGGTCGATCACCACGCAGTACCGGCAGGCGACGGTC
Source organism: Streptomyces sp. NPDC002867 (assembly GCF_053591895.1). NCBI lineage: Bacteria > Bacillati > Actinomycetota > Actinomycetes > Kitasatosporales > Streptomycetaceae > Streptomyces > Streptomyces sp. NPDC002867. Next base: position 95,534 of record NZ_JBSFUR010000002.1, on the reverse strand, counting down.
CGCACGCTGCGGATCGCCTTCCTGTCGTCGTTCGCACTGGAGCTGCTGTCCACGCTGTCGGTGGCACTGGTGGCCGTCAGTATCGGCATGCGGCTCGTCCACGGCGAACTCGATCTGTACACCGGCCTGGTGATCCTCATCCTCGCCCCCGAGGCGTATCTGCCGCTGCGCCAGGTCGGAGCGCAGTACCACGCGGCGGCCGAGGGTCTCGCGGCCGCCGAGGAGATCTTCGAGGTGCTCGGCACCGAGCCGACGCGCACCGGCGGCGGGCCGGTCCCGGACGAGCTCCGGCTGGAGTTCACCGCGGTGACCGTACGCCGTCCCGGGCGCGACGAGGCCGCTCCCCGCGCGGCCTCGCTCGTGGTGGAACCCGGCGAGACGGTGGCCGTGGTCGGGGAGAGCGGCGTCGGCAAGTCGACGCTGCTGGACGTGCTGATGGGGTTCGTGGAACCGACCGAGGGGCGGGTGCGGATCGGCGGCACCGACCTCGCCGCCGTCGACCCTGAGCTCTGGCGGCAGCAGATCGCCTGGGTGCCGCAGCGCCCGTACCTCTTCGCCGGGACGATCGCGGAGAACGTACGGCTGGCCCGCCCGGACGCCGACGACGCGGCGGTGCACGCCGCCCTGCGGGAGGCGGGAGCGTACGACTTCGTCAGCGCACTCCCCCAGGGCGCGGGCACGGTACTCGGTGAGGACGGCGCGGGGCTGTCCGCCGGACAGCGGCAACGGCTCGCGCTCGCCCGGGCGTTCCTGGCCGACCGGCCACTGGTGCTGCTCGACGAGCCGACCGCCGCGCTCGACGGCATGACGGAGGCGGGCGTCGTCGAGGCCGTGGGCCGGCTGGCGCAGGGGCGCACGGTCCTGCTCGTGGTCCACCGCCCGGCCCTGCTGGCCGTGGCGGACCGTGTGGTCACGCTCACCCGCGCCGACGGAGGTTCCGCCACGGGGCACGGTGACGCCGTACCGGCGCAGGCGCCCGCGGCGGTCCGGCCGGACGAGGAGGCCGGCGCGGAGCCGTCCGGTGCACGGGCTGACGCCCCGGACGGCGCACGGTCTCCGCTGCTCAGGGTCCGTGCGGCGGCGGACGGACTGCGCGGCCGGCTCGCCCTGGCCCTGTTGCTGGGAAGCCTCGCCCTCGGATCGGCGGTCGGACTGATGGCCGTGTCCGGATGGCTGATATCCCGGGCGTCCGAACAGCCGCCGGTGCTCTACCTGATGGTGGCGGTCACGGCCACCCGCGCCTTCGGCATCGGACGGGCCGTCTTCCGGTACGCCGAGCGACTGGTCTCCCACGACGCGGTGCTCCGCATGCTCGCCGAGACGCGGGTCGCGGTCTACCGGCGGCTGGAGCGGATCGCGCCCGCCGGGCTGCGCCGGACCCGGCGCGGGGACCTCCTCTCGCGGCTGGTCGCCGACGTGGACGCCCTCCAGGACTACTGGCTGCGCTGGATGCTTCCGGCGGGCGCGGCCGTCGTCGTCGGCGCGGCCTCCGTCGGGTTCACCGCCTGGCTGCTGCCCGAGGCGGGGGCCGTCCTCGCCGCCGGCCTGCTGGCCGCGGGCGTGGGCGTGCCGCTGCTGAGCGGGGCCGTCGCCCGGCGGGCCGAGCGGCAGTTGGCGCCGGCGCGCGGAGTGCTCGCCACCACGGTGGCCGACCTGCTGCGCGGAACGGCCGAACTGACCGTCGCCGGGGCGCTGCCCCGGCGGCTCGCGGCCGCGCGGGACGCGGACCGGATCCTGACCGGCATCGCCGCGCGCGGAGCGGCCGCCACCGCACTCGGCGGCGGGCTCTCGTCGCTGATCTGCGGCCTGACCGTGGTGGGTGCCGCGTTCGCCGGCATCCAGGCGGTGCACGACGGCCGGCTCACCGGCGTCTGCCTGGCGGTCGTGGTCCTCACACCGCTCGCCGCCTTCGAGACGGTCGTCGGACTGCCGCTCGCCGTGCAGTACCGCCGCCGGGTCGAGCGCAGCGCCGAGCGAGTCCACGAGGTGCTGGACGCGCCTGTGCCCGTGCACGAGCCGTCGCACCCGGCCGCACCGCCCGCCACCGCTTTCCCGCTGGAACTGCGCGGCATCGGCGCCCGGTACGCCGGGCAGGAGGCGGACGCGCTGAGCGGCGTCGACCTGACCCTCACGGCGGGCAGGCGGGTGGCCGTCGTCGGCGCCTCCGGGTCGGGGAAGACCACGCTCGCCCACGTGCTGCTCCGCTTCCTCGACGCCGGCTCGGGGACGTACACGCTCGGCGGCGTCCCGGCCGAGGCCCTGGAGGGCGACGCGGTACGGCGTCTCGTGGGGCTGTGCGCCCAGGACGCCCACATCTTCGACAGCACGCTGCGGGAGAACCTGCGCCTCGCACGTCCGGAGGCCACGGAGGACGATCTCCGGCGGGCGCTCGGCGAGGCCCGCCTGCTGGACTGGGCCGACGCGCTGCCCGAGGGGCTCGACACGCTCGTGGGGGAACACGGAGCCCGCCTCTCCGGCGGCCAGCGCCAACGGCTCGCCCTGGCACGGGCGCTGCTCGCGGACTTCCCGGTACTCGTCCTCGACGAGCCCGCCGAGCATCTCGACCTGGCGACCGCCGACGCGCTCACCGCCGACCTGCTCGCGGCCGCGGAGAAGCGAAGCGGCGCGGGCCCGGCGACCGTACTGATCACACATCGTCTGCGCGGTCTGGAGGCCGTCGACGAGGTCGTGGTGCTGGAGGCGGGGCGCGTCGTGCAGCGCGGGCCTTACGACGCGCTCGCCCTGGTGGAGGGGCCGTTGCGGTCGATGCGGGAGCGGGAGCGGGCCGCCGACGCCCACGGCTCCCGACTTTCTGCCTCACCGGCCTCGACAGCATGACCATGCCGTCGCCGGGGAAGCCGTCCGACACCGCGGGCGGGGCCCGCGGCCCCCTGGCGCGGACTGGAGATCGTTGCGGTCTCTTCCGACACCCGGCCACGTCGCGCGGAGTGGTGATCCCGGGACCGCGGCACTGCCCGCCGGGACGGAGGGCCTCCGGATGACCGTGGCCGACGACGGCGTGGGCATCCCGGACGGGGGCCGGCGCAGCGGGCTGCGCGATCCGGCGCGCTGTGCCGAGTCATCGGGCGGGTCGAGCGGCGAGGGACCGGGCACCGGGGACGGCGGCGCGGGCACGACGGTCTTCTGGGAGGCGCCGCTGTAGGTCCCGCGGGGCCGTTCGGCGGGCGTCTGTCGCCCGAGCGCGGTGCCTGCTGAGCCAGGTGGCCGTACGACACCGCACCGTTGCCCGACTTGGCGGCGAAGCCGGGTGACGATCACGGAATGTGCTTGAGACACCGTGACAGGCTGATGATCGTTCCGGTGGTGCTGTGCACGCTCCTCGGTGCGCCGGCATCCGCCGCGGCGTCCGAGAAGCCGAAGCTGTGGGCCGCCGCTTCCGAGCTGCCGCCCGTTCCTGACCAGCCCGAGCCGCCGGTCCCTGACCAGCCCGCGCCTCCCGTACTCGACCGGCCCGCGCCCCTCGCCCCGGAGGCCGATCAGCCCGCGCCCCCTGTCGCCGTCGAAGTGGCACGGCTGTTCGCCGACGCGGCCAAGGCCACAGCGGCGTACGAGCGGAGCAGCCGCGCGGCGGAGGCGCAGCGCGTCACGGCGGAGAAACTCCAGTCCAGACTGGCGGAGCAGAGGGCGGAGCTCGGAGCCATCCACGACTCCATCGGCGGCGTCGCACGCGAGCAGTACCGCACCGGCGGTTCCCTTGCCCACGCCGCACGGCTGCTGCTCGCCGACAACCCCGACGCGCTGCTGCGTGGCTACCGTGTCGCGGCGCAGACGGAGCGGGCGGTGAACCTGCTGCTGGAGCGGGCCCGGCTGGCCGAGCGGCAGCTCGGACGGGCCGAGCAGAAGGCGCAAGCCGCCTGGCGGAATCTCGCCACGCGCAACGCGCAGCTCGCGGTGGTCAAGCGGGGCATCGAGGCGAAACTGGAGACCGCGCAGTGGCAGCTGCAGAGCGAGGCCGACGCCAGCGTGGCGGCGGGCTCCTGCGCGGGCGCCGTACGCCTCGAGCAGCCCGAGCTGCCCCAAGGCGGGCCCGAGTGGGTCACGCCCGTCGAGGACTACAGCCTGTCCGCCGGGTTCGACAGTGTCGGCGAGCGCTGGGCTCGGCGGCACACGGGGCAGGACTTCGCGGTCGGCATCGGCGCGCCGGTGCGTGCGATCGGGGCGGGCCGGGTGGTCTCGGTGTCCTGCGGCGGCGGCTTCGGCATCGAGATCGTGGTCGAGCACCCGGGCGGCTACTACTCCCAGTACGCGCACCTGGCCGGGGTGACCGTGGACCAGGGCGAGCAGGTGCGCACCGGGCAGTGGATCGGCCAGGCCGGCACGTCGGGCAACTCGACGGGGCCGCACCTGCACTTCGAGGTGCGGCTCACGCCCTACCTGGGGTCGGGAGTCGACCCGCTGGCCTGGCTGCGGTCGCACGGTGTCCCGGTGTAGCGCAGCCGTCGCGCCGGCGACGGGCAGCCCGTCCCCGGCGACCGAGGCCGGGGCCCGTCAGCCCCGCGCCCGCGCGTGCCGGGTGAGGATCTGCTCGATGACGACGGCGACACCGTCGTCGTTGTTGGCGACGGTCCGCCCGGAGGCGGCGGCGACGACGTCCGGATGGGCGTTGCCCATCGCGTACGAGGTGCCTGCCCAGGTCAGCATCTCCACGTCGTTGGGCATGTCCCCGAAGGCCACGACCTCGTCGGACGAGATCCCGCGCTCCGCGCAGCACAGGGCGAGCGTGCTGGCCTTGCTCACGCCCAGGCCGCTGATCTCCAGCAGGGCGGTCGGGCTGGAGCGCGTGACGGAGGCGAGGTCCACGGTGGCCGTGCGGGCCAGCGCCAGGAACCCGTCGGGGGTCAGCTCGGAGTGGTGGGCCAGCAGCTTGAGCACGGGGGCGCCCAGGCCGGGCCGCGGTTCGTGGAGCAGCTTCTCGGCCCTGGCGACGGTCGCGCCCGGGTCGAGGTGGAAGGGCGGGTACTCCGGCTCGTAGTGGATGCCGGTGGCCAGTTCGACGGCGAACGACGTGCCGGGGGCCGCGGCCCGCAGGGCGGTCACCACGTCGAGCGCGTTCGCCCTCGGCAGGTCACGGACCTTGAGCAGCTGCCCGCCGGAGTGCAGGTCCACGACGGCCGCGCCGTTCGCGCAGATCGCGAGGCCGTGGCCGTGGACGTGGTCGCTCACGACGTCCATCCAGCGGGCCGGGCGGCCGGTCACGAAGAAGACCTCGATCCCGGCCTCCTCGGCGGCGGCGAGTGCGGCGATGGTCCGGTCGGAGACGGACTTGTCGTCGCGCAGCAGTGTGCCGTCGAGGTCGGTGGCGATCAGCCGGGGCGTCGCGGGCAGGTGGCGGGGATCGGTAGCTGAGGTCACTGGGACATTCTCCCGTACCGGGTGCACGGGCGTGCGGGAGGGCGCACATCTGAGGGGGCGGCTTTCCCGCGCGCCGCCCCGTACGCTCGATGCATGCGTTTGAGTACCGTGATCCTTCCCGTACGACCCTGGCACGACGGCGGCCGCGACCAGTGGCTGCGCGCCGAGCAGCTCGGTTTCCACGCCGCGTACACCTATGACCACCTGTCGTGGCGGACCTTCCGGGACGGGCCCTGGTACGGCGCCGTTCCGACGCTGACCGCCGCTGCGGCCGCGACCGAGCGGCTGCGGCTGGGCACGCTCGTGACCTCCCCCAACTTCCGGCACCCGGTGACCCTCGCCAAGGAGCTGATCTCCCTGGACGACATCTCCGGCGGCCGGATCACGCTCGGTATCGGCGCGGGCGGTGTCGGCTTCGACGCCACGGCGCTCGGGCAGGAGGCGTGGACGCCGCGGGAGCGGGCCGACCGGTTCGCCGAGTTCGTGCCGCTGCTCGACAGGCTGCTGACCGAGGAGGCCGTCACCCACGAGGGGACCTTCTACTCGGCGGTCGAGGCGCGCAACATCCCCGGCTGCGTCCAGCGCCCGCGGCTGCCGTTCGCCGTCGCCGCCACCGGGCCGCGGGGACTGAGGCTCGCCGCCGCGCACGGGCAGGCGTGGGTGACGACCGGTGACCCGAAGCTGTTCGAGACGGGGACGCCCGAGCAGTCGATCGAGGCCCTCCGCGGGCAGATGGACAAGCTGTCGAAGGCATGCGCCGACGTCGGCCGGGACGAAGGCGAACTGGAGAAGATCCTGCTGACCGGGTTCACCCCCGACCGGGGGCGGCCGCTGGAATCGCTGGACGCGTTCGTCGACTTCGCGGGCCGGCACGTCGCGCTCGGTTTCGACGAGATCGTGATCCACGCGCCCATCCCCGACTCGGTCTTCGCCGCCGACCAGGCCGTCTTCGAGCAGATCGCGACGGAGGCCCTGGGACAGCTCCGCCGCTGACCGGCGGCGGCGTCCACACGCCCCGTCCCCCCGCCCCGGCCACACGACCGCTCGCAGCACCGGCGGCTCAGGGGCGCCCGGGGGAGCGAGACGGGCGGGGGGCCGCTAGACACCCGGGAAGCGGATGAACTCCGGGGGTACCGAGGCCGTCAGCCACACGCCGTTGGCGCTGACCCGGAAGACATGGCCCGCCCGGTGCAGCGCGCCGGCGTGGACGGCCAGCACCACGGGGCGCCCCCGGCGGGCGCCGACGCGGGTGGCGGTCTCCCGGTCGGGCGAGAGGTGGACGTCGTGGCGGTTCATCGGGCGCAGTCCCTCGGCGCGGATCGCGTCCAGGCTGCGCGCGACGGTGCCGTGGTACAGGTACTCGGGCGGTTCGGCCGGCGGGAGCCCGAGATCGACGTCCACCGTGTGGCCCTGGTTGGCGCGGATACGGGCTCCGTCGACGGTGAAGCGCTTCTTGTCGTTGACGGCCACGACATGATCGAGCTCGGCGCGGGTGAAGCGGAAGCCATGCTCCGCTGCCGCGCGCATCAGCTCGTCGATCGGCACCCAGCCGTTCGCGTCGAGGGTGATGCCGATCCGCTCCGGCTGGTGCCGCAGATGCTTCGAGAGGTACTTCGACACCTTGACGGTGCGCCGGTCGTCCGGGGAGGCGCCGACGGGTCTTGCGTTCATACCTTCAGCGTGCCCCGACGATGTCGGCCACGCCACTGGAATTTTTTTGCGCCCCGAATGTTTGGTCCACAACCAACTCGGCTTATCCACAGGGAGATTGACAAATCTGTGGACAACAGCCGTGTCATTTACCCTATTTGACCAAATTCTCTTTCACTGTTGTGTGTTGCGGTTAGTGAGTCCAACGTCCGTGCCCGCACCTCGCGTTCGGCGGCCGCCGCGATGAACGCGGCAGCATGTACCTCGCCAACCAGATTCCGTACAGCGTCCATTGTGCGCACGGGCGACATCACCGGACGCTGCTCCTGCTCCGCAGGTGCCGGGCCGCCCGACGACAGGTGCCGCTGGAGGTGCCGGGAGGCGAAGACCCCCATCGCACGCGCCAGTTCCGCGTCGACCGTCTGCTGTGCGAGCTAGGGAAGACGCCGGACCAGAACGGCCGCTTCCGCCGCTTCCGCGTCCGTCGGCGGCCGGTGCCCCGGAAACCGGGCGAAGACGTGCTCGGCCGTGAACTCCAGGAAGTGCGCGGCGATGTGCTCGACCTGCCCCCGAAGCTCCTTGAGCCGCCCGGAGATTGCCGACAGCGGCACACCGGCGGCGTGCAACTCAGCGGCCGCGGCCAGCTCTTGCGGGCTCGGTACCAGGAACTCGTCCTCGCGGCCCGGGATCCGTTCCAGCACGCCGAGCTCCACGGCGTCGGCAAGCGACTCCTCATCGGCCGACCCCCCGAATTTCTCGGCCAGTTCGGCCCGGGTGACGCGTGCCGCCTCCTCGTCGGTCCACGGCCCCTGCACCTCGACGACGAGCCCGAGCACCCCGCCCAGGCCGCGGCCCGCGTCCCACGCCTCCAGCAACTCCTTGATCGATGCGGCGTGTAGCCGCGGTCGAGGAGATCCGCGATCCGACGCAGCCTGGTGAGGTGCGACGCCGATCCGTACACGCTGGCCCGGCCGCGCCGCTCGGGCCGGGGGCAGCAACCGGCGGTCCTGGTAGGCGCGGATGGTGCGGACCGTGGCACCGCTGTGATGCGCCAGATCCGCGATCCGGTACTCGGCGCCGCTCACAGGGGAGGTTCCATCCGGGCGAGCGCGCGCAGCACCCTCGGCGTGAACCGCGCCATGACACGGGCGCCCCGCGCCTCCGGCGTCACGGGCACCACCGCCTGGTTCCTCATGACGGCCCTCAGGACCGCCTCGGCGACCTTCTCCGGCGGGTAGTTGCGCAGCCCGTACAGCCGGGCCGCCTTCTTCTGCCGCCGCTTCTGCTCCGCCTCGTCCGCCCCGGCGAAGCGCGCCGTCGCGGTGATGTCGGTGTTCACGATGCCGGGGCAGATCACGGAGACGCCGATGCCCCGGCCGGCGAGCTCCGCGCGCAGGCACTCGCTGAGCATCAGCACGGCCGCCTTGGACGTGCTGTACGCGGAAAGCGTCCGGGACGGCAGATAGGCGGCGGCCGACGCGACGTTGACGATGTGGCCGCCCTGGCCGCGTTCCGCCATCCGGCCCCCGAAGAGCCGGCAGCCGTGGATCACGCCCCACAGGTTGACGTCGAGGACCTTCTTCCAGTCGTCGGTGCTCGTGTCGAGGAACGAGCCCGACAGGCCGATCCCGGCGTTGTTGACGAGGACGTCCACCACCCCGTACTCCGTGGTGACCTTCTCGGCCAGCTTCTCCATCGCCTGCTCGTCGCCCACGTCGACGGTCTCGGCCCAGGCGTCGGCCGCCCCCGTCAGCCGCGCAAGCTCCGCGGTCCGGGCGGCGCCCTCCGCGTCCCGGTCCACCGCGACGACGCGCGCCCCGGCCTCGGCGAAGGCGAAGGCGGTGGCCCGCCCTATGCCGCTCGCCGCGCCCGTCACGAGCACGAGCCGGCCGCCGAACCGCTGTGCGTACGGCCCCTGCGGCGCCGCCGCGGAAGGAGGGCCCGAGGGTGCCGTGCCGGACTCGTGGGCCGTGACGAAGTCGCCGATCCAGGCCGCCAGTTGGTCCGGGCGGGTGCGCGGCACCCAGTGCTGGGCGGCCAGGGTGCGGCGGGTGAGCCGCGGCACCCAGGCGTCGAGGTCGTCGTAGAGCCGCTCCGACAGGAAGGCGTCACCGGTCGGCGTGATCAGCTGGACCGGCGCGTGCGCGTAGGCGTCGGCGCGGGGGCGGCGCAGCCGTGCCCGGACGTTGTCCCGGTAGAGCCAGGCCCCGTGCGCCGCGTCCCGGGGCAGCGAGGCCGTCGGATAGTCCCCGGCGGCCACGCGCTCGACGCGCTCCAGCATCCTGGGCCACCGCTTGCCCAGCGGCCCGCGCCAGGCCAGCTCCGGCAGCACCGGCGTGTGCAGCAGGTACACGTACCAGGACTTGGCGCCCTGGCCGAGGAGCTGTCCGACGCGGCGCGGGGTGGGCCGGCGCATCCGCTGCTTGATCCAGTGCCCGAAATGGTCCAGGGACGGCCCGGACACGGAGGTGAACGAGGCGATGCGGCCCTCGGTGCGCCGGACCGTGACGAACTCCCAGGACTGCACCGACCCCCAGTCGTGCCCCACGAGGTGCACCGGCCGGTCCGGACTCACCGCGTCGGCCACGGCGAGGAAGTCGTCCGTCAGCTTCTCCAGCGTGAAGCCGCCGCGCAGCGGGACGGGGGCGGTGGAGGCGCCGTGGCCCCGGACGTCGTACAGCACGACGTGGAAGCGGTCGGCGAGCCCGGCCGCGACCTCGGACCAGACCTCCTTGCTGTCCGGATAACCGTGCACCAGCAGCACGGTCGGCCGCGTCTCGTCGCCCAGCTCGGCGACGCACAGCTCGACACCGCCCGTACGGACCCGGCGCTCGCGCGCCCCCTGCAGACCGCTCACCGGATCATCTCCCCTCCGCCCGGCACCGCACCTGCGGCAGGTCGCCGGCCCCCGGGCACGAGACCACGCCACCGTCCGTCTCCCGGGCGACTACGAGCCGTAACGCGACACCGATGAATGTGACCATGCCCGGCGGTCACGTCAAGGGGCGCGTGCGGCCTGTGGAAACCCCCGGACCCCCGAGGTGAGGTCGCCTCAGGTCGCATCGCCCCTACGGGTCCGTACCTCTCGAGTCGGACGCACATCGGGACGCGAGGCTGACGTCAGGTGTGGCGGCCGCCACTACCGTCGAAGCGTGACTGTGATCGCGACCGAAAGCCTGAGCAAGCGGTTCCCGAGGGTGACCGCGCTTGACCGGCTCTCGTTGGACATCGGCCCCGGTGTGACCGGCCTGGTGGGCGCCAACGGAGCCGGCAAGTCCACGTTGATCAAGATCCTGCTGGGTCTGTCCCCCGCCACCGAGGGCCGTGCCGCCGTGCTCGGACTCGACGTGGCCACGAGCGGAGCGCAGATCCGCGAGCGCGTCGGCTACATGCCCGAGCACGACTGCCTGCCGCCCGACGTCTCGGCCACCGAGTTCGTCGTCCACATGGCGCGCATGTCGGGACTGCCGCCGACGGCCGCCCGCGAGCGCACCGCCGACACGCTGCGCCATGTCGGCCTCTACGAGGAGCGCTACCGCCCCATCGGCGGCTACTCGACCGGCATGAAGCAGCGCGTGAAGCTGGCGCAGGCCCTCGTCCACGACCCGCAGCTCGTCCTCCTCGACGAGCCGACGAACGGACTCGATCCGGTCGGCCGCGACGAGATGCTCGGCCTGATCCGCCGCATCCACACCGACTTCGGCATCTCGGTCCTGGTCACGTCCCATCTCCTCGGCGAACTGGAGCGCACCTGCGACCACGTCGTCGTCATCGACGGCGGCACGCTGCTGCGCTCCAGTTCCACGAAGGACTTCACGCAGACCACAGCCACCCTCGCGGTCGAGGTCACCGACTCCGAGACGCACCCCGACGGCACCGCCGCGCTGCGGGCCGCGCTCGCCGCGGCCGGGGTCACGCTGCACGAGCGGACCGAGGAGGGCCTGCCCGGCGCGGGCCACATCCTGCTGCTCGAGGCGGCCGGCGAGGAGACGTACGACATCGTCCGGGACACCGTCGCCGACCTCGGCCTCGGTCTCGTCCGGATGGAACAGCGCCGTCACCACATCGCGGAGGTCTTCCGCCCGCAGACGGCCGACCGGCCCATGGAGGTGCAGACCCGGTGAGCACGCAGACCCCCGGGGCCCCGGAGACCACGCGGATCCACAACATCGGGTACCGCACCTACGACGGCCCTCGCCTCGGCCGCGCCTACGCGCGCCGCTCGCTCTACTCGCAGTCGTTGCGCGGCGCGTACGGCCTCGGCCGCTCCGCCAAGTCCAAGGTCCTGCCGATGATCCTGCTCGGCATCATGTGCCTCGTGGCGGCGATCATGGTGGCCGTCGCGATCTCGGTGCCCTCGATGTCCGACCTGCCGGTGGAGTACACCCGCTACGCGATCATCATGCAGGCGCTGATCGCCCTGTTCCTGGCGGCGCAGGCACCGCAGTCCGTCTCACGCGACCTGCGGTTCAAGTCGGTCCCGCTGTACTTCTCGCGTCCCATCGAGCGCATCGACTACGTGGTCGCCAAGTTCGCGGCGATGGCCTCCGCGCTCTTCGTCCTCACGGCCACGCCGCTGGTCATCCTTTATCTGGGCGCGCTGCTCGCGAAGTTCGACTTCGCCGACCAGACGAAGGGCTTCGCGCAGGGCATGGTCTCCGTGGCTCTCCTCTCCGTCCTCTTCGGCGGCATCGGCCTCGTGCTCGCCGCCTTCACACCGCGGCGCGGTTTCGGCGTCGCCGCCGTGATCGCGACGCTCACCATCACCTACGGCGCCGTGTCCACGGTCCAGGCCATCGCCTGGGAGACCGGCTCGGCGGGCGCCGTCCCGTGGCTGGGCCTGTTCTCGCCGGTCACGCTCATCGACGGGGTGCAGACCGCGTTCCTCGGCGCCACGTCCGCCTTCCCGGGCGGCGAGGGCCCGGGAACCGGCGCCGGCGTCGTCTACCTCCTCGTCGTCCTCGCGCTCGTCGCCGGCTCGTACGCCGTGCTGATGCGCCGCTACCGGAAGGTCGGCCTGTGACAACGGTCAACATCGAGCACGCGTCGCGCTGGTTCGGCAACGTGGTGGCCGTCAACGACGTCACCATGGCGATCGGCCCCGGCGTCACCGGTCTCCTCGGCCCCAACGGCGCCGGAAAGTCCACCCTCATCAACATGATGGGCGGCTTCCTCGCCCCCTCCACCGGCACCGTCACTCTCGACGGCCGGCCGATCTGGCGCAACGAGTCGGTCTACCGGCAGATCGGCGTCGTCCCCGAGCGGGAGGCGATGTACGACTTCCTCACCGGCCGCGAGTTCGTCGTCGCCAACGCCGAACTGCACGGCCTGGGCGGCCGCGAGGCCGCACGGGCGCTCGCCACGGTCGAGATGGAGTACGCCCAGGACCGCAAGATCGCGACGTACAGCAAGGGCATGCGCCAGCGCGTGAAGATGGCTTCCGCGCTCGTCCACGACCCCGCCGTGCTGCTGCTGGACGAGCCGTTCAACGGCATGGACCCGCGCCAGCGCATGCAGCTCATGGACCTGCTGCGCCGCATGGGCGCGGACGGCCGTACCGTGCTGTTCTCCTCGCACATCCTGGAGGAGGTCGAGCAACTGGCCTCCCACATCGAGGTGATCGTCGCCGGGCGGCACGCGGCCAGCGGCGACTTCCGCCGGATCCGCCGCCTGATGACGGACCGCCCGCACCGCTATCTGGTCCGCTCCAGCGACGACCGGGCGCTCGCCGCCGCCCTGATCGCCGACCCGTCCACAGCCGGCATCGAGGTCGACCTCGGCGAGGGGGCGCTGCGCATCCAGGCCGTCGACTTCGGCCGGTTCACCGAGCTGCTGCCGAAGGTCGCGCGGGAGCACGGCATCCGGCTGCTCACGGTCTCGCCGTCCGACGAGTCCCTCGAATCGGTCTTCTCCTACCTCGTAGCGGCCTGAAAGGAGCTGTGACGTCCATGTACAACCCCACAGTCGCCCGGCTCACCTATCGGGCCGTGCTCGGCAGGCGCCGTGCCGCCATCCTGTTCGTGCTGCCCGCTCTGCTGCTGCTGATCGCCGCCGCCGTGCGGGCGTTCAACGGCGCGGACGACCAGGTCGCGGCCGACGTCCTGAGCGGGTTCGCCCTCGCCACGATGGTGCCGCTGATCGGCGTGATCGCGGGGACGGGTGCGATCGGCCCGGAGATCGACGACGGTTCGATCGTCTACCTGCTCGCCAAACCGGTGAAACGGCCGACGATCATCTTCACCAAGCTGATCGTGGCGATCGCCGTGACCATGGCCTTCTCGGCCGTCCCCACGTTCGTCGCCGGCTTCATCCTGAACGGCAACGGGCAGCAGATCGCCATCGCCTGCACCGTCGCGGCCCTGGTCGCCTCCATCGCGTACAGCGCCCTCTTCCTGCTGCTCGGCACGGTCAGCCGGCACGCGGTGGTCATCGGGCTCGTCTACGCCCTGGTGTGGGAGACGCTGTTCGGCAGCCTGGTCCCCGGGGCCCGGACGCTCAGCGTCCAGCAGTGGTCCCTGTCGCTGGCCGAGAGGATCGGCGGCGAGGGAATGATCGGCTCGGACGTCGGCCTGCCCGCCGCCGTGGCGCTGCTGGCAGGGGTGACCGTGGCGGCGACCTGGTACGCGGGCCAGAGGCTGCGCGTGCTCAAGCTCGCCGGCGAGGAGTGACGGTCGGCGCACGGCGGCCCCTGCCCGGTCGGGCGGGGGCCGGCCCGTTTTTCCTCTCCGGCTGCTGCCGGACAGCATGCATGTGTCCACAGACGGCGTCGCGGTGTACTTCGAAGTATCCACAGCTGTCATCAGGCAGATGACGTCTCGGCACCGTGAAGAGCTCACCGAGAACGGGATGCAGGTGTTGCGTGGCTCTGACCTGCGCGAATATCCGAGTGACAACTTGTCACTCTCATCCGAGGGTGTTGCGAGTTATCCACAGCGCCGCTCCAGCCTCACCCTCTTCACCCGCCGTGCCGTGCTCAACGTCGCCATGCTCCTGCGCGACAGCGACATCGCCCGGCGCGTGCGCACCTACCTCCTCGACGCGGAGGAGGGGTGGCGCGAGGGCTACGCATCGCTCGACCGCCGAGTCACCGACGCCGAGCACTGCCTCGCCGGTGTGGGCACCGCCCTGCGGGAGCTCGGCCCCGTCCTGAACCGGATGTCGCAGCGGCTCGACAGTCTCGACCAGCGACTGGATGCCACCAACCGTGTGGTCGGTGCGATGAGCAACCGGTTGTGCGAACTGTCCGACGACATGATCCGGATGGACGCGAGGATGGACGACTTCGCCCGCCGGCTCAGAGATCTCCGTCGCCGCAGGCGTCGCTGACCGCCCGCTGCTGACCACTCGGCCGGTCGGGCCTACGTCCACAGCCCGACCGTGTCCGGGCACGTAGCCCGATACGGCCGGGGCTGTGCGCCGCCTAGCGTCACACCCATGACGAACATCGCGATCATCGGCACAGGAAACGTCGCCAGAACACTCGCGGCCGGCGCCGCTCGCACCGGGCACGACGTGGTGCTCGGCTCCCGCGACCCGCAGAACAGGAAGGACCTGGACCACCCCGTGGTCCCCGTGGCCGAGGCGGCCGCACACGGGGACATCGTCGTCAACGCCACGCCGGGGACCTCCGAGAGCGTCGAACTCCTCGCCTCCGTGCGGCCGCAGCTGGTCGGCAAGGTGCTGCTCGACGTCACCGTCGCCCTGACGCCCGCCATGGAGCTGGTGCACCACAACGACAGCGTGGGGGAAATTCTCCAGCGGGCGCTGCCGGACACCAAGGTCGTCAAGACGCTGTGCACCATGGACGCCTCGGTCATGGTCCGTCCCGAGCTCCTGACCTCGCCCGGCACGGTCTTCCTGTCCGGGGACGACGCCGGGGCCAAGGAGCGTGTCGGCGAACTGCTGGAGGGCTTCGGCTGGCCGGCCGCGTCCCGGCTCGACCTCGGCGGCATCGCCACGGCCCGGGGCCAGGAGCACTTCGCGCTGCTGTTCGTGGGGGTGGCCACCGCGCTCGGCGCGCACGTCTTCAACGTGGAGGTCCTGCGGGCCCGCTGACGAGAAATCCGTTGGCGCCGAACGCCCCTACCGGGCAGAGTGGTTGAAGCCGGTACCGCACATCCGTGCGAGGTGCCGGTGCCACCGACCGGGAGAGGAGTGCGGCGATGACCGAGAGTTCGAGTCGAGGTCCGTTGTGCTCCCGTCGGGGCGGCACCGGGCAGGCCGCGGAGTAGTCATCACCCTCCGCACGGCCGCCCGGAGCGGCTGCCCAGGGGGCGGCCGCTTCGAGCGCGCATCCGCGCGGGCCGCCCCCCTCCCGGAGGATTGGCCGAGTGGTAAGGCAGCGGCTTGCTAAGCCGTCGTCAGGGCTCCGACCCTGCGCGCGTTCGATCCGCGCATCCTCCGCCGTCAGCCCCGGAGCAGATGCTCCAGGACCACCGCGATGCCGTCGTTCTCGTTCGACGCCGTGATCTCGTGGGCCACAGCCTTCAGTTCGTCGTGCGCGTTCGCCATCGCCACGCCGTGCGCGGCCCAGCCGAACATCGGTATGTCGTTCGGCATGTCGCCGAAGGCGATCGTGTCCGCGCCCCGCACGCCCAGCCGGCGCGCGGCCAGCGACAGGCCCGTGGCCTTGCTCAGGCCCAGCGGGAGGATCTCCACGATCCCGGCGCCCGCCATCACCACGTCCACGAGACTGCCGACCATCGCCCTGGCCACCGTCGCGAGCTCGTCGTCCTCCAGCGTCGGATGCTGGATGTAGACCTTGTTCAGCGGAGCGGCCCACAGGTCGGCCGGGTCCTTCATCGGCACGTACGGCAGCGGGCCTTCCTGCACCCGGTAGCCCTCGCCGATCAGCACGTCGCCGTCGAGCCCGTCCCGGCTCGCCGCCAGCAGCAGCGGGCCGACCTCCGCCTCGATCTTGGAGAGGGCGAGCCCGGCCAGCTGCCGGTCGAGGGTGACCGACGTCAGCAGCCGGTGCTCGCCCGCGTGGTAGACCTGCGCCCCCTGCCCGCACACGGCCAGGCCGTCGTAGCCGAGGTCGTCCAGGATGTGCCGCGTCCACGGCACCGCGCGCCCGGTGACGACGATGTGCGCGGCACCCGCCGCGGTGGCCGCGGCGAGCGCGTCACGGGTGCGCTCCGAGACCGTCTCGTCGCCACGCAGCAGCGTGCCGTCCAGGTCCGTCGCGACGAGCTTGTACGGGAAGGGGGCGGGACTCACTTGGAGATCGGCTCCAGCACCTCGCGGCCGCCGAGGTAGGGACGCAGGACCGCGGGGACGCGCACCGAACCGTCGGCCAGCTGGTGGTTCTCGAGGATCGCCACGATGGTGCGCGGCACGGCGCACAGCGTGCCGTTCAGCGTCGCCAGCGGCTGCACCTTCTTGCCGTCGCGCATGCGGACGGACAGGCGGCGCGCCTGGAAGCCGTCGCAGTTCGAGGCGGAGGTCAGCTCGCGGTACTTGCCCTGGGTCGGGATCCACGCCTCGCAGTCGTACTTGCGCGAGGCCGAGGCGCCGAGGTCACCGGTGGCGACGTCGATCACCTGGAACGGCAGTTCCAGGCCGGTCAGCCACTGCTTCTCCCACTCCAGCAGCCGCTTGTGCTCGGCCTCGGCGTCCTCCGGAGCGACGTACGAGAACATCTCGACCTTGTCGAACTGGTGGACCCGGAAGATGCCGCGGGTGTCCTTGCCGTACGTGCCGGCCTCGCGGCGGAAGCAGGGGGAGAAGCCCGCGTACCGCAGCGGCAGCTTGTCGCCGTCGATGATCTCGTCCATGTGGTACGCGGCGAGCGGGACCTCGGAGGTACCGACCAGGTAGTAGTCGTCCTTCTCCAGGTGGTACACGTTCTCCGAGGCCTGGCCGAGGAAGCCGGTGCCCTCCATGGCGCGCGGGCGGACCAGCGCGGGGGTGAGCATCGGGACGAAGCCGGCCTCGGTCGCCTGGGCGATCGCTGCGTTGACGAGGGCGAGTTCCAGGAGGGCGCCGACGCCGGTCAGGTAGTAGAAGCGCGAGCCGGAGACCTTGGCGCCGCGCTCGACGTCGATGGCGCCGAGCGCCTCGCCGAGCTCCAGGTGGTCCTTGGGCTCGAAGCCCTCGGCGGCGAAGTCGCGGATGGTGCCGTGCGTCTCCAGGACGACGAAGTCCTCCTCGCCGCCGACCGGAACGTCCGGGTGGACGATGTTGCCGAGCTTGAGCAGGAGCTGCCTGGTCTCCTCGTCGGCGTCGTTCTGCGCGGCCTCGGCGGCCTTGACGTCGGCCTTGAGCTGCTCGGCCTTCTTCAGAAGCTCGGCGCGCTCCTCGGGAGAGGCCTTGGGGATGAGCTTGCCGAGCGACTTCTGCTCGGAACGCAGCTCGTCGAAGCGGAGGCCCGAGGACCTTCGCCGCTCATCGGCGGAGAGAAGTGCGTCGACGAGGTCGACATCCTCTCCACGGGCGCGCTGGGAGGCGCGAACACGGTCGGGGTCCTCACGGAGCAGGCGAAGGTCAATCACCCCACCAGGCTACCGGTGCCGACTCGGGCCCACCCCACCCGATACTGCATTGCGTGTCACTTTGCCCGAATTGCCGGAATTGATAAAGGCGAGGCAATTCCTCGCCCCGGGCGCCAATTCTCCAGGCCCCCGTCCGGATCGTGGACCGCTTGTCCACAGGTGTTCGGCGGGAAGCGCGGTTATCCACAGGGTGTGCGAACCGTCTGTGGACTATGGAATTGATCATTCCGAAAGGCGCATGAGTGCCCGAGGATTCGCTGATCAAACCGTCCCCACACACTCATTCGGGTGGGAATTCCTCGCCCTGAAGGGTTGATCAATGGAAAGAGGGTGACAGGGGCCGACCTGCCGCTCTGTGGAGGGAAGGGGGAGTCCTGGGCCGATTTGTCGACGATGCGGTGATGCGTTGTCGACTTGTCCCCAGGTCGAGAAGCGCGCCTGTGGATAAGTTCTGTGGACAACGAAAATCTGCCGGTACGACTCAGTCCTGTGCGCGGCCGTCCTGGCAGCGCGCCAGCCAGTCGGACGCGGCGGTGAACTCGGCGTCCGACGTCCCCGCGCGCAGCGGACGCACCTGCTCGGGCGCCACCCCGGCCCTGGGGTAGGAGCCGAGGAACCGGACCTCCTGGCAGATCCGCTTCAGGCCCATCAGCGCCTCGCCCACCCGGCGGTCCGAGACGTGGCCCTCGGCGTCGATGGCGAAGCAGTAGTTCCCGATGCCCGCGCCGGTCGGCCGCGACTGGAGCAGCATCAGGTTGACCCCGCGTACGGCGAACTCCTGGAGCAGCTCCATCAGCGCACCCGGATGGTCCTCGCGCTGCCAGATCACCACGGACGTCTTGTCCGCGCCCGTCGGCGCCGCCGGCCGGGCCGGCCGGCCCACCAGCACGAACCGCGTCTCGGCGTTCTCGGCGTCGTGGATCTCGGTGACCAGCGCCTCCAGCCCGTACGTCGCCGCGGCGAACGCGCCCGCGAAGGCGGCGTCGAACCGTCCCTCCTGGACGAGCCGCGCCCCGTCCGCGTTCGACGCGGCCGACTCCCACAGCGCGTCCGGCAGATGGGCGCGCAGCCAGTTGCGCACCTGCGGCTGGGCCACCGGGTGGCCGGTCACCGTCTTGATCTCGGAGAGCTCGGTGCCCGGGCGCACGAGCAGCGCGAAGGCGATGGGCAGGACGACCTCGCGGTAGATCATCAGCGGCTCGCCCGACGCCAGTTCGTCGAGGGTGGCCGTGACGCCGCCCTCCACGGAGTTCTCGATCGGCACGAGCGCCGCCGCGGCCTCACCCGCCCGTACGGCGTCGAGTGCGGCGGGCACCGAGACCATCGGGACGAGCTCCCGGGTCGCGGCTTCCGGCAGGGTACGCAGGGCGGCCTCCGTGAAGGTGCCCTCGGGACCGAGATACGTGTAGCGCGTGGCCGACATACCGTCACCCTAATGCGCCGCGGACCCGCCCGTACGCCTCCCGCTCAGCCCTCCAGCAGTCGCTGCCCCACGTACTCGCCCTTCGCCGGCCCGCCCGGCACCGCGAACAGTCCGCTCGCCTCGTGCCGGATGAACGGCGACAGCGCGTCGCCCCGGTCGAGCTTGCGCTGCACCGGCACGAAGCCGCGCAGCGGGTCGGCCTGCCAGCAGACGAAGAGCAGCCCCGCGTCGGGCGTCCCGTCGGCGTCGATCCCGTCGTGGAAGGAGAAGGGCCGCCGCAGCATCGCGGCGCCGCCGTTCTGCTCGGGCGCGGAGATGCGCGCGTGCGCGTTGTCGGGGATCACGAGCCTTCCGTCGGGACCGGTCTCGTCGAGGGCGAGCTCCGTCGTCTCCGTACCGCCCGTCAGCGGAGCGCCGTCGGACTTGCGGCGGCCGATGACCTGCTCCTGCTTCCTCAGCGACAGCTTCTCCCAGTCGTCGAGCAGCATCCGGATGCGGCGCACGACGGCGTACGAACCGCCCGCCATCCAGGCGTGCTCGGTCGCCTGCGGCACGAAGACCCGCTGCCGGAAGTCCGGTTCGGACGGATTGGGGTTGCCGGTGCCGTCGATCTGGCCCATCAGGTTGCGGGCGGTCATCGGCTTCGCGGTCGCGCCGGGGGAGCGGTTGAAGCCGTTCATCTGCCAGCGCACCCGCGCGGCCCCGCCCGCCGACTTCTGGATCGCGCGCAGCGCGTGGAAGGCGACGAGCGCGTCGTCCGCGCCGATCTGCACCCACAGATCGCCGTCGGAGCGCTTCGGGTCGAGACGGTCCGAGGAGAAGGCCGGCAACGGGTCCAGCTGCACGGGGCGTTCGGCGATCAGGGACGTACGGTCGAAGAAGGTACGGCCGAACCCGAAGGTGACGGTCAGCGACGACGGCCCGGCGTCGAGCGCGACGCCCGTGTCACCGTCCCCCGCGGGCCGCCCCGCCATCAGCTCCGCCGCCAGGGCCGACCAGCGCCTCATCAGCGCGGCCGCCTCCTTGCGCCCGGCGCCGGGCGCGAGGTCGAAGGCGACCAGATGCCCGTGGGCCTGCTGCGGGTCGGTGATCCCCGCCTGGTGCCTGCCGTGGAAGGCGACGCCGGTGGCGCCGACCGAGGTCAGCGGCGTCGGGGCGTCCGACGAGGCGGCGTAGGCGGCGGCGCCGCCCGCGGCGCCGGACACGAGCCCGGTCGCGCCCGCGGCGCCGGCGGCGCCGAGCACCCGCCGCCTGGAGATGTCGTTGTCGCTCACTGGGTTCAGCCGATCCTGATGTTCTTGTCGACGGTGGTCTGGTCGATGTCGGAGGTGCGCACGGTCACCTTGACCTGCCAGTCGCCGGGCATCGGGATCTGGACCGCACTCGCGCTCCAGTGTCCCGCCGCCACCCGGTCCGGCGTGATGGGCAGCGGGCCGATCTCCTTGGCCTGCAGGGTGAACGAGACCTTCAGCTCGGGGGCGTCCAGCGGTTCGCCGTCCGGCGTCTCCGTCCACACGTGCATCTCGCTCGCGCCCGGCTGCGCGGGGTCGAGGCTGAGCCGTACGGTGCCCTTGCCCTGTTCGCCGCCCGTGTCGAAGGGCAGCTCGATCTCGACGGGTCCGGTGGCCTGGGGAGCGGCCGACCGCTCGCCGCCGCGCGCGGCATCCTCCTCCGTACGCCCCGGCTCGGTCGACGTGAGCACCGTCGTCACGGCCAGCAGCACGACCGCGACCGCGGTCTCGGCCAGCACGGTACGGCGCAGTCCGGAGCGCTCGGCGTCGGCGTCCCTGGTGCGCCTGCGTTCGGCCGTGGCCATCGCGGCCTTCTGGCGGGCGAGTTGAGCGGCGCGGACGGAGTCGGCCGGCTCGGCGTCGGCGTCCTCGGCGGGGTCGTCCTCCGCGTTCTTCTCGTCGTCTGCGGGTCCGGCCGCCGTGACCTCGGACAGGCGCGTGGTCCAGCGCCGCGAGATCCACGCGACGGCGACCAGCACCACCACGAGGCCGATCTTGAGCAGGAGCAGCTGTCCGTACCGCGTTCCGGTGAGCGCCGACCACGAGCCGACCTGCCGCCACGACTGGTAGAGCCCGGTCGCCGCCAGCACCACGACGCTCCAGAACGCGGCTGTGGAGAACCGCTGTACGGCCTCGCGCTCCACGGACGGCGCGCGGTACAGCGCCACCAGCAGCGTGGCCAGACCACCCAGCCAGACCGCGACGGCCAGCAGGTGCAGGACGTCCACCGGCATCGCGATCCCCGGCTGGATGCCGGTGGACGCGTGCTCCGACAGCGCCCAGGTCGCGGCGATCCCGGCCGCGACGACCGAGCCGCCCAGGGCGAGCCCGAAGGTGAGGTCCTTGCGTTCCTCCTCGCCCTCGCGCGCATCGGCCGGCCGGCGCGGAGCGCCGTCGGACAGGGGGGTGGGAAACGAGCGGGCATAGGCGCCGAAGAGCACCGCGACGAAGAGCGCGGCCGCTCCGAGCAGCAGCAGCCGGGAGACGAGCGCGGCGCCGGTCTTCGTCTCCAGGACGTCCCCCAGCCCGCCGAGGTCGAGCGCGTCCGCGAGCTCGCCGGAGCCGGTGTACGGCGAACGCAGCAGCAGCATCGCCAGCGTGGCTGCGGTCAGCGTGACCCACCCCTGGGCGACGAGACGCTGCACGGGCCGCACCGACGCACCGCGCCGCCAGCACAGGAGCACGAAGGCCGCACCACCCGTGAGCAGGACGAAGCCCGCGTACGCGGCGTAGCGCGCGATCCCGTACAGCAGGCCGACGACCCCGCCGCCGGCCTCCTGGTCGGGCAGCGCGACGGTGGTCTTCGACGGCGCGCCGATGGAGAAGGTGAAGGCCCCGGAGACCGGGTGGCTGTCGGCGGAGACCGCCTTCCAGGCCACGGTGTACGTGCCGTTCGGCAGACCCGCGTGCAGGGGGACGCCGTACCTGACGGTGCCGCCGGAGCCGAGGTCGCGGATCTCGGCCGTGTCGGCGCGCTTGCCGCTCGGTTCGAGCACGCGGATTGAGTCGTCGCCCATGGCGATCTGCTCGGAGAAGGTGAGCGTGACCTCCTTGGGCGCGGTGGCCACCACCGCCCCGTCCTTCGGGTCGCTCGTGATCAGCGCGGCGTGCGCCGACGCGGGGCCCGCACCGGCCAGCAGAGCGCCGACGAGCGTGCCGGCGAGCACGATCGCGGCGAGCAGTCGCCGCAGCGGGGACGGGCCGAAGCGCGGGGCGGTGGCTGTCATCATGCGATCAGTCCCTCACTGCTTCTGCGGGTTGTAGGTGGTCTCCTTGACGGGGACCTCCACCGTGATCGGGTCCGACTTCTCGAAGTGCAGCTCGACCGCGACCTTGTCGCCCTGCTTCGGCCGCTGCTTGAGCGCCATGAACATGATGTGGCTGCCGCCGCGTTCGAGATCGAGCGTGCCGTCCGCGGGGATGTCGAACGACGCCACCTCGCGCATCTTCCGGTCCGTCGTCCGGTGGATCGTGACGTCGTCCGAGATGTCGCTCGTGACCGAGGTGAGCGTGTCCGCGCTCCCCCCGCTGTTCTCGACGGTGAGGAACCCGGCGGCCATGTCGTCGACGGGCTGCGGCATGAAGGCGCCGCTGACCGCCAGCTCCGGCCCGGCGTCCGCCGAGCAGCCCGACAGTGCCAGACCGGCGCTCACGGCGACGGCGACGGCCAGGGACGTACGCCGGCGGATCACGGCCTCTCGCCCTTGATCAGCGCGGGCAGGTCCTTCGCCCAGTCGTCGGCCGTGGTGTCCTCGCCGTACAGGACGTAGCCCTTGTCGGTCTTCGGAGAGAAGGCGATGACCTGAGCGCCGTGCATGGAGACGACGGTGCCGTCCTTCTCCTTCTTCGGCGGGTCGATGCCGATGCCGATCGCGCGTGCGCCCGCCTGGATGGCCGGGAACTCGCCGGTCAGGCCGATGAAGGACGGGTCGCCCGCGCTCGGCAGCCACGTGCCGAGCTCGGCGGGGGTGTCGCGCTCGGGGTCGGTGGTGACGAAGACGACCTGGAGCTTGTCCTGGTCGGCCTTGGGCAGCTGCTTCCTGGCGATGGAGATGTTGCTCATCGTCAGCGGGCAGACGTCGGGGCAGTGGGTGTAGCCGAAGTAGATCAGGGTCGGCTTGCCCTTGGTCCGCTCCCGCAGGTCGAACGTCTCGCCACGGGTGTCGGTCAGGACGAGGTCCGGCTTGGCGTACGGCTTGTCGAGCACCGTCGCGGCCGCGGTCCTCTCCTGCGCCGAGACGTCGAAGTTGGGCTTGGCGGCCCCTTCGTCACCGGTGGCGCAGGCGGACAGGGTGAGCCCGGCGGCCACGACGAGCGCGGCCGCGAGCAAGGTGTTCTTACGCATTGAGCAGGTTCCAGACGTGGTGGACGGCGTTTCAGGAGCTGCGGCGGCGTCCGGCGAGGACGCCGAAGGCGACCCCCGCCGCGCCGACGACGATGCCGACGACGCCCAGGATGCGGGCCGTGGTGTCGCTGCCGCCGGACGAGGAGGCCGCCGCGGACTCGCTGTGCGCGCCCTCGTCGTCGTGTCCGCCGTTCTTGTTCTCGGCCGAGGCGTCCGTCGCACCCGTGCCGTGGTGGTCCTCGGTCGCCGCGGAGAGCTTCAGCACGGGAGCGGGGGACTCGGGCTCCTCGCCGCCCTCCTTCGGCTCCTCGATCCAGCGCACGACCTCCTTGTTGTCGTACGTCTGGAGCGCCTTGAAGACCATCTGGTCGGCGGCCTCGGGCAGCTGACCGAGGGAGAGCGGGAACTGCTGGAACTGGCCGGGGCCGATCTTCGAGCCGTCCGCGGTCCAGGTGACCTTGGAGACGGCCTCGGTGATCTGCTTGCCGTGCACCTCGAGCGGCTTGTCGAGCTTCGCCTTGGTGACCTCGACCTTCCAGCCGGGCACCGGCTGCGGCATGACGGACGCCAGCGGGTGCTCGGTGGGCAGGCTGACCTCGAGCTTGACGGTCGAGGCGTTGTCGCGCTCGTTGGGGACCTTGAAGTTGACGGTCGCGTAGCCGCCCTTGGCGGCCTCGCCCTGCGGCTGCACGCTGACGTGCGCACAGGCGGCGCCGGAGAAGACGACGACGGAGGCTGCGGCGACGACGGCAGCGGCGGCAGCGCGGTAGACGTTCATGCTGGCAAACACTCCACGGTGAAGGAGAGACGAGGTGCGCCGGCGCACGGGCGTGCGCGGGCGCGGCGGCTCCGCTCCCGTCGAGCGAGCCGCGATCAGGCGCTGAGGACGAATACGCGCGGCGGCCCGCGCCTGATCACCGTGTGCTGAAGAACCTCGCCGGCAGTCGGCGGGGGCGGTCCTGCCGTGTGCGCCGACGGGCGGGGCAGGCGCCCCGGCGCGCCGGGCAGACCGGCGCGCAGGGCCCGTACGAGCACGACGGCCGCACGCAGGGCGCGCAGCCGCGCCGCACCGGCGACCTCGTGGGCCGAGCCGGCGGACAGCAGCATGAGCCGCAGCAGCGCAGCGTCCCCGCGCCGCAGCAGCAGTCCGGTCGCGATCCCGGCCAGCAGGTGTCCGAGCACCATGGCCAGCGAGGGCGCCTCCGGCCCCGTGGCCGCCGCTTCGGCGAGATGCGCGTGACCGGTGTGCGCGGCCGGGTCGATGCCCGCCATGGTGACGATGCGCCGCGCGTCGGAGGGAGTGAGGGAGGCGGCGCCCGCACCGCAGACCAGCTTTGCGGCCGTTCTGATCAGCGCTTCGTCGGCGGTCTGCGCGAGGTGCAGCCTGCTCTGCCCGATGCCGAACAGGGAGTGCAGACCGAGCTGTCCGGCGGTCAGCACGGCCGCGATGGCCGGCAGCGAACGCTCCCGCCCCGCGAACGGCACGACCAGCGCGAAGACCCCGGCGCTCCCGACCACGAGCGTCCACAGCGCAACCGCCTCGCAGGCGGCGAGCACATGCCCGGTCGCGGACAGCACGACGCAGACCGCGGTGAACACCGCGGCCCTCAGAAGCCGCAGACCGGCTCCGGCACGTGCGTGGCGCGTGGACGACATGGCCGGGTCATCATCGCACTGCGCCGTTCGCGTCCGTACGGCAGGTCCGGAAGATCCCCTTTGCGGACCGGGTCCGTCGGCATACACCGCGAAGCCCGGCTTCGCATCCGCCGAACGAGGGCTGTCGCGGTGACCCTGTGCTTACCGAATGTGCCCGCGGGCAATACGTATCGGTATGTCGAGCCGCGGCCGGGAGGCTGAGCATGAGCATCTGGTGGTCCCTCCATCTGCGGCGCGAGGCTGCGAGCGTGCCGCTCGCCCGCCGTCTGCTGCTCGGCGCCATGGAGACCGCGGGCGTCGACCCTGACGTCTCCTACGACCTGTCGGTGGCCCTGACCGAGGCGTGTGCGAACGCCGTGGAACACGGCGGCGGCGCCGACGCGCGCGGCGCGTCGGCGGGATACCGGGTGACGGCCTTCCTGGACGGCGAGAAGTGCCGTATCGAGGTGGCGGATTCGGGGCCGGGGTTCGTCCCGCGGCGCGGTTCGCTGTGCGGGCACACCGCACCCTCCACGGCGGAGAGCGGCCGGGGGCTCTGTCTGATCGAGCAGCTCGCGGACCACGTCCATGTGCGCAGCCGACCGGGCCGTGGCGCGGTGGTGAGCTTCGACAAGATCCTTAAATGGCGCGAGGGCGCGCTGCTCGGAGTCTCCTGAGCGGCGCGCCCTCGCTGTCGGTCCCGGATCAGTCCCTGCGCAGGCCGGCCATCCAGGCCTCGACCTCGTCGGCCCGGCGCGGGAGGGCGGCGGAGAGGTTCCGGTTGCCGTCCTCGGTGACGAGGATGTCGTCCTCGATGCGGACGCCGATGCCGCGGTACTCCTCGGGCACGGTGAGGTCGTCCGCCTGGAAGTACAGGCCGGGCTCGACGGTCAGGCACATGCCGGGCTCGAGGGTGCCGTCGACGTAGCTCTCGGTGCGCGCGGCGGCGCAGTCGTGGACGTCCATGCCGAGCATGTGGCCGGTCCCGTGGAGGGTCCAGCGGCGCTGGAGGCCGAGCTCCAGGACGCGCTCGACGGGGCCTTCGACCAGGCCCCATTCGACGAGCTTCTCGGCCAGGACGTGCTGGGCGGCGTCGTGGAAGTCGCGGTACTTGGCGCCGGGCCTGACCGCGGCGATGCCGGCTTCCTGGGCCTCGTACACGGCGTCGTAGATCTTGCGCTGGATGTCGGTGTAGCGGCCGTTGACCGGCAGGGTGCGGGTGACGTCGGCGGTGTAGAGGGTGGTGGTCTCCACACCGGCGTCGAGCAGGAGCAGGTCGCCGGAGCGCACGGGTCCGTCGTTGCGGACCCAGTGCAGGGTGCAGGCGTGGGGGCCGGCTGCGGCGATGGTGCCGTAGCCGACGTCGTTGCCCTCGACGCGGGCGCGCAGGAAGAAGGTGCCCTCGATGTAGCGCTCGCTGGTGGCCTGGGCCTTGTCGAGGACCTTGACGACGTCCTCGAAGCCGCGGGCGGTCGCGTCGCACGCCTTCTGCAGCTCGCCGATCTCGAAGTCGTCCTTGACCAGACGGGCCTCGGACAGGAAGACGCGCAGTTCCTCGTCGCGCTCGGCGGTGACCTTGTCGGTCAGGGCGGCCTCGATGCCGGCGTCGTGGCCGCGTACGACGCGGACCGGGCCGGTGGCCTCGCGCAGGCGGTCGGGCAGCTCGCGCACGTCGGAGGCGGGGACGCCGTAGAGCTGCTCGGCCTCGGTCAGCGAGTGGCGGCGGCCGACCCACAGCTCGCCCTGGCCGGACAGCCAGAACTCGCCGTTCTGACGGTCGGAGCGCGGCAGGAGGTGGATCGTGGCCCGGTGGCCCTCGCCCTCCGGCTCCAGGACCAGGACGCCATCCTCCGTCTGGTCACCGGTCAGGTACGCGTACTCGGTGGAGGCGCGGAAGCTGTACTCGGTGTCGTTCGAGCGGGTCTTCAGGTTGCCCGCGGGGATCACCAGGCGCTCGCCGGGGAACCGGGCGGACAGCGCCGCGCGGCGGGCGGCGGTCTGTGCGGCCTGCGCGACGGGCTCGAGATCCCGCAGTTCCGTGTCCGCCCAGCCGGTCGTCATGTTCTCGGCCAGCTCGTCGGACACGCCCGGGTACAGGCCGTTCTTGCGCTGCTTGATCGGCTGCTCGTCCTCTTCCGGGGTCTCCGGGGTGAGCTCCTCCGCCACGTCTGCCTCCTGGGCCTGTCGGCCTTCGCGATACGTCATGGGCCCCGGCCGCCGTTCCGGCAGCGTGGGGCGTCTCCATCGTATGTGCGAGGCAGGGCGGACCGGGGCGGTCCTGTGAGATGCGACGAATCAGTCGAAACGGGCGGCGAGCAGCACGACGTCCTCGCCGCCGTCCGCCCGGTCAAGCCCCTCCGGGAGCATCGTGTGCAGCACGTGGTCGGCGATCGCCGCGGGATCGTTCCTGGCGGCCTTCGGCACGCTCGCCGCTGCCGAGTGCAGCCGGGCGAAAGCCCGGTCCATCGGTTCGCCGGTTCGCCGGAGCAGTCCGTCGGTGTACAGCAGCACCGTTTCTCCTGGCTGCGGGGACAGCTCCACACTGGGCGCCTCCCAGCAGGCGAGCATGCCCAGAGGCGCCGACAGCGAGGTCTCGACGAACTCCGTGCGCAGGTCCCCGATCACCAGAGGCGGAGTGTGCCCGGCCCCGGCCAGGACGATCTTGCGGACGGCCGGCTCGGCGTATGCGAACAGGGCCGTCGCGGTGCGCGCGGGCTCGGTCAGACGCAGCAGCAGCTCCAGGTCGGAGAGGACCGCGACCGGGTCCTCGCCCTCCATCACGGCGTACGCCCGCAGGGACGCGCGCAGGCGGCCCATGGCGGCGAGGGCGCTCGGACCCGACCCGCTGACCGAGCCGACCGCCAGGCCGAGCGCGCCTTCGGGCAGCGGCAGCGCGTCGTACCAGTCGCCGCCCCCGCGCGGTCCGGCGCTGTGCCGGGCGGCGAGCCGGACGCCGGGCACCCGGGGCAGCCGGCTGGGCAGCAGCTCCTCGGCCACGGTCGCGACGGTGGCCCGGGCGCTCTCCAGCTCCAGGAGGCGGGCGAGGTGTTCGGTGGCGTAGCGCGTGTAGAGGCCGACGAGATGCGTCTGGCGCTCGACGGGTGCGGCCGGTTCGTCGTAGAACCACACGGCCGCGCCGAGCGTGCCGGACTCCTCGGTCGTCAGCGGTGACGTGTAGCTCGCGGCGTAGCCGAGGCGGACGGCGACCTCGCGGTGCAGCGGGTGCAGGGCGTCCTCGGCGAGCAGATCGGGATGCGCGACCGGTCGCGGAACGGTGGGTGCCGGACCGCCGCGCCGACGGCCTTCGAGGATCGATCCGTACGCCGTGACCTCGCGCGGCACGGTCTCGATGTGGCCGAGGTCGGCGCGGCTGAGGCCGAGGCCCTTGGTGCGCGCGGGGCCGCTGCCGGCGGCGAACGCGCCGTCGCGCGCGGGGTCGCCGGGAGGTTCGAGGACGACCATCCCGCGGCGGGCGCCGACCAGCGCGGCGCCGGCGCGCAGCAGTTCGTCGAGTGCGTCGTCGAGCGAGGCGGTCCGGATCAGCCGCTCGGTGAGCTCGTGGAGGGTGGTGAGGTCGGAGACCCAGCCGGCCAGCCGGTCCTGGATCACCGCGCCCGGGGCGGGCGGTGGGACGGGGGCGGGGGGCAGCGGGGCGGCAGTGTGCATCGGCGCGGGAACCGTTGAATCGATTCCGGCCACTTTCGGCAGGTGTGGGGCGCTCACGGCTGCCGGCTTTCCGGCAGGTGCGTTTCGCTCAATAGCATCGCAAACCCCCATGTCCATCTGCGCCGCTACCCATGCATCCACATCTACACGCACACGCAAGGTGATGTCCAGCATTGTCCCAGTGGGATTGATGGTGTCTGCGGGAGAGTTAACTTGGCTGAAAAAAGCACCCGATGGCGGATGTCTGCGGTCGACTGAGGGCGTTCGGCAGGGGGCCCCGGGGTGCAGACTCCAGGGGAAGCGTCATTGCAAGCGTGCTGGGTACGTGTACGTAGAGACGGTGATGGCCAGGGGCAGTTGGACCGCCCCCGGAACCTGGCAGCGGGCCCGAGCGTCTCAAAGCCAAAGGCCGCGCCCCATCCTCGAGTGGCGGCGAAAGTCAGAGCGGGACAGCAAGCGCCAGGCGCGCGCCACCCCTCGCCACGCGTTTAATGGACTACAGCCGACGTTCGGCCCCCGGGCGGCGATCCTGCCGCAGGTACGACAAGGGGGCGCCCATGCCAGCGGCACGGGCGGTGACGCGCCGATCAGTACGCATTTGTACGCACAGTGAAGTCATGTGCACGTTTTGTGATGTGGACCCCGGCGTTCAACGGAAAGGAACGAGCGCTCATGCGCGAGATCCTCGGAAGGCGACGCAGGCTCTGGTACCGGCGCAAGAAGGGGCCGATCCAGCTCGAAGCGGCGCTCACCTGCGCCGCCGAGTGGGGCTGGCCCGTGCTCCCCGGTGTGGGACTGAACGCCTCGGGGAGCAACTCCCCGGACGGCTCCGGAAGAAGCGGCGGTGACCGCGGGCGAGGATGCGCCTGTCCCGACCCCGAGTGTGTCGTTCCCGGCGCGCACCCCTTCGACCCAGGAATCCTGGCGGCCACCACCGACGAGCGGATGATCCGCTGGTGGTGGACCAACCGGCCCACCGCGCCGGTCGTGCTGGCCACGGGAGGCCGGGCGCCCTGCGCGCTGAGCCTGCCCGCGGTCCCGGCGGCCCGTGCGCTGGCCGTGCTCGACCGGATGGACATGCGGCTCGGGCCCGTCGTCGCCACGCCCACCCGCTGGTCGCTGCTGGTCGCCCCGTACAGCCTGGAGCAGCTGGGCGAGCTGCTGTTCGTCAAGGACTGCGTGCCCAGTTCGCTGCGCTTCCACGGCGAGGGCGGTTACCTGGTGCTGCCTCCCTCGGAGACGGGGGCCGGGCAGGTGCGCTGGGAGCGGGCGCCCCTTCCCGGGTCCGCCGCACCCTGGCTGCCGGACGTGGAGGCGGTCGTGGACGCACTGGTCGAGGCGACCGCGAGCAGCGCACCCGAGAGCGGTCTCTATCCGCCGGACGCGGGCGGAAGCAGCCGGCTCGCCTACTGAACGGTCCCTCCGCGGGCCCGGCCCCGGCCGGGCCCGCGTTCGTGGCCGGCGAGGTGTGGTGCTCCGCTGCCGTCACTCTTACGGGTAACAGCAGGGCCGACTTGTCACGGAATTGGGTGTGCGCCGTCCGGGGCGTCCGCATTTCGCGGATATCTTCGGGCAACCGTCAGGAATTTCCGCGCAGTCGGCAGGTGGGCCATGAATCTCCGCATGATCGGGCTCGCCGCCGTGGTGGTCGTCGCCGCGCTGGTCCCCCTCGCCGCGTCGGCCGGAACGGCCGGGGCCCCCGCTTCCGGATCGCCGTCGTCCGAGGAAGCGGAGGGCGGTGCGAAGAACGGCGCCGGTACCGGGGAAACGGCCGGGGTGCCGACTGCCGGGCTGCTCCCCGGGCTCGGTGCATCCGACGGGGTGGCCGGGACCGAAGGGGCGCATGGTACTGGAACCGGCGAGCGGGCCCCAGCACACACCTCCGAGCGATGTGGGCCGGAACTCGCCTCCCCCGACGGCGTCGAGGCGCAGACGTGCGTCCTGACCGACGGCGGCCGGACCTGGGCGCGTACGTATTACCGCAATGCGACGGGTGACGAATTGACATCCGTGCTGACCCTGATGGGGCCAGGCGGGCGTACCTGGCAGACGAACTGCCCGATCGAGGAGGGCGACGAGCCGGGCACCTGCGAAACCCCTCGGGAACGTTCGCTGGGGGCTGCCTCGCACTACTCCGCCGTCGCGGAGTTCGCCGCCGCGTGGGCCGGCGCCGACGCGGCGCTACTGCTGCGGTCAGGCAGCAACTCCCGTGCGAGCACGGGCCGTTGAAGAGTGAAACGCTCCTGGAAATGGAAGCGCCCGGTCGCTGGCGACGGGGGATGCACCAGCGACCGGGCTTCTAGAACGGTAACAAGAGATCTGCGGTTCGCAAATTCGATCTCTGGTATTCGGACAAGGATTTAGCTCGCGATAGAGCGAGTTGTGACTGGAGTCACCCGGAAGGCCCTGGAATTCGTCACTCTCAGCTGAGGGTGACCTGGCGGTTCGTGAGGCCGCCGCGGGCCCGGCGCTCCTCGGGGGTCAGCGGTGCGTCGCTCTCCAGGGCCTTCGCGAGCCGCTCGGCGAACTCCGCGGCCGGCGTCTCGCACTCCTTGGCCCCCATGGAGCTGGGCAGGTCCCACACCGGGACCATCAGCCCGTGGGCACGGAAGGAGCCGACGAGCCGGGTGCCTTCGCCGAGCGAGGACGTGCCGGCCGCGTGCAGCCGGGCCAGGGCGTCGAGCAGCCGCTCCTCGGGGTGCGGCATGACCCAGCGCAGGTGGTTCTTCTCCGGCGTCTCGCACCAGTAGGCGGCGTCGACACCGGACAGCTTCACGGTCGGGATCGCCGCGGCGTTCGCGCGCTCCAGGGAGGCGGCCACCTCCCCCGACGCCTGCTCGGCCGAATCCGGAACCCAGAACTCGAAACCGGAGTGCACCTGCGGCACGAAGGCGGCGTCCGGGTCGAGCAGATCCTGCAGCCGTACGTCCGAGGCCGGGTCGCCCCCGGTGACGGGCGTGCCCGGCTCGGCGGCGAGCGCCTTGCGCAGCGTGCCGGCGAGGTCGCGGCTGAGGTCGCCGGAGGGGGTGTCGTTCTGCAGGCCGAGCAGAACGGAACCGTCGTCACGGCGCAGCGCGGGCCACGCCATCGGCAGGACGGTGGCGAGCGTCACGGACGGCACGCCCTCGGGCAGTCCGCCCTTCAGGGTCAGCTCGACGGTGGCGGCGGGCACGAGCTCGCGCAGGGCCACCCAGTCGCACTCGCCCGGCAGCCCCTCGAAGGGCCGCTGGACCAGTTCGGTCACGGCGTGCGCGGCGGCCCGGCCGTGACAGGCCTTGTAGCGGCGGCCCGAACCGCACGGGCAGGGCTCGCGCGCGCCCACGACCGGCACGGGCTCGTCGACGCCTGTGGCCCCGGCCTTGGTCTGAGGCTTCGTTGCCTTCGTCTGGGGGCGCTTCTTGGCCATGGTGTGGCTTTCTCCCGAATGCGGCGGTGCTGTGTCGGGCGCGAGCCTAGCCGTATGCCACCCCCGTGGGGGAGCGGTGACGCACCGGTGCGGCGGAGTGCCGGAACGAGGGTGTGACGGACCGTCGGCACGATCCCCGTACAGGGCGCCGGATCAGTCCAGATCGTCGAAGGAGTCGGCGAAATCGAAGGACGGCCCCGCGACGCGCGTGGCGAAGTCCTCGCGGCGATGCCCCTCCGTGACGATCACCCACACGGTGACCTCACCGGACATGCCGTCCCGCACGCCCCACTCCTGGGCCAGCGCCGAGATGATGTTCAGCCCGCGGCCGCCGCGTGCGGTGACCGAGGGCGTGGCCGGAACCGGGCGGGTCGGACCGCCTCCGTCCGTCACCTCGACCGTGAGCCCGCCCGCCTTGTCCACTCGCCAGGCGGCACGGATGTCGCCCTCACCCACGTCGGCGCGCCCCAGAGGTCTGCCATGGCGACACGCGTTGCTGAGAAGTTCGGAAAGGATGAGAACTGCATCGTCGACGACCGCTTCGGATACGCCGCTGCGGCTCAGCTGCTCCCGCATCCGGTGTCGTGCCTCACCCACGCCCGCAGGGCCATGGGGTACGGCCATGCTCGACGACGTGGGCACCTCCTGTGCCACCACCAACGCCACCCCCGAGACCTCCTTTGCCCCACGCCACGGTGTGAATGCCCCAATGGACTGGACCGGAAACCGGCCAAGCAGGGACGAGTGACGCACTCGACACGCTCGAATACGCACCGAACGCGCCGGAGCACTCCCTGTAACGGAGGTTACGCACGGCCCAGTTGGGACAGGACCTGTTTGGGGCGGTTGGTGATGATTGCGTCGACGCCGAGGTGGACGCAGAGTTCGACGTCCTCCGGTTCGTCCACCGTCCACACGTGGACTCGGTGGCCCGCCTGGTGCAACCGGGCCACGTAGCCGGGATGGCCACGCACGACCCTGATGCCGGGGCCCGCGATCCGCGCACGGCCGGGAAGCCGCCCGTCGCGCAGCCGCGGAGTCATGAACTGCGTGAGATAGACGGTGGGCAGGCTGGGGGCACCGGCCGCGATCCGGTGCAGGGAGCGGGCCGAGAAGCTCATCACCCGCACCTGCGACTCGTCGGCGGACGGCGGCGCGTCCAGGCCGAAGCGCCCGAGCAGCTTCAGCAGCCGCTCCTCGACCTGACCGGCCCAGCGGGTGGGGTGCTTGGTCTCGATGGCGAGTTCGATGTGGCGCCCGGAGTCGGTGACCAGTTCCAGCAGCCGTTCCAGGGTGAGCACGGAGGTGAGGGACGGGTCCCGCCAGTCCGGGCCCTCGGCGGCGTCCTTCCAGGAGCCGAAGTCGAGGGCGGCGAGATCCGCGAGCTCCAGGGCGGAGACCGCGCCGCGGCCGTTGGAGGTGCGGTTGACGCGGCGGTCGTGGACGCAGACGAGATGGCCGTCGGCGGTGAGACGCACATCGCACTCGAGGGCGTCCGCGCCGTCCTCGATCGCCTTGCGGTAGGCGGCCAGCGTGTGTTCGGGTGCGTCCTCGGAGGCGCCTCGGTGGGCGACGACCTGGATGTGGTGCTGCTGCCGTGCTGGGGTCACCGCGTCATGGTGTCACCGGGATGGGGCATACGGATGCAGGAGTACGACGGAACGCATTGTTCCTGTCCGTCTTGGGCCGTTCCGGCCGGCGGCACCGCGCAGCCGGTCGGACGCTCTGGGGATGCGTCCGTTTTGCCGGAAGTAAAGGATTGCCGGAATACGCACAGCTCCTGCTTACAGTGGCCTGACGTGCTGTGGGAAAAGCTGTCTGCGGACGGATCGTGCCGACGAAGCAGAACGAACCGACACCGACGTGGAATCTGAGGAGACAGAGCTGTGAGCACCGAGAACGAGGGCAACGCGGTTCCGGCCGCCCCGTCCGTACCTCCTCGGCCGGACACCGCTCCCGAGGGTTCTTCGCCCGGGCCCGGCCCCTCCCCCGCCGGCCCCGGGACCTCGGGCCCGGAGGCGGCGACGGCGGCGGAGCAACCCTGGCAGTCCCCCCAGCCGGGGCACGCCCCCGCGCAGCACCCCGGCGCCGCGTGGCCTCCGCCCCCGCTCCCCTCCTACGGGGGCGGAGGCAGCGGCGGTCCCGCATGGGGAGCGCCGGTCCCGGCGGCCGAGCCCCGGCGCAGGCGCGCGGGCGGGCTCGTGGCGGCCGTGCTCGTCGCGGCCCTGGTGGCGGGCGGCGTCGGCGGCGGCATCGGCTACTGGGCCGCCGAGAGCAACGACGACGCCCCCGGCTCCACCACGGTCTCCGCCGTCTCGCCGCAGGACCTCAAGCGCGAGCCGGGCACGGTCGCCGCGGTCGCGGGCAAGGCGCTGCCGAGCGTGGTGACCATCGAGGCCAAGTCGGGCGCCGGCGGGCTGGACGGACCCGAGGGCGGCGGCGAGGCAGGCACGGGCACCGGCTTCGTCTACGACAGGGAAGGTCACATACTCACCAACAACCACGTGGTGGCCTCCGCGGCCGACGGCGGCGCGCTGTCGGTGATCTTCTCCAACGGCAAGAAGTACGACGCCGAGGTCGTCGGCCGGGCCCAGGGCTACGACGTCGCCGTCCTGAAGCTGAAGAACGCGCCCTCCGGACTCGCCCCGCTGCCCCTCGGCAACTCGGACAAGGTCGTGGTCGGCGACTCGACCATCGCGATCGGCGCCCCCTTCGGTCTGTCCAACACGGTCACCACGGGCATCATCAGCGCCAAGAACCGCCCGGTGGCGTCGGGCGACGGCTCCAGCGGCAAGAACTCCTACATGAGCGCGCTGCAGACCGACGCCTCGATCAACCCCGGCAACTCGGGCGGCCCGCTGCTCGACTCCAGCGGTGCGGTCATCGGCATCAACTCGGCCATCCAGTCGGCGGGTAACGGCCTCGGCCAGTCCCAGGCCGGTTCGATCGGCCTCGGTTTCGCGATCCCGATCAATCAGGCGAAGACGGTCGCCGAGCAGCTGATCAAAACCGGCCGGCCGGTCTACGCGGTGATCGGCGCGACGGTCGACATGGCGGGCGAGGGTACGGGCGCCAAGATCGCCTCCGAGGGCGCGGGCGGCACGGCGGCGGTGACCCCCAACGGCCCCGCGGCCAAGGCGGGTCTGAAGCCGGGCGACGTGATCACCGGCTTCGGCGACAAGGCGATCGACAGCGGCCCGACGCTGATCAGCGAGATCTGGAACCACAAGCCGGGAGACAAGGTCACGCTGACGTACGAGCGCGGCGGCGAGGAGCACAAGGCCGAGGTGATCCTGGGCGAACGCGAGGGCGACAGCTGAGCCCCCGAGAACGCTGCTGCACCCGATGGGCCGCGCCCGGTAGTCTGTAGCCCGCTCCGGCGCAGGCGGCCGGGGCGCTGGGTGGGTTGCCCGAGCGGCCTAAGGGAACGGTCTTGAAAAACGTGAGGACGCGAAAGCGTCTCCGTGGGTTCGGATCGAGCCCACTTCGCAGGTCATAGACATGCTGGTCAGAAGGGGTGCCTCTCGCTGAGGGGCACCCCTTCTGCGTGCGGTTGTCTCACCTTGATCCGGCATTGTCGCGGTGTGGATCAGTGCGTGTGGACCAGGCGTGGACCAAATACGCAGAAGAAGTAGCAGGTCAGACACCGCTCTAGCAGGGTGCTGAGTTACGCTCCACGTGCAACTATGTGGTATCTGGGGAGTCGGGGGCTTGACCGATGTCGCAGCCAGTTCACGGGAAGCTGATCCAGAGGGACCAGGCATCACATAGCGCCCGGACCCTGTCATCCACTGGTGCCGGGCGAGGTGTGGTGACCAAACGCCACGTCTCGCAGCGCGGCAGGGCCGCGCCCGACCGCGAACGTGAACGCGTCAAAATGCGTGGATCGGCCCACGCTCCTCGATGAGCACCGGGATCCCGTCCACCTTGGGTGGTATCCCCTCGTGAGAGGCTCCCGGAGAGACGTAGACGGCGACGGCCGGCTTTCCTCGGAAGCGGATTATCCCGATGCCCTGGACCCGTTCGAGGGCAAGGAGCTCTTCCTCGTGCTGCGACGCGGCTCGTCGGGCAGCTGCAAGCGTTGCATTCTTAGCCTTCAAAACGAAACTCCCAGCTCATCAAGCACCCGATCGATCGGGGTGGCAAAGGTTACTTGATCGTTGCCTCCGACAACCATTCCTACCGGCTTCAGTGTCTGCGCCTCTACGACCAACGCGCCCGAATCCCCTAGCCAGCTGAACACCCTGCCGTTGGTGCCTGTCACCTCAAGGTGGTCAACTATACGAACGGATCCTCGTTTCAGTTGATATCTCTCCCAGCGAATTCTCACAGCCGTTACCGTGCCGAACCGGATCTCGGTGCTACGTCCGGACTTGCACACCTTCATCCCCAGCCGCGGAGTCACTGGACTGGCACCCATCTGTCCTAGTCCGTAGATCCACGAGGTGATGTTGGGATGATCGAATTCCGCTACAGCGGCGTCTACCCGATTTGGGCCGCCTTCAAAATCAAGATCAATCCAATCGGAGAGAGTCGCGAGTTCGTCGGCAGCGCAGCCCTTGTCGTCTCCTGCCCCAGGCTGAAGTATGGCCTCCCCCCTTCTTCCCTCGTTCTCGCGGGCCAGCACGTGGTTGCAGCCAACGACACACTTCGTGCCGTTGCGATGTCCGACGAACCCCAAAGTTCCTATGGGGCCGGGTAGCGGCCCGAATGACACGCCGATTGGTGCCGGTCGATGCCGACCTGTGGGGCCGAAGCCGACGATGGGGTTGCGCTGAACCAGCTCAGTGGGAACGTCCTGGATCTTCGGCGGCACCGCCTCATCCAATCGCCCGGGGTCTGTGACGTAGACAGCAACGCAGGCTTCCCCGGTACCGTGCCCCGCCATCGTTTGTTCCTGGATGCCCACTCCCAAGACGTTGGCGCCCTCGGTAGGGGTGGAGTGCAGTGCATGCCCGATTGGGGCCCGGAGTAGCTGTGTCGCTTCCTGATGTGCGTCAAGCACACGCTTCGAGACAGGTACCTCCATACATTCAGCATATGTCAGCTTTGTATGTAATAACGAATTTTGGGCGGTCTTGGTTCGCTTCTGACCTGCTCGAACGGGGGCGGCGCCGCCGTAGGGGGGCCTGCTCGGTCTGTTCCCCCTTCAAGTACGCCCAGGCCCGTGCCTGCTGGACCTGGAAATCAGTGACGGGGCCGTGGGGATCAACGTGTGGGACAGCGATCCGACCCTGCTGGCAGCCTGTGCGACTGACCCGGGCCGGATCGGACAGAAGCTAGAGGTCGTGAGGGGAGCCCGTGGGCAAGCGCGTCAAGGTGACCATCGTGCTGGCCGACGACCCAGTGGACATCTGGCAGGCAGACTGATGTGAACCGCCCATCAGGGCCACGCGCTACCAGGTGGGATCCTCCGGCGGGATGACGAAGGCGCCACCCCTTCGGTTGGCGGGGTGGCGCCTTCAGTCGGCCAGACGGCCTGGTCTACTCGCTGTCGTCAGCCGCCAATGCCGTCTCGATCTGTTGGTTCGCGCGCTGCTGGTTGCGGTGGATGGCCTTGGCGTAGAAGCGGAACAGGACCGCGATGCTGTGGCCCGCCCGGCGTGCGACTTCTGCCGGGGAGACGCCGGAAGCAAGCCAGAGTGAGACGCCCGCATGACGCAGAGAGTACGGCACGTCAGCCAGGGGGGAGGCCGCTTCAGATTCGGTCAGCGCCGCGAGTCGAGCCGCTTTCCATACCTCCCCGTACTCCTTGGACAGCAGGCCGCCGCCCTGGGCCGCGCGGAACAGCCGGCCGTCTTCAGCGGTACCGAACTCCTTCATGTGCTCGCGGACCAGGCGCACGAGCACGGGGGGAATCGGTACGGGCCGGGTCGCCTTGCGGGCCCGCTTCTTCAGGCCGCGCGTATCGAACGACTCCCCCGTGTCGGTCCACCCGGAGCCGACGCGGGGCGTGCTCGTCGACAGCAGCACTTCGCCCCAGCCCTCTTCGGGCAATGTGAAGTCCTCTTCCCGCAGATTGGCCGCCTCCCCAGGACGGTTGGCCGCGTAGTAGAGGCAGCCGAAGAACGCCTTTAGGTGACGTCCGCGTGCCCCCTGCTCGCCTACAGCGTCGATCAGCGTCTTCGCCAGCTTCGGGCCGGGGACGAACCGGAAGTCGATCTCGTCGTCAGTTTCGGGCGGGGTCCAGTCGACCTTGTCGAGGGGCAGGGTCGCCAGCAACTCCCGTTCCATCGCGTACCGGAGGCAGTTGCTGAAGACCGTTCGCTTGCGATTCACCGTGTTCTCGGCAGCGGCCGTGCCGTCTTGCTTCAGCTTCAGAGCGTCGAGCGCCGTACGCACCACCGAGGGCGTATTGAGTGTGGTGATGTCGACGGACTTCCGGCTGATCCAGTCCAGCGCCGACACGATGTCGGCGGGCGGCTCCTCGACGTCGATACGGGGTTTCAGTGTCCCGTCGTCGCCGAGGACGAAGCGGTAGATCCACGAGTAGAGGGCGATGCGGAGGACCTTCGGAGCCGGAGCCCCACGGTTGTCCTTGACCAGCTTCGGCGTGATGGTGGCCAGCGTGTCAGCGATGCTTGCCCGGTGCTTGGCCGAGGCACTGGGCCACTTCATCTCCGCATAGGCGCGTGTGTGGGCGTACCAGGTGGTGGAGTTGAGCGCCTGTACCTCCGAGGCGGGCAGGCCGGTCTCCGTGTCGAACTGCTCGCGGTTGCGCAGCGCGGTCAGCAGCTCCGAGCGTCGACCGTCGGCCTGAGCCTTGATCTTGTAGCTCTTGGAGAAAGGGCGGGGGCCGACCCGCCACCGGAGCTGATAGGCCGCCACACGGTTGGGCCGCTTGCGAATGCCCCAGACCTGAACGTCGTAGGTCAGCAAGCTTCCTGCACCTCGCAGCCGTCGAACCAGGCGTCGAGGTCGGCCCGGCGGATGCGTATCTGACCGTTGGGGAGCTTCAGGTGCTTTGGTGCCTGGCCCCGCGCGCGCATCCGGTAGAAGGCAGCACGGGAGACTCTGATCTCAGCGAGTGCTTCGACCAGCGTCAGCGTTCGCTTGTTGGCGGTGGTCGGAGTGGTCACAGCCAGGGGGCTCCTTCGGACTTGAGGCGTTCGGTGTGGGCTCTGTCGTGGCGGACCTGGGCGGCGAGGAACTCTTCGCCGGGGCGGTAGCCGCTTCTGAGGTAGGTCCATGACGAGGCGGTGATGAGGGTGGTGTTCTCGTCGTCGACGGGGAGGCCGGCGCGGATGCGGGTGGCTTCGGCTTGGGCGGTGCGCCAGGCACGGCGTACGTCGCGGAGTGCGCCGAGGGTGGTCGAGTAGGCGCGGGATTTGCTGGCGAAGTGGCCGCGGAAGCCGAGCATGTGGGCCCACTTCCAGAGCTTGAGATCGGCGAACTCGGGGAGGTGGCCGAGCGCCCATGCGGTGCGGATCATCTGCCGGGTGTGCTGCTGGACGGGGAGATCGGCGAGGCGCTCGGCTTGGCCGGTGCCGTCGCAGTCGTCGCACAGGTCGCGGAAGCCGTCGGGGCCGCGTACGTAGCCGCGTCCAGCGCAGGGGCGGCAGACGAGGGTGCGGTCCACGGTGCCCGCGCCCTCGGCGTTCTTCGTGGCGTACTTGGCGACGTATCCGGCGACTTTGGCGTCGGTGAGTTCGCCGTCACCCAGGGCCGAGATTTGGTCCACCTTGAACCGGTCGCCCCATCGGATGACGCGTTCGCCGACCGCGTCCGACTCGATCGTGAGCCGGGCCCGCTCGACTGCCAGGCCGACGGCGACGCGTAGGGCGTCGAAGGTGGTCCAGGCCGGGGGCGAGGTGGTGTGGCCATCGGGACCGTCGAAGCGGACGACCGCGTGGAAGTGGACCAGGCCGCGTTGCTGGTACTCGGCGACTTTGGCGAAGGAGATGCGGAGAGCCGAGTTGAGTGCCTTCTGCGTCATGCCGAGGTGTTGGGCGAGGGCGCGGCGCAGGTAGGTCGTGAAGCGTGCCCAGAGGGCCCCAGCGTGCGCGTTCCACAGCACGGCGCCGGTGTAGTCGTAGCTTGCCGGGCGGAGTGGGGTGCCGAGTTCGGGCGCGTCCTGGGAGTGGCTTTCGCCGCACGCGCAGGGGCGGGGCTTGCCCGCGTCGGTCGTGGGGCGGTTGTGGACGGGGCCGAAGGACGGGGCGGTGAGGGTGACGAACGCGCGGGGGTGGTCGCGGACGGTTTCGGCGACGTTCTTGCCGCCGGACAGTCCGGCCTTGATCAGGTGATAGGTGTCGGCCGCGTAGAGGCGGGAGCAGGCCGGGCAGCGGGAGGCACGACGGTTGCCGCAGGTGGTGAGGAGGCGGCCGGAGGGTTCGTCCTCGGAGCGGTAGGAGCGGACCACTTGCTTGGTGGTCTGGTCGGTGGTGATCGTCCAGCCGTGCAGGTTGACGGGACTCGTGCAGCCGCGAAGATCGCGGACCTGTTCGGTGACGCGGTCGAAGTCGTCGGTGTTGGCCAGTTCGACCAGGTCCCGCAGGCCGGGGCTGATGACGTGGCGCAGGTCGAGGGGGCGGCGCATGGGTGGCGGGGTGTCCTTTCTGGCGCGAGGGTGAGGACCTGCGGGCAGCAGCGATTCAGTGCGCTCGGGCTGCTGCCCGCAGGCATGGCGAGTCGGGCCCAGGGGGCGGTGGTGGGTGCCGGGGAGGCCGGCGGAGGGGGTGGCCCTACAGAGCGGCGTGCAGCGCGGTGGCCATGGGCAGGCCGATCCCGAGGCGGGTCTTGAGCTGGGCCGCCGTGATCGGTTCACCGTGCTCGGTGTGGTGCGACGACGCGATGGAGCGTGCTTCGGTCAGTAGCGGCTCAGGAACGTTGACCACGGGCGAGGCGGGAGCCGAGGCGATCTGAGGAGCGACCGGCGCCGGGGGCGGAACGATGAGCGGCATCGCAGGGCTGGAGGCGTCAGAGCCCGTCTCAGACTCTGGTTCGATCTCGTCCGCCAGCGGAGCCGGTACGGCGGGGCGCGCAACGGTGTGGAAGGCACGCAGGAGCTGCGGGCCGACGAAACCCCAGCCGAGGAGGAGCAGCGGGGCCACCGCGTCGACGGCGGCGCGGCCGTAGTGTCCGACGACGATCGGTTCTGCGACGTTGAGGGCAAGGGTCAGCAGTCCGGAGAAGTGCATGAGGCGGGTGGCGGCCGTCATCTGGTCTGCGGGCAGGCCGCGCAGGGAGAGGTAGCGGAGGGCGACCAGCAGGCCGACCACGGACAGGTCCACCATCGGGGCGATGAGCGGTGCGATCGGTCCGGGGACGCCGAGGCGCAGGGCGAGGGACCAGACGTTGCCGAAGGAGAAGACGAACGCCAGCGCAGCAATGACGATCATGACGGCGGTGATGGTGCGCTGAGTGATCCGGTCTTCTGCCATGAGTGTTCACCTCCTCTCTTGGGGTGACGGGACGTGCGGGGTGGTGGGGAGCGCTGCTTAGGCGTCGAGCTTCGTGAGATCCACGTCCCCCATGCGAGGACCGAGGAAGGCTTCCAGCAGGGCGGATGGGTCGGCGGTGAGGTTCGCCGTCTCTTCGGCGATGCGAGCCGCTTCCGCGTCGGGTACGTAGGGCGTGCGGATGCGGGTGAAGCCGGGTTGCGACTGGTGGTTCATGGACGCGACGCCGACGTAGGTGGGGTCCTGGAGGTTGATGGGGTTGGCGTCCGGCCATTCCCGGATCTCGTCGCCGAGCGCGGCCACGGCGGCTTCGGCGGTCTTCTGGGCGAAGCTCAGGCCGACGGGGCAGACGTCGCGGATGAAGGTGGGGATCGCGTCGCCCGTGGACTTCTGAGTGGTGAGGATGACGAGTAGACCCACGGACCGGCCTTTCTTCACCAGGTCTTCCACGAGGCGGGCGTTCTCTGCGGCGAGCGCGGCCAGCTTCTTCGTCTGCTGGTCGCTGCCTTTGTGGTCGCGGAAGTAGGTGTGGGCTTCGTCGACGATCAGCACGACCAGGGGCCAGCTCTCGGAGGGGCCGACGTCCCACATGGACTTCACCCCGAGCACTTGGCGCACCGAGGCCGACCGTGCGCGGCGCAGCTCCACCAGGTGCCGGAACAGCTTGTTGGCCTCTTCCAGGTCATCGCCGACGAAGGCGAACATGCGCTGTACCCAGTCGGCGTAGTCGCCTTCATAGGCAGCAGACACCTTGCCGTCCGCACAGGCGAACTGCACTGCGGGCGAGGGTGCCCAGTCGGAGAGAAGCCGGTTGATCAGGCTGGTCTTGCCGAAGCCGGGAAGGCCGGCCACGGTCACGCCGGGCACCTGCGTGAGGTTCACGGATACGGGCTGCGCGTACTCGTCCAGGCCCAGATCCCACCGGGCCGTCTCTTCCGGTGCGTCGCCCGAGGGGTGGTGCTCGGTGGGGAGCTTTAGTGGGTCCAGTCGCACACCCCGGATGAGGACTTCCCCAGGCTTGTCCTGGGTCACCGCCACGCGTGTGCACCGCCAGGCGTCCGCCAGGTGCGGACCCGCTTTCTGGAACTGTTGAAGTCCAACGCCAGGCAGGCACTGTGCCCGCGCGATCACTCCGTACGCGTCGTGCTTCACCTTCAGGGCCGGGATGAGGACGCGCGGCTTGTTGGGCTTGCCCTGTGTGTTCGCCAGCGACGCGAGCGCGGTCGGGGTCTTGTCCGTGGCCGACAGCTTGAGCATCGGTGCCAGTCGCTTCCAGCCCCACCGCACTCGTATGGCCTGCCGTATGGACTGCCGGGTCATGGCGTCGGCGAGCACGTAGCGGACTACCCACCAGGCAGCCCATCCGACGAGCGAGGTCAGCACCAGGG
Source organism: Streptomyces sp. NPDC002867 (assembly GCF_053591895.1). NCBI lineage: Bacteria > Bacillati > Actinomycetota > Actinomycetes > Kitasatosporales > Streptomycetaceae > Streptomyces > Streptomyces sp. NPDC002867. The sequence goes on along the minus strand of NZ_JBSFUR010000002.1, from coordinate 52,743 downwards.
CGACGATGATCGGGAGGTGACCGAAGATCCCTTCCACCGGGGCGTTCGGATCCTTCATGCGTGGCTCTCCAACGGGTTGTAGAGGAAGGCCCCGAGGGCCGATTCGAGGGCCGCCCGATCCGCCGAGGCGTCGAGGTGGGGATAGCCGTAGGCGATGAGCACGGCCGCCACCGAGGTCACGAGTAATTCGGTGAACCAGGCATCCGGCCCGGCGTGAGGCAGCGGGTAGCTGCGCTCAGCGCCGGACCGGAGGACGGTGCCGCTCACGCCGCTTCCGCCACCGGGGCCACCAGGTCCAGCCGCCCCGCGCGGTAGGCGATGCCGTCCGAGAGGGAGCCGTTGAAGATCCGCGCCCACGGAGTGGCGAACAGGTCCACCGGCATGACCGGAACACCCGGACGGAGGCCGTTGGGCAGACCCGTTTCCGGGACGGTGATCTTCAGAGCCTCGGCGCGGTCCTCCTCCATGAAGAAGAGGGTGATCGTGTAGAGCTTCGCGCCGGTCTCACGGTCGGTGGCGAACTGCGTCTTCTCCTGGTCCGCGTACTTCGGCACCGGCAGGGTTCCGACCATGAATGACGAGGTGGGGAGCAGGCCAACACGGATGCGTGCCATGAGAGTTGATTCCTTTCGTTGCGCTCCACCCAAGGCGGCGGGGCGTGATCACCATTGAACATAGCTCACCTAGCAGTGTCAAGTGAATCGGGTGAGCTAGGTGCTCACAGGCATGGGTCACCTATGTCAGTGGGGTGTGCTAGAGGTGCTAGAAATCGCTACTCTTGGGCCATGAGCCCCGCGCCAGAGAGCAAGCAGGACCGCCGGCCGCCGTATCAGCACGCTGCCGACGAGCTTCGGCGCGACATCTTGCAGGGGCGGATCAAGCCTGGCGAGCAGATGCCGGCCATTCGCGAGCTACAGGAACGCTTCGGCGTGGCCAACATGACCATGAGGTCCGCGCTCAACGTGCTGCGCGAGGAGGGCCTGATCTACACGATCCATGGCCGGGGTAGCTTCGTCGCAGACCATGACGGTGGGGGCGAGTTCTCTGCCAACTACACAGCGCCAGCTTGGTACTTGTCGAAGAGTGGCCAGAAGCCAGGCCAGGCAGGGCCAGGGGAGGGAAGGCCCGACGACGCTGAAGCCGCCGGGGCCAACCTCGCTGAAATCCTCACATCACTACGCGACGAGATCCGCGCCCTCAGCGCTGATCATCAGGAACTGCGCCGTGAGGTTGAGGAGTTGAAGGCATCGCAGCAGCCGAAGCCGTAGTCCTGAGCTGGGCCACTTCCTCTCGCAACTCCCTGGTCTCTCTGCTGAGGCGGACGACCATGGCCCGCATCTCCTCGACCAGCGCGACTACCTGATCCGTCTCCCCGACGTGAATGCTGGTCGTCCCCATTTCGTTGTCCGGTATGTGCTCGGTCATCGCTCCCTGCTTGCTGCCGTGCCGTCGTTCCGCGCCGCGTCGTCCGAGCCGCCCGACCCTGCCCACGGCATCCGTGCCTCTCCCCTGTTGATTGATCACTGCCCTGCGGTGCTGTTCAGAGTTTCTTTACTGGATCAAGGCGGCCCGCCTACGGCGGGCCGCGCGCGCTGGCGGCCACGGGCCGCCGCCGCTCCCTGTCTCCGCCACCGCTTCGGCGGCCCGCCGCCACTCAGCGCGCAAGACCGCCAAGGCGGACAGCCAGAGCAGGAGGCAACCCGACCAACCCGAGCGCCTGGACCAGGCGAAAGACGGAGTGACGCCCACACCACACCGCCTCCTCTCCGTCAGGAGGGGGACCGGAACCGAGCCGAAATGCCGTCCGTACGTCCACAACGCGTCGGCAGGAGGGAGCACAGACCGTGACGTATCGAGGAAGCGTGGCTGAGCTCCGTACGGGGTTGCTGGAGGCATACGTGACGGGTGCTCGTTCGGCGAGCCCGCCGCCGTGGCTGACTTTCGGTGGTGCGGGCCAGAACGTGGTATTCCCTGGCGTGACTTCATCGGAGCCCTCTCCAACTCGGTAGGCGGAACAGTGAGGTTGTAGGTGCTCCTCTGCTCGAGCACGCCGACCACCCCGGTACCATCGGCACCGGGGTCCTGATCAGGGCTTCCACGACCGGACCACCCGGAATGCTGTCCAGGCTGAGGGGTGGTCCGGTCTCTTGTTGTCCGGCCGCCGCCGTACGAGCAACCCACGGCGAGCGGCTTCAAGATCAGCTCAGGGCTTTGCCCACCTCGTAGATCGTCGGCCGGTCCTCGGGAGCATGGCTGAGCATCGCGTCGATCAGGTCGCCCAGCTCGCCGTGCGCCTTCACGGGGCGACGCCGACCGTTCGCCACGGCTTCTCTCTGTACTGGACGGGGAGCATCGTCCGGGTACTCGACCGCTCGGCAGCCGGTGGCGGAGACGAGCAGGGAGGCGCCGAGGGCATAGATGTCGGCTTCCTGCGTCGGCTCAGCCTCGCCGGTGGCAAGCACGCTGCGGGCGATCTCCGGGGCCTCGTAGTGGACGAGGCACCCACGGAACGGGAAGTCGTACCCCTGAGGCACGTGTCCACCGTGGGCCAGGGCGAGGTCGATGAGGTGTGTTCGTTCGAGGCCGATGATGAAGTGGGCGGGTTGTACGTCTCCGTGAGCCCAGCCCTTGCCGTGGAGTTCGGCGAGGGCCTCGACGCATCCCAGGGCGACCTCGGTGTCTGGCGTGAATACCGGGTCCGGACCACGGCAGGGTTCCCACAACCGATACAGGTCCGGCCCTTCGTGCCATGGCTGGAAGTTCCAAGTGCCCTGCTCCCACTCGCCATAGGCGATCTCATCGAAGCCAAGACGATGGAGGACAGCACCCTCACGGGCCGGCGCCAGGGCAGTCCAGGGCTGCGCGGGCCAGTCAGCCGTGGCCTTGATCGGATAACCGACCTTCACGGCGTAATGGCCCCGAGGGCCGAACACCTCCCATACGGTCGAACCGCGCCGGTTGATGACCAGGCGTTGCGTGTTCGGCATGAGCGCATCGAGCACTACGGTCGGCACTTCAGGGATCGAGCCGGACAACGTCGTTGTTCTCCTTCCGGACCAACGCGGCCGACCCTGGGTCGAGGCCGGCCGCGTCGCTGATATCGGGTGCTAGTCCTGACCGTAGGGACGGCCGCAGTCCGCGTCGCACTGTGCGAGGTTCGTCCCGTCGACGGTCCACAGCTCGTCGAAGACCAGGAACCCAGCGGCCTTCATGGCATGGGCAGAGGTCGCTACCTTCTCGGGGTCACGGCCCCCGCCACCCGGCTTCGGGTTGTGGTGGAGGAATCGGCCCGCGTACCGCTCGCACAGCTGGGCGTACTCCTTGGTGTGCAGGATGAGTGCGTGGAGGCCGAGGTCCACGTCGTCCGACGGGACCATGGGAACGGTTGCGGTGGCCGCCGTGACCACGAAGGCCACCGCCTGGTCGGCGATGCGCTCGGCCCGCTCGGCCGACTGGCCGTTGTGGGTGACCACGAAGTGGGCGAGGCTCTCGAACAACTCCTCACCCGCCGCGGCGCGACCGGTCCTCTGAGCGTTCGTCGTTGCCGTCATGTGCAGTCTCCTCGTGTGAGGTGGTGCAGGGGATGAACGGTCCCGTCCTGGTCGCCGCGCTTGGCTCGGCGGCGATCGCAAGCGGGTTTGGAGGCCAGCCCCGAACGGGGACGGGGAGCCGGAAGCGGCACCCATTCGGGGCGGCCGGTCTAGTTCAGGCCAGTCCGAGGGCCATGCCGATCACCAAGCCGCATGAACCGCTGATGCAGATGATGAACAGGACCCCGGCGTACCGGCCGACGGCGCGCATCACAGCCCAGCCCGACTGTTGCCGTTCTTCATGGCCAAACGTGCGCTCAGTTCTTCCCGAGCGCTGAGGGCCACGACGTTGCCCGGCATGGCATCCCACTCCCGGCCGCCACAGACCGGCCGTATCTGCACACGACCGCCGATCTGACCCATGACGACGCCGATGCGTCCGTTGGCACTGTCCTTCGCCAGTTCGCCGATGCCTGGCCTGGTCTGCTGATTGCTCGCCATGCCCACGAGCTTCCCGCCGCCCATCAGGACGTTGGAACCACCGACAAACCCCACTTTGGGACGTCCCGCGTGGGGTAGAACGTCCCTAGTGCCGTCCCCGGATGTTGGGAGAGATTGAGATGCCGAACGAGAGATTACGTGCTGCCATGGCGGCCGGCGGCTGGACGTACAACGCCCTCGCGGACAAGGTCGAAGTCGATCCCAAGTCCGTCGAACGATGGGTCAACCTGGGGCGTACGCCGCGCCGAGCCACGGCCATGTTGGCAGCAGAAACGCTAGGAGAAGACGTGCACGCTCTATGGCCATCGCTCAGGCAGGCACGCCCGGCCCGCGCCGTCAGCCCGGAACTTGTGGCTCTCTACGACCAGCGGGCGGACGTCCCTGTGTCCACCTTCGTGGACATGCTGACCCAGGCCCGCGAGCGGATTGATGTGTTGGTGTACGCCGCCGTCTTCCTGCATGAGGCGTACCCCAGACTCAACGAGCTCTTGAAGGAGCGAGCGGCCGAAGGGTGCGCAATCCGTATCGCACTTGGCGACGCGGACAGCTCCAACGTCCAGGAGCGTGGCGAGGAAGAGAAGTTCGGACACGGGATCCAGTCCCGCTGTCGCCTTGCGCTGATGCACTATCGCCCCCTCGTCGGGGTACCTGGCATCGAGGTGCGGACCCATGCAACGACGCTCTACAACTCGGTTTACCGGGCCGACGATCAGGCCCTGGTCAACGCTCATGTCTGGGGCGTGAACGCCTTCGGTGCCCCTGTCTGGCACCTGCGCCGAAGTAGGGCGGGCGGCATGTTCGACACCTACGCCGACAGCTTCGACGCGGTGTGGACGACCGCCACGCCAGTACGAGAAGGGTGAGCATGGCACGGACCGAGTACTACGACGACCCAGATGCGCCCAAGCCCAACAGTTTGGTCGTAGCGGCGTCCGCAGTGGTCACCGACGACGAGGGACGCATCCTTCTACAGCGCCGACGAGACAACGATCTCTGGGCGCTGCCCGGCGGTGGCATGGAGATGACCGACTCGCTGCCGGGCACCGCCGTCCGTGAGGTGAAGGAGGAGACGGGCCTGGACGTGGAGATCACTGGGCTCGTCGGGACGTATACCGACCCGCTCCACGTCATCGCCTACACGGACGGTGAGGTGCGTCGACAGTTCAATGTCTGTTTCACCGCCCGCGTGGTCGGCGGACAACTCGCGATCTCCGACGAATCCACGGAGTTGCGATTCGTGCCGACGGAGGAGCTGGCTGAGCTGCCCATGCACCACACCCAGCGGCTACGACTTCAGCACTTCCTCGAACATCGGGAGCGGCCGTACCTCGGCTGACCTCGTATATTGCGGTGACGGTGAAATCTTCCCGTCCGCCCGTACAAAAGCTTTGCGCGATTTAGAACAGGCGAAAGGGCTCCTCTTCATCTGCGGACGGGTCAAATCCCCGAGCACGCAAAACTTGGACACCTGCTCTCTTGGCCCAGGCTCGGAAATCTTTGCCCACTTTCGACGTGGTGGACTCTCCCCATGTGGCAGAAATAGAGTCTTGAATAGCGAGCCCCAGGTGGTAGTTGCTTACCTGAGGGTCGCTTTGGATCAAATTCAGGGCTGGAGTGCCACCAGGAAGTCGTTGCAGAGCACTAAGAATTTTCTCTGGAATCACTTGCCCAGAGCTATCAGTTACGTCGTCCACTATGTGGATATCGCCGTTCAATTGCCGAACGAGGTTCAGCGTCAGAAGCTCAGTCACCGCTCGACGCTGATTCCGCGGAAGCAAACTGTACTGGCGTGCTGTCATCGGGCTGCTTGACAACTGCTTGAGAAGGTCAAAAGCGCTTTTCGGTGTCCGCAGCGTGAAAGATTCACCATTTCTGCTCTGCGCCCGCCCTCCGCGCAAAGTGACGGCGGGTATGTAGCCATCCGGAGGTACTTGCAGTTGGTCGCTGTCCATGATTGCCAGTCCAGCATAATGGAACCACATCGCAAAGGAACGGGCGTACTCCAACCAGGATTTCGGCTGGGCTTCTACGGCGGGAAAGACGTTGGTTAGTTCACGCGAGTACATAGAAATAGTGACCCTGTCACCATGTCGCTCGGCAAGGCCAAGGAACGCTGAGTAAGCCCTATTTCTTCTCAAAGCAGAAGCGACTCTTCGTCTCATCTCTGCTTCAATGTCGACTGCGTTAAGCACCTCATCCAGCAATTTCACCCGGTTCGGCTCGTAGGCAGTCAATCCGAAGAGTCGAGGTTCACGGGAGCGATTATAAATGACCTTGGTGCTTACATTAAGTTCATCGGCAAGGTCGCTGACAGAGGTATCTCCTCCTGCTGCCAAAACTGCATAGAGCAACTCTGCCACAGCGCGTGGACTTTGGCGGACGATGTATGAGTCTTCGATCGGCACTCGGCCTGTGTTTAGGAAGTCCCTAAACGTGTCCCAGTATGTATCCAGCTTTCCAGCCAAGGCCACGACTAGGCGCGAGTCGAGTAGAGATTGGATGGCGCTACTGTTATATCTCTCTGTGACTTCGATGGCGGATACCGGGGCAAATCTTGCAATGTGGCGAAGTGCCTCATTCTCGACTGGAGATAGACCAGACAGGTCAGAGTCGAAGAGGCTTTGCACGTTCAAGGCTTCGCTGACAAGCTGCTCCTGGCTCTTCTGTCGGGCCTGCAGTTCTCGGATAATGTGGCCGCTCAGTTTCTTGAAAAGCCATGGAAGTCCTTGAGAATACTCTCTGAGTCGTTGCCGCAAGTCGCGGGAGAGCGATGTACCAAGCTTTTTCTCCAGACGACGGAGGAGAGTTTCGATCTCGCGGGCCCTCATGGGGCCTACGGAAATAAAAGTACTGCTACTTCGGATTTCGTCACGAAGTCTGAATGGATGTGATTCCGTCCACGCCACAAGGTCGGTTTTCCAAGCAAAACCAACGAGAGCCGGAATCTCGGAATCGCGGATCATGAGTGTCAGGTCTCTGAACTCTTGGGTCATGCGTTGATCTTGAAAGACATTCTCAAACTGATCAAAGAATACCAGGAAGGGCTTGGACTCGTTCGTCCATTTTGCTCTTTGTAGAGTCCATACGGCACTGGCCAAGCTCGCCCACGAGCAGTCTGCCGGCAGCTTGAGTATGCCCAGCGCTTCCGCTTCATGCGCGGCTACTCGAAGTACCTCACTGATGAATCGGGCAGATGTAGCGGTTCGACTGTCTACAACAATGGCGTAACCGCCACGAGTTTCTACGATCTTCTTAAGCTGTAGAGCGAGCGAACTTTTCCCCCAGCCAGACTGTGCGTTAAGGACGAGGGAGCCCCTGTGCTGACCAACAAACGTTTCCAAGTCTTGAACTGCAGATCCCCGCCCCACGAAATACTCAGGCGAAGCTGGCAGTTGATATTCGAAATCCTCTGAACTTCCCCTTACTCGCACAATCGTCGGAAGGGTGTCTTCTTCGTGTGTGGTGGGAATTAGACGCGTCCCCTCACCCTGAGCCGTTCGGATGGTAAGCCCCGTTGCGTAGGGATCGCCCTCCAGTAGTTCAATAACCGGGTCAGGTACCACTTTTGCTTCGGCAGCCCAGACTAGGACTGAGTCAGCTCGATGTGTTTCGCTGTCTAGGGATTTAGCGCAGCTGTAAATGCCGTATTGGGTGATGATGACCGCTGGATCGCTAAATAGATGTGCAGCGGCCTGACTTTCTGTGGGTGGATCTGATATCAGTCCCCTCCCTTTGAGGAGGTCGACTACGTCCGTAACATTGAAGTACCTGAAAAGCTTATCCTTGGCCATGGCCTTTCTTGCCACTTCTTCACCTTCGGCGACAAGCCGCGGTAAGGCAAAAAAGTATCCGAAGACGTTATCGTCCCCTTCGTATCGCGCCAACTGAAGTTTCCCGAGAAACGATGTGCATGCCTGTGCGCGGACGTTGGAAGTGTAAGCCTTACACTCGACTACCGCCTTTTGGCGCGTGATCGTGCTTGTGGCGGTAATGTCAATTTCGATGCTGTCGGAATGTACATTCAGGTCGCTTGTTGTGGGCGCCTCATAGCCGTACTCGTGCAATAGGAGTGCAACGAAGCTCTCGAATAGGTGACCTTTGGCGTTGTTGCGGGCGGCGACTGTGTCCCCCGCAGCGAGAACCAGCACCTGATGATCTTGTACGGCAAGGCGCTCCATCGCATCAGGGTAGCTGTGAGGTGTGACATCAGGGATGACCTTGGCATAACTGGACTTCCCTGCCTCGGTGGCCAGTTGCCGTATAGACCTGCACAGAACCCACAACCAGCGGCCGGCGTTCTGCATGGCCTGGTCGAGGGCAAGTGGCCGGCTGTTGTGCGCGTGGTCCGGACGAGGCGCACCAGCGCCCAGGCCCTGCCGCCACGGCGCGGGAACCGGGGGCGACGGATGCGGTCGGCATGGCAATAGGCTTGCCCGGTGTCGGCGTGAGCCTTGGCCCAAGCGTCGATCCGAAAGGATCTTGGGCCGAGCAGGAGGCAGTGGACCCTGTGTGGACCAAGAACCCGCGCGAGGCTGGAGGCCGGTAGGCTGTACCCGCTCCGCCCCAGGTGGGCGGGGCGCAGGTGGGTTGCCCGAGCGGCCTAAGGGAACGGTCTTGAAAACCGTCGTGGCGCGAGTCACCGTGGGTTCAAATCCCACACCCACCGCCAGATGAAACGGCCCCTGACCATCGCTGATGGTCAGGGGCCGTTTGCATGTCCGCCCCGTGGGCTACGCCGCGGCCGGGACGAAGCCGCCGTGGGCGCGGCCGTCGGTGAGGAGGGCAGGCCAGTCGAGGTCCTCGGGGAGCGTGTCCAGCGACAGGACCACCGCGCCGCCGGCCTGCTCCACCGCCGAGCACCAGGCGGACATCTCCTCGGCCTCGTTTTCCGCCTGGGCGCCCTGGACCAGGCAGCCGGCGTCCCCCGGGCCGTCCACCACCGTCATCACGAGCCGGGGCATGAGCTGCCAGCCGTCGCACAGCGGTACGCGGCCGTCGGGCGCGTGGAGCGGGGGCAGGAACTCGTGGACCGGGGCACCGCCGAGCAGGAGCAGTGGGGTGGGGCCCATGACGAAGTGAGCGTTGTGGCGTGGCAGGAACATGGCGTCACGGTTCCACAGACGGATGGGCGCGAAAGCCGCCCCCGCCCGAGAGGGCGGAGGCGGCGCTTTCGGACGGTGCGTCAGGAGGCGGAGCCCGCCGTCCGGCGACGGACGACGAAGACGGCACCCGCACCGAGCGCGACTGCCGCGCCGGCGGCCGCCGCGAGCTGCGGCAGCGCGGAGTCGGCGCCGGTGTTGGCCAGCGTGCCGGTGGTGCCGCCCTGCGGGACGACCGCCGGCCTGGTCTTCGAGGTCTTGCCGGGCTCGGCGTCGTCGACCTTGCCCGGCTTGCTGCCGGCGGCCAGCAGGTCGAACTCGTACTCCGTGAAGAAGTTGCCGCCGCAGGTGCCGTCGTCGTTGACGTAGTCACCGGCCACGAAGGCCATGCCTTCGCCGGCGGGCGCCTTGGCGTCGACCTTCAGGCGCAGCTTGACGTCGGCGTGGGCGCCGGCCTTCAGCGGACTGATGGAGCCCGCGTACTCGCCGTCCGCGACGTCGTTCCACTCGGGCGAGTTCTTGGTGGACCACTGAAGGTCGAAGTACTCGTCGATGACGTTGTAGCCGCTCTTGTCGGTCGCGTGGAAGTACACGAACGGCAGGACCTCGTCGAGGGTCTTGTCGGTGCCGTTGGTGACGCGGACCGAGAAGTCGACCGTGGAACCGGCGACGATCTTGGAGGGGAGACCCTGGGCGACGGTGGTCAGTCCGTTCTCGGGGACACAGGCGCCCTCGTCGTCACCGCCGTCGTCACCGTCGTTGTCGTCGTCCTCGTCCTCCTCCGCCTTGGCGTCGGCGAGGGCCTTGTCGGCCGCCTCCTTCGCCTTGAGGGCCTCGGCCGTGGCCTTCTCGGCCTTGGTCAGCGCCTGCCCGGCGGCGACGCGGGCGTTGTCGGCGTCGGTGGCGGCCTTCTTCGCCTTCTCGTCGGCGGCGGCCTTCGTCGCCTCCGCGGCGTCGGCCGCGGCCTTGGCGTCCGCGACCTTCTTCTCGGCGGCGGCCTTCTCCTCCTCCGTGGCGGTCTCGGGGAGTTCGGCCAGTTCGGCCTCGGCGTCGGCGAGCGCCTGGTCCGCGACCTCCTTGGCGGTCTTCGCGGCGGCGGCCTCGTCGGCCGCGGCCTTGGCGGCCACCGCGTGGGGCGCCTCGTCGGAGCAGGCGAAGTCGAAGGCCTCCTTCGCCGCCTTCTCCGCGGCGACGGCGGCGTCGTACGCCTTCTGTGCCTCCGCGGCCGCCGCCTCCAGCTCCTCGATGGTCGGCTTGTCCTCCGACGCCTGCTGCGTCGCCGACTGTCCGGCGGTGGGCCTGGCGTCGGCGAACGCGGGGGTGACGGTGAGCAGTACGGCGGGGGTGGTCACTGCGGTGACGACCGCCGTGGCCAGCATGCGGCGAATGTTCAAGAGAGCCCTTTTCTCGGGTCCGAGGCGCGGTCAGAACGCAAGTACAGGGCAGCCGCTGCGGGGGCACTCACGCATCGCGGCTGCCCGGCGATCGTATGACCGGAAATGGGGGAGAAGGAAGGAGGTTATGCAGATGCCGGGGACTGCCGCGGGCGTACGGCGGGAAGGCAAACCGGCGGATAAGCCGCAGTTGCCTCCGGGGCCGCACCCTCTTGTGTGATCCATGTCATCCGCGCGGTCCCGCCGTGAGCCGGGCCGCCGAGGCGATCGTCGCGCGGGCCTCCCGTTCCGGGAGGCCGGCCCGGACCGCCGCGTCGGTCAGCGCGTCCGCGAGCGCGTCGCCGAAGCCGTGTTCGTACGCACGGCAGGCGGCCCAGAACAGCCGGGTGTTGCGCTGTCCCTCCTGTGCGGCGAGGACGAACTGGACCAGTCCCTGCCCCTGGTGCGTACGGCTCGGTGCGCCCGCCGCCCCGGCGGGCGGGTGTCCGCCGGTGTGCGCGGCGTGGCGGGGGCGCGCGGGAGGTGCGATCAGACGCAGGAGGGAGGGCGGGCAGGGCGCGGGGGACAGGTGCGCGGTCCCGGGAGCCAGGCGGTACGCGCCGTGCGCGGTGACGGAGCCCGGTCCGACGAGGTACCCGCCGACGCCGCGCACGTCGATGCCGGGGGCGAGACGGCCCGCGGAGTTGGGGACGAGCACGTCGGGCGGGCCGGTGAGCCACAGGTGCCGGCCGCCGCTCGGGGTGAGCACCGTGACCGTCTCCGGGATGGTGAACAGATGGCGCAGGGCCAGGTGCCGGAGCTCCGCCACGGAGTCGGTGTGCGGCGTGGTGTCGAGGTCGATGCCGATGAGCCGGTGCGGCGGGCGTCCGCAGGCGATGCCGTAGCCGGTCGCCCAGGGCGCGGCGGCGAACAGGGCGCGTACGGCGGCGGGGTCCGTGGTCGCGTCGTGCACGCCGTGGCCGGGAAGGCCGCACTCGCCACGGCACAGGGAGGGCCTCGGCTCGTCCCGGTGGGGAGAGCGCAGGGCGGGGAGCTTGGTGGGCGACAGGGGGATGACGGGGAGCCCGCGCTCGGCGGCGGTGAGGGCGTGGGCGAGGGCCAGGGTGGCGGTCTGCCGGTCGGTGATGGCCATGCCTCTATGTTCGTACACACGTTCGAAGAAGGGTAGGGAACGGATGGGGCGAGAGGGTGGCGGAACGCTTCATCCCGCACGGCGGACGGGTTCGAGGGGTGCGCCGGTTCGGTGGGCGCGAGTGGTTTGTCGACGTGTCATCACGCTTGCGAGCGAATCGTCCGGCTCTGGTGCGTTCGCCGGGAATCCGGTGGGCAGCTCTGTTCTCGCGACGCCGCGGAACAGGCGTCGACATCACGCACCGGTGGGGGTGCGGCCGGCCCGAGGGGGAGGGGGAAGGAGGTGAACAACCGGCGGCGCGACGGCACTTGGGGGCCGTCGCGCAGGCGTACGGGTGTGCCACATGTGGCCATCGGTTCACGGCCTTGACACCCCAGGCGATCTGACGGACAGTCAGATCTCCTGGGAGGGGGAGGACGCGGTGACCGACGAGCTCTACGCACGGCTGAAGACGTACGAGGGGCGGCCCGTCGCCCTCGCCCGCGAAGGCAAGGACCCCGTCAACGAGCCGATGATCAGGCACTGGTGCGAGGCGATGGGGGACACGAACGCCGCGTACCGGGGGCCGGACGCCATCGCGCCCCCGACCATGCTGCAGGCGTGGACGATGGGCGGGCTGTCGGGACACAGCGGCCGGGCCCCCGCCCAGGACGAGCTGTTCGCCCTGCTCGACGCGGCGGGGTTCCGGTCCGTGGTGGCGACCGACTGCGAGCAGGAGTACCTGCGGCCGCTGCGCCCCGGCGACCGCATCGCCTTCGACGCGGTGATCGAGTCGGTCTCGCCGCGCAAGACGACGAAGCTGGGGGCGGGGTACTTCATCACCACGCGGACGGACGTGCGGGCAGGCGGAGAGCCGGCGGGCACGCACCGCTTCCGCATCCTCAAATACGCACCGGCCGCCCGGTCGGCCCGAGCCGCACCCTCCCCCGCGGCCGAGCGCCCGCGCCCGGTGGTCAACCGGGACAACGAGGGGTTCTGGCAGGGCGTGGCCGCCCACCGGCTGCTCATCCAGCGCTGCGGCGGCTGCGGGAGGCTGCGCCTGCCCTGGCTGCCGGGATGTGCGGCATGCGGCTCGCCCGACTGGGACACGGTGGCCGCGAGCGGAGCGGGCACCATCTTCTCGTACGTGGTGATGCACCATCCGCCCTTCCCCGCGTTCGACCCGCCGTACGCGGTGGGGCTGATCGAGCTGGCCGAGGGCGTGCGGTTCGTGAGCAACGTCGTGGGGGTGCCGTACGACAAGGTCCGCATCGGGATGCCGGTGGAGCTGGAGTTCCTGCGGGTGGACGACGACCTGGAGCTGCCGGTCTTCCGGGCCGCGCCGGACCGGGGGGAGGCCGTATGAGTCCGGTCCCGTCCGCGGGCACGGAGCTGCCTCCGCTCACCGTTCCCGTCACGCGCACGCTGATCGTCGCCGGAGCCATCGCCTCCCGCGACTACCAGGATGTGCACCACGACGCCGAACTCGCGCGGGAGAAGGGGTCCCCGGACGTCTTCATGAACATCCTGACGACGAACGGCCTGGTCGGGCGGTACGTCACCGACTTCTTCGGGGGGCGTGCCGTGCTGCGCCGGGTCGCCGTACGGCTCGGTGTGCCCAACTACCCCGGCGACTCCATGGTGTTGACCGGCACGGTCGAGGCGAGCGACGGCACGACGGCCGAGGTGCGGGTCGTCGGCGTCAACGGCCTGGGCATCCATGTGACGGGCACCGTGACCGTGACCCTCCCGGAGGAGAGCGCATGAGCATCCGGGGAAAGGACGCGCTCGGCGGCAGGGCGGCCGTGGCCGGGATCGGCGCGACCGAGTTCTCCAAGGATTCCGGTCGCAGCGAGCTGAAGCTCGCCGTGGAGGCCGTGCGGGCCGCGCTCGACGACGCCGGCCTCTCCCCCGCCGACGTCGACGGCATGGTCACCTTCACCATGGACACGAGCCCGGAGATCACGGTCGCCCAGGCCGCGGGCATCGGCGAGCTGTCCTTCTTCTCGCGCGTCCACTACGGCGGCGGCGCGGCCTGCGCCACCGTGCAGCAGGCGGCGCTGGCCGTCGCCGCGGGCGTCGCCGACGTCGTCGTCTGCTACCGGGCGTTCAACGAGCGCTCCGGTCGCCGCTTCGGCTCCGGGGTACGCCGCCGCGAGCCGTCGGCGGAGGGCGCCGCACTCGGCTGGAGCCTGCCCTTCGGACTGCTGACCCCGGCCTCCTGGGTGGCGATGGCCGCGCAGCGCTATCTGTACGTGTACGGGCTGACGCCCGAGGTGTTCGGCCATGTCGCCGTGAGCGGCCGGCGGTACGCGGCGACCAACCCGGCCGCGTACTTCCACGGCAGGCCGATCAGCCTCGCGGACCATGCCGCGTCGCGGTGGATCGCCGAGCCCCTGCGGCTGCTGGACTGCTGCCAGGAGACCGACGGCGGCCAGGCGATCGTCGTCACCGGTGTCGAGCGCGCCCGTGACCTGCCGCATCCGCCCGCGGTGGTCCTCGCCGCGGCCCAGGGAGCGGGCAGGGCCCAGGAGCAGATGACCAGCTTCTACCGCGACGACCTCACCGGACTGCCCGAGATGGGCGTGGTGGCCCGCCAGTTGTGGCGCACCTCGGGGCTTGGTCCCGCAGGCATCGACGTGGCGATCCTGTACGACCACTTCACGCCGTTCGTGCTGATGCAGCTGGAGGAGTTCGGCTTCTGCGGGCCCGGGGAGGGGGCCGCCTTCGTGGCGGCGGACGAGCTGCCGCTGAACACTCACGGGGGCCAGCTGGGGGAGGCGTACCTGCACGGGATGAACGGGATCGCCGAGGCGGTCAGGCAGGTGCGCGGCACCTCGGTGAACCAGGTACCGGGCGCGTCCAGGGCGCTGGTCACGGCGGGCACCGGGGTCCCCACCTCCGGACTGGTCCTCGGGGCCGACGGCGCGTAGCCCCTGCGGGTGCCCTCCACCTTCAGGAGGTGCGGCCCGCGCCGGCCCTACAACCTGAGGGGGACACCGCTTCGGTCCCTGGGGCCGATCCGCCGCGGCGGGCCCGCTCCTAGCGTGGAGACATGACCACGCCAGTCTGTACGAACGCCTCCCAGGCCGCCGCGCCGGTTCCGTCGTACACGCCTTACACATCGTTCTCGTCGTATGTACGGGCGCGGGGGCCCGTACTGCTGCGGACCGCCAGGTCGCTCACCGCGAACCCGAGCGATGCCGAGGACCTGCTGCAGACCGCGCTCACCAAGACCTATGTCGCGTGGGACCGGATCGAGGACCACCGCGCGCTCGACGGCTACGTGCGCCGCGCGCTGCTCAACACCCGTACGTCGCAGTGGCGCAAGCGCAAGGTGGACGAGTTCGTCTGCGACGAGCTGCCCGAGCAGGAGACCGTCGCGGCGACGGACCCGGCCGAGCAGCAGGTGCTGCACGACGCGATGTGGCGTGCGGTGATGAAGCTGCCGGACCGACAGCGGGCCATGGTCGTCCTGCGGTACTACGAGGACCTGAGCGAGGCGCAGACGGCCGAGGTGCTCGGTGTGTCGATTGGGACGGTCAAGAGCGCGGTGTCGCGGGCGCTCGGAAAGCTGCGCGACGATCCGGAGCTGACCGCGGTCCGCTGACCGGACGTGGACGCCCGATCCTGACGCCACCGACGCGTCGTGTGCGGTGTTGGTCGGTGATGTGCGGTATTCACTACTCCCTGGTAGTGACATACCGCTTGGTATGTGCGCAGAATCTTCCCACTTGCCGCAACGTAGCGCCAGCGCCCACGGGAGGACGCCGTGCTGAGCACCATGCAGGACGTACCGCTGACTGTGACCCGCATCCTTCAGCATGGGATGACGATCCACGGAAAGTCGCAGATCACCACCTGGACCGGCGAGCCGGAACCCCACCGCCGCAGCTTCGCCGAGGTCGGCCGGCGCGCCACTCAGCTGGCCAACGCCCTGCGCGACGAGCTCGGCATCGACGGCGACCAGCGCGTGGCCACCCTCATGTGGAACAACGCGGAGCACGTCGAGGCGTACTTCGCGATCCCCTCCATGGGAGCCGTGCTCCACACACTGAACCTGCGCCTGCCCGCCGAGCAGCTCGTGTGGATCGTCAACCACGCCAGCGACCGCGCCGTGATCGTCAACGGTTCGCTGCTCCCCCTGCTCGCCCCGCTCCTGCCGCACCTGCCGACCATCGAGCACATCGTGGTCTCCGGCCCCGGCGACCGGTCGCTGCTCGCCGACACCGAGGCGCAGGTCCACGAGTACGAGGAGCTGATCGCGGGCAGGCCGACCACCTACGACTGGCCCGAGCTGGACGAGCGCAACGCCGCGGCCATGTGCTACACCTCCGGCACCACGGGCGACCCCAAGGGCGTCGTCTACTCCCACCGCTCCATCTACCTGCACTCCATGCAGGTCAACATGGCCGAGTCGATGGGCCTGACCGAAAAGGACACCACCCTCGTGGTCGTCCCGCAGTTCCACGTCAACGCCTGGGGCCTGCCGCACGCCACCTTCATGACGGGCATCAACATGCTGATGCCCGACCGCTTCCTCCAGCCCGCGCCGCTGGCCGACATGATCGAGCGCGAGAGGCCGTCGCACGCCGCGGCCGTCCCCACCATCTGGCAGGGCCTGCTCGCCGAGGTCACCGCCAACCCGCGCGACCTCAGCTCCATGCAGCAGGTCACTATCGGCGGCGCCGCCTGCCCGCCTGTCCTCATGGAGGCGTACGACAAGCTCGGCGTGCGGCTGTGTCAGGCCTGGGGCATGACGGAGACCTCGCCGCTCGGGACCATGGCCCACCCGCCGGCCGGTCTGAGCGCCGAGGAGGAGTGGCCCTACCGCGTCACGCAGGGCCGTTTCCCGGCCGGTGTGGAGGGACGTCTGGTGGGCCCCGGCGGCGAGTTCCTGCCCTGGGACGGCGAGTCGGCGGGCGAGCTGGAGGTGCGCGGTGCCTGGATCGCCGGCGCCTACTACGGCGGAGCGGGCGGCGAGGACTTCCGCCCCGGCGACAAGTTCAGCGAGGACGGCTGGCTGAAGACCGGCGACGTCGGCGTGATCAGCCCGGACGGTTACCTGACGCTGACCGACCGGGCCAAGGACGTCATCAAGTCAGGTGGCGAGTGGATCTCCAGCGTCGAGCTGGAGAACGCGCTGATGGCGCACCCCGAGGTCGTCGAGGCGGCCGTCGTCGCCGTCCCGGACGAGAAGTGGGGCGAGCGTCCGCTGGCGACGGTCGTGCTCAAGGAGGGATCGACGGCGGACTACGGGACGCTGCGGGACTTCCTGGCGGAGTCGATCGCCAAGTGGCAGCTGCCCGAGCGGTGGGCGATCGTGCCGGCGGTGCCCAAGACGAGCGTGGGCAAGTTCGACAAGAAGGTGATCCGCAGGCAGTACGCCGACGGGGAGCTGGACGTCACCGAGCTGTAGTCGTCTCGCCGCCGCAGCGGCGGCGAGGGACGACGAAGGGGCCGGCGGTCATCATCGCCGGCCCCTTTCGCGTGGACGTCTTTCGGGTGGACGTCCGCGCGTGGGCGTCAGTTGGTGCCGATCTTCGCGAGCAGATCGACGATGCGGGCCTGGACCTCGCTGCTGGTCGACCGCTCGGCCAGGAAGAGCACCGTCTCCCCGGACGACAGCCGCGGCAGTTCGGCCGGATCGAGACCCGCCGAGGTGTAGACGACGAGCGGCGTGCGGTTCAACTGCCCGTTCGCGCGCAGCCAGTCGATGATCCCGGCGCGCCGGCGGCGCACCTGCATGAGGTCCATCACCACCAGGTTCGGCCGCATCTGGGTCGCCAGCGTCACCGCGTCCGCGTCGGTGCCGGCCCGGGCCACCTGCATCCCGCGCCGCTCCAGCGTCGCCGTCAGCGCGAGCGCGATCTCCTCGTTCTCCTCGATCAGCAGCACGCGCGAGGGGTGCTGCTCGCTGTCGCGCGGGGCCAGCGCCTTGAGCAGGACGGCCGGATCGGCGCCGTACGCCGCCTCCCGTGTCGCCTGCCCGAGGCCCGCGGTCACCAGCACCGGCACCTCGGCGGCCACGGCGGCCTGCCGCAGCGACTGCAGCGCGGTCCGCGTGATCGGACCCGTCAGCGGGTCCACGAACAGGGCCGCGGGGAACGCCGCGATCTGCGCGTCCACCTCCTCGCGGGAGTGCACGACGACGGGCCGGTAGCCGCGGTCGCTCAGCGCCTGCTGCGTGGGGACGTCCGGCGCCGGCCACACCAGCAGCCTGCGCGGGTTGTCCAGCGGCTCGGGCGGCAGCTCGTCGTCGACGGGCTGCGGCTGGGGCCTGTTGGCGACCTCGACCGCGCCGCCGGGTCCGTCCAGCGGCTCGGGGCCCTCTGCGCCCTCGTCGGGCGCCCCTATCGCGTACGCGCGGCCTTCCGAGCGGTCGGCGGGCAGCCGTGAGGTGCCCGGCGCCGGGACGGGCGCGGGGCTCGGCGCGGCCTGCGGCTGCGGATGGGGGCGGGCGGCGGCCTGGGGGAGGTCGCTGTCCGGTCGCGTGCCCAGCTTGCGGCGGCGGCCGGAGCCGAGCGTCTGGTTCTGCTGCTGCGTGAGGTGCTGCACGAACGGCACGCCCTGCCCGAGGGTGCGCACGCTGAACGCGCGCCCCTGCGTCGAGTCCGCCGTGACCGGCTCCTCGGCGGGCAGCGGCTGGGCGACGCGGGGCGGGGGCACGGCCGCTCCGGACGCGGCCGCCGGTCCCGTGACGGGACGCGCCGGCGGCAGTGGTACGGACACGGATCCGGTGTCCGTACCCCGCGCGGGCGTGCTCGCCGCGTCCGCGGAGTCCTGCGCCTGAGCCGTGGCCGCCGCCGGGGCGGAGCCCGTCTGCCTGTTCTCCGGTGCGGCAGGCGTCGCCTGAGCCGCGGGCCCGCCGCCCGACGTACCAGGCGTCGCCTGCGCCGCAGGTCCGCGGCTCGACGTGCTGTCCGGCGCGGTCCGCTGTGCCTGGCCGGGCAGAACGGGCTGCGGAGCGGGCTGCTGAACGGCGGTCCCCTCGGCGGCCTCCTCGGCCGTCCCGACGGCCGTCTCGCCGGTGGCGGGCGCCTGCGCCTGACCGCGGGCACGCCTGCGGCCGGTGGGCGCCGGATGCGGCTGCGGCGGCGTGTGGTGCTCCGCGCCGGGGGCCGTGGTCACGGCGTCGTGCTGTTCGGCCGGGACCGCGGCGGCGGTCCCCGGCTGCACCCGGTCCGCCTCGGCGGGCGGCAGCGCGAACGCGGTCCGTGCGACGCCCTCCGCCTCGGCCGGTGCGGGGGCGAGCGCCCGCCGGGCCCGCCGGCCGGTCGGCTGGGCGGCTGCTGGCGGTGCGACGGGCTGGGCAGCCGACGGTGCGGCGGCCAGCTCGGGCAGCCCGCTCTCCACGGCCCGCCGGGCCCGCCGCCCCGACGGAGGGGCCGCGAGGCCGTGAGCGTCGACCGGCACGCCCTGCGGCGGCACGGTCTCGCCACGCGCGGCCCGCCCGCCGGCGCCTTCCGCGGCCGTGACCACCGAGCCCTCCGCGGCAGCCTGCGGCGTGGCCGCGGCCTGCTCGGCGGGGCTCGGCCGCCCGCGCCGGCGCCCCGTGCCGTTGGCGTTCACGCTTCCGTCGGCGGAGGTGTCGCCCGCGTCCGGGGCGGGGACCGGTTCGGCCTCGGCCGGGTCCGCCTGGGCGGCACGGCGCCGCCCGGACGGCGGTGCGGCGACCGGGTCCTCCATCGCCACGGGGCTCTCCAGGAAGGCGTCCGTGGAGGCCCGGCGCGCGCGCCGCCGACCGCCGCCGGCCGTGGCCGGGGCGGGCTCGGAGGTCTGCTGGGCGGGCAGGGCGAGCTCCGCGGCCGGCGGCGGGGCCACCGTGCCCGCGCCCTCGCCGAGCGGCACCTCCAGGACGTACGCGCTGCCGCTCATCCCCGGCACCTCGTGCGTCTGCAGCACCCCGCCGTGCGCCCGGACGATCCCGCGCACGATCGGCTCGTGCACCGGGTCCCCGCCGCTGAACGGTCCCCGCACCTCGATCCGTACGACGTCGCCGCGCTGTGCCGCCGCGACCACGACCGTCGAGTCCACGTAGCCGCCGCCGGGCACGACCTTGGCCTTGCCCGTCGAGTCGACGCCCGCGACGTCCGCGACCAGGTGCGCGAGCGCCGTCGCCAGCCGCGTCCCGTCCACCTCGGCCTCTATCGGCGGCGCGTGCACGGCGAACTGGGCCCGCCCCGGGCCGATCAGCTCGACGGCGCCCTCGACGCCTGCCGCCACGACGGCGTCGAGCAGCACCTTGGACTTGGTCAGCGCCTCCTCGCCCGTGTCGAGGCGCTGGTAGCCGAGCACGTTGTCGACGAGCGTCGTCATCCGGGCGTATCCGGCGGCCAGATGGTGCAGGATCTGGTTCGCCTCGGGCCACAGCTGTCCGGCGGGGTCGTCGGCCAGCGTGCCCAGTTCCCTGCGCAGCTCCTCCAGCGGCCCGCGCAGCGACTCGCCGAGCACGGCGGTCAGCTGGGCGTGCCGGGCGGCGAGTTCCCCGTACCGCTCGGCGCCGGCCTCCAGCTCGGCGGTGTACCGATCGGCCTTGTCGGCCAGTTCGGCCTCGTACTTCTCCGAGGCGGCCGTGAGCTCGGCCGTCAGCCGCTCCGTCGTCCGCGACAGCTCGCCGGTCAGGCGCTCGGTCGTCTCCGCGAGCTCCTCCGCGTGCTTGCGGGCCTGCTCCTCGAACGGCCGCCGGTCGGTGAACGTCATCACCGCGCCGACCAGCTGGTCCCCGTCGCGCACCGGCGCGGTGGTCAGGTCGACGGAGATCTTGGAGCCGTTCTTCGCCCACAGCACCTGCCCCCGCACCCGGTGCTTGCGCCCGGACTTGAGGGTGTCGGCGAGCGGCGACTCCTCGTAGGGGAAGGGCTCGCCGTCCGCGCGCGAGTGCAGGATCAGCGGGTGCAGCTCCTGGCCGCCGAGATCACTGGCGCGGAAGCCGAGGATCTGCGCGGCCGCCGGGTTGACGAGGACGACCCGTCCGTCGGTGTCGGTGCCGACGACGCCCTCGGCCGCGGCCCGCAGGATCATCTCGGTCTGCCGCTGCGAACGCGCCAGCTCCGCCTCGGTGTCCATGGTCCCCGACAGGTCCCGCACGACCAGCATCAGCAGCTCGTCGCCGGTGTAGGCGTTGTACGAGTCGTACGCCTCGCGTCCGTCCAGGCTCGCGCTGGTCACCTCGACCGGGAACTCGCTGCCGTCCGTCCGCCGCGCCGTCATCCGGGTGGGCTTGGTGCGCCCGTGCGCGTCGGCCGTGTCGGGCCGGCGCATGGAGCCGGGGATCAGGCGCGAGTCGAACTCGGGAAGCAGGTCGAGCAGCCCCCGGCCCACGAGAGCGGTGCCGGGCGCCTCGAAGAGCTCGAGGGCGATGGTGTTGGCGTTGACGACCGTGCCGTTGGCATTGACGAGCACGAGCCCGTCAGGGAGGGCGTCGAGTATGGCTGCGAGGCGAGCAGCGCCTCGGGATGGCCTGCTGCTCACGACGACGGTTCCTCCCTGACCTACTGCGTATTGCGGACGGCCGGTCCCATCTTGCCCCTCGGGCCTCGGCCTGTCACTGAGGGAGTCTAAGGGCAGTGTCCGGCGCGGGGACGGCGGATGCGGGGGAGCTCTCACCAAGGTTGTGTGCGGATGGCGTACGCCTTCGGCCTATGACCTGGTGTTCGGCAGGACCGGCTCCAGCATCTGCCAGCGTGAGATCTCGCAGCCGTCGGACCGGTTGAAGGTGGCGTTCACGCGCCGCCCCTGCCAGGTGCCGGTGATCCGCGCGGTGGCCGGTCCGCCGAACTGCTGGGTGCACATCTGTCCCTCTGGCACCGGCGCGAACGGGTCGTGGTTTCGCCGGGCGAGCTCGTCGAGCCGCTCGCAGGCGGACTTCGCGGAGGGGTGGGTGCCACCCGCGGGGGCGCACTTCAGCCTGTAGCGGCCGTCTGTCCGGGTCCCGGTCTCCGAGACCACGACCATCAGCCGATCGGGTGCGTCCAAAAGCGGTACGGGCAGCGGGAGGGGTGACGTGACCGCCCCGGCGGCGGGCATGGCGCAGGCCAGGGCGGCGGCGGACACGGTTGCGGTGACGACGAGGCGACGAAGCATGCAGGGCTCCTGGAAAGTGTCGGGTCCGTGCGGGGCGGCCGGCTCCCGGCGGATCTCGGCCGGGCGGCCGGGTCGGGCCCCGGCATCTCTAACGCTGCGTGTGCCGCCGCGTTGCGCAACCCGAGATGCTTTGCTCTGCGGGCCCAGGGGCTAGTACCGTGGACGGCGATTGGTGACAGGCCGCCGTGCTGTGTCATCATCTGCACGCACCGCTCGCGCGGGTGTGCTGGAGGCGTCGCCTAGTCCGGTCTATGGCGCCGCACTGCTAATGCGGTTTGGGTCTTAAAGCCCATCGAGGGTTCAAATCCCTCCGCCTCCGCCAGTTGATCACCGAAGCCCCGGCCCGACGGCCGGGGCTTCGGTCGTTCCGGCCCCGGCCCGCCTGCTCCCCTCGCGCCCCACCGCGCCCGCCCACTGCGCCCATTCGGGTATCTGTGCAGGTCAGGGCGGGTGCGGCTAATGGATTTCGCGTGACGGCGCAGGTCATGTAATGTTGTTCCCGCAACGCCGACCGGGCGGAAAAGCCCGGGAAGCACAAGCACTCGTAGCTTAACGGATAGAGCATCTGACTACGGATCAGAAGGTTGCAGGTTCGAATCCTGCCGAGTGCACACAGGCGAGAGGCCCCGGACGAGAGTCCGGGGCCTCTCGCGTTGGGGCCGTGGAGCAGCGGAGCACCTGGGCACGAGGAGAAGGTGCCGAGAGCGGTTCGTCCGGTCGGCGTACGGGCCGGGCGCCGCGAGATCATGGAGGGGCGTCGCGATCCGTGCGTGCCCGAGCCGGCTGGGGACCACGGGTCACCGGCGTGGACGCAGCGGGTCGCCGGAGGTGTGGGCATGGCGTGGCGGTGTGCGGGGGTCGCCTGGCCCGACGGTGGGCCGGGCGCGGTGCTGCGCTGGGAAGGCGGGCGGGTCAGTCCGCTCGGGGCCGGCCGGGGGATCGGCTTCCGCGCCATGGGCGAGCGGCACTGCGTCGGGGCGCGGGGGAACGCCTGTCCGCTGCGGGCGCAGGTCTCGGCGCGCGCCACGCAGGCGCGGTGCCCCGAGTGCGCGCGGCTGGACCGGGCGCACTCCGTGGCGGCGGACGCCGTGCCCGACGACCCCCGGACCTACCGCGTGTACCTGGCCTGGTTCGGGCCCGGGACGGTCAAGGTCGGGATCACCGCCGAGGAGCGCGGGGCGGCCCGGCTGCGGGAGCAGGGGGCCGTGGCCTTCAGCTGGCTCGGGCGCGGGCCGCTGATGGCCGCGCGGCGGACCGAGGAGCTGCTGCGCGCCGCGCTGGGCGTGCCCGACCGGATCCCGTACGGCAGGAAGCGGGCGGTGCGCACGGCGTTGCCGCCGGTCGCCGAGCGGGCCGGCGAGGTCGAGGAGCTGCACGCGCGTGCCGTCGCGCTCGGCGGGTGGGCCGGCTCCCTGGAGCGGATGCCGTGCGAGGTGGTCGATCACGCCGCGGTGTTCGGGCTCGACCGGCTGCCGGCCACGACCGGCGTCGTGCGCGAGCTGGTCGACGGGGGCGTGGTCGCCGGGCGGCTGCTGGCCGCGGTCGGGCCGGACCTGCATCTGCGGACCGCCGCCGGCCGGGTCGTCGTGGTCGACACCCGCCTGATGACCGGATGGTCGCTGGTGGGCGCCGACCCGGGTGCCGAGGTGAGCGTGCCGCTGACCGCGGTGCCGTCCGGGAGCGAGCAGGACGGGCTGTTCTGACCGGCGCCCCGGTGGCAGGCGCCGGACGGCAGGCACCCCGACGGCACAGGACACGGTCCCCTTCGGTTCCCTTTCTGCGATGACGGTGGACAACGCCGCCGTTCGGATCGGAAGGTGACCCCCATGACTGGCGAACCCGCCGCCGGGCGGCGCGGCGGCGCGGCCGGGACGAGTGGGACGAGAGCTACGGCGTGCACGTCGCCGAGGTGGAGCGGAGCTACGGCGTGAACGAGGGCGAGGCCGCGGAGGTACGGGAGTTCTGGGGGCGGCTCGGGCTGCCGGGGCTCGTCGACGTCCACACGCACTTCATGCCCGAGCGCGTCCTGCGCAAGGTGTGGGCGTACTTCGACTCCGCGGGACCGCTGACCGGCCGGGAGTGGCCCATCACCTACCGGCGCGCCGAGGACGAACGCGTCGAACTGCTGCGGGCGTTCGGGGTGCGGACCTTCACCTCCATGCTCTACCCGCACAAGCCGGGCATGGCCGCCTGGCTCAACGGCTGGTCGGCCGGCTTCGCGGCGCGCACACCGGACTGCGCCCACACGGCGACCCTGTTCCCCGAGCCGGGCGTGGCCGCGTACGTACGGGACGCGGTCGAGGGCGGGGCGCGCGTGTTCAAGGCGCATGTGCAGGTCGGCGCGTACGATCCCGGCGATCGGCTGCTCGATCCCGCGTGGGGACTGCTCGCCGAGGCCGGGGTGCCGGTCGTGATGCACTGCGGCTCGGGGCCCGCGCCCGGCAAGCACACCGGGCCGGAACCGGTGGCACGGCTGCTCGCGCGTCATCCGCGGCTGCGGCTGGTCGTCGCGCACATGGGCATGCCGGAGTACACCGACTTCCTCGGCCTCGCCGAGCGGTACCCGCACGTGCACCTCGACACGACAATGGCGTTCACGGACTTCAGCGAGGCCACCGTGCCGTTCCCGGTGCGGGAGCGCGGGCGGCTCGCCGGCCTCGGGGACCGGGTCGTGCTGGGGACGGACTTCCCGAACATCCCGTACCCGTACGTCCATCAGCTGCGCGCCCTCGAACGGCTGGAACTCGGGGACGACTGGCTGCGGGCCGTCTGCCACGACAACGGCGCCCGGCTCCTCGCGCCGGTCCGGCTTTCTCAGGGAATTCACAGGGTCGGGCAAGAAGGCTCTCAGGGCGGGCCCCCAGGGTGGCGAGCATGACCACTACCTCGCCCCTGGGGCGCACCGAACTGCTCAGGCCCGACGGCGGTCCCGTACGGGTGCTCGTCGTGGACGACGAGGCGCCGCTGAGCGAGCTGTTGTCGATGGCCCTGCGGTACGAGGGGTGGGAGGTGCGCAGCGCGGGCGACGGCGCGGGCGCGCTGCGCTCGGCGCGCGAGTTCCGGCCGGACGCCGTCGTGCTGGACGTGATGCTGCCGGACATGGGCGGCCTCGCCGTCCTCGGCCGGCTGCGCCGCGAAGTGCCCGACGTGCCCGTGCTCTTCCTCACCGCGAAGGACGCGGTCGAGGACCGGATCGCGGGGCTGACGGCCGGCGGCGACGACTACGTGACCAAGCCGTTCTCGCTGGAGGAGGTCGTGGCCCGGCTGCGCGGCCTGATCCGGAGGTCGAGGGCGGCGGCCGTGCGCAGCGAGTCGCTGCTCGTCGTCGGCGACCTCGTGCTCGACGAGGACAGCCACGAGGTGACGCGCGGCGGGCAGTCGATCCGTCTCACGGCGACCGAGTTCGAGCTGCTCCGCTACCTCATGCGCAATCCCCGCCGGGTGCTGAGCAAGGCGCAGATCCTGGACCGGGTGTGGAACTACGACTTCGGCGGCCAGGCCAACGTCGTCGAGCTGTACATCTCGTACCTCCGCAGGAAGATCGACGCGGGGCGGTCGCCGATGATCCACACCCGGCGCGGGGCGGGGTACCTGATCAAGCCCGGTGAGTGAGGTGACGGCGGGCGGGCGCGGGCGGCCGTGGTCGCTGCGGACCCGGCTGGTGGTCTCGGCCGTGCTGCTGATCGCCGTGGTGTGCGCGGTGATCGGGACGGTCACGACCGTCGCGTTCCGCACCTACCTGTACGGGCAGCTGGACGCGCAGCTCGGCGCGGTGGCGATGCGGGCCACCGGCCCCCCGCTCCCGGACGGCGAGCGGCCGCCGGGCGATCTGCCCCGCAAGACGCCGCTGGGCTTCGTCACGGGCGGCGGCGCTCCCGTGGGCACGGTCGGTGCGCTGGTCGGCGACGACGGGACGGTCACCGTGGCCGTCGCGAGCAGGCAGAGCGAGCCGGACGGGCTCGGGCCCACCGAGGACCCGCTCACCGCGGCGCAGCGCGACGCGCTCGCCTCCGTGGCGCGGGACGGCGAGCCGCACACGGTCGAGCTGCCGGACCGCGGCGGCTACCGGGTCGAGTACGCCGACGGCGTCCGCGGCAAGTTCCTGGTCGGGGTCCCGACACGCGACGTGGAGGACGCGCTGCGGACGCTGATCCTGGTCGAGGTCTGCGTCACCGGTGCGGGACTGGTCGCCGCGGGTATCGCGGGCGCCTCCATGGTCGGCGTGGCACTGCGCCCGCTGCGGCGGGTGGCGGCGACGGCGCGGCGTGTCTGCGAACTTCCGCTGCACAGCGGGGAGGTGGCGCTGCACGAGCGGGTGCCGGACGCCGAGGCCGATCCGCGCACGGAGGTCGGACAGGTCGGGGCGGCGCTCAACACGCTGCTGGGACACGTCGGTTCGGCACTGAGCGCACGGCAGGAGAGCGAGACGCGGGTGCGGCGGTTCGTCGCGGACGCCGGCCACGAACTGCGCACGCCGCTCGCCTCGATCCGCGGCTACGCGGAGCTGACGCGGCGCGGCCGGGAGCGGAACGAGGCGGAGGCACCCCCAGGCGGAAGGCCCGGAGGGAGGGACGCCGTCCCGCCGGACACCCGGCACGCGCTCAGCAGGATCGAGTCCGAGGCCGTGCGGATGACGGGCCTGGTGGAGGATCTGCTGCTGCTCGCCCGGCTGGACGCGGGACGCCCGCTCGCGTACGAGAGCACGGATCTGCCGCCGCTGGTCGTGGACGCCGTCTCGGACGCCCGCGCCACGGGCCCCGACCACACGTGGCGGCTGGAGCTGCCGGCCGAACCGGTGACCGTACGGGCGGACCGGGAAAGGCTTCACCAGGTCCTGGTGAACCTGCTCGCCAACGCCCGTACGCATACCCCTCCCGGCACCACCGTCACGGCCCGGGTGCGTGCCGGGGACCCGCCCGCAGGGCCCGTGCTGCTGGAGATCGAGGACGACGGCCCCGGCATCCCCGAGGAGTTCCAGCGGTCCGTCTTCGAGCGCTTCGCGCGCGGCGACGCCTCCCGTTCGCGGCAGGCGGGCGGCACCGGGCTCGGGCTGGCCATCGCGCACGCCGTCGTCACCGCGCACGGTGGCACGGTGGGCGTGCGGTCCGTCCCCGGCCGCACCGTGTTCACGGTCGCGCTGCCGCCCGCGCGGGCCGGGGCGGGCCCGGCGGAGGAGGCCCCGCAGGACTCACAGGCGGGCCACAGGCTGATCACACAGCCGTGACAGCGCCCCCGCCGAGGGTCGCCGTATGCGAACCGACACCCCAGGCGGGACCCTTCCGGCCCGTGAGCACCTGCTCGCGGGCCCGGCCGGTCCGCCCGTACTCGACGTCGTGGTCCCGGTCTACAACGAGGAGGCCGATCTCGAACGGTGCGTGCTGCGGCTGCACGAGCACCTCGCGCGGACCTTCCCGTACGGCTTCCGGATCACCGTCGCCGACAACGCGAGCACCGACCGCACGCCCGGGATCGCCGCGGGCCTGGCCGCCCGCATCCCCGAGGTGCGGGCGCACCGGCTGGAGGAGAAGGGGCGGGGGCGGGCGCTGCGCACGGTCTGGTCGCACTCGGACGCGCCTGTGCTCGCCTACATGGACGTCGACCTGTCCACCGACCTCAACGCGCTGCTGCCGCTGGTCGCTCCGCTGATCTCCGGCCATTCGGACCTGGCCATCGGGTCCCGGCTGGCCCGCTGCTCCCGGGTGGTGCGCGGCCCGAAGCGGGAGATCGTCTCGCGGGCCTACAACCTGATCCTCAAGTCCTCGCTGGCGGCGCGCTTCTCGGACGCCCAGTGCGGGTTCAAGGCGATCCGCCGGGACGTCGCCGAGCGGCTGCTGCCGATGGTCGAGGACACCGGCTGGTTCTTCGACACCGAGCTGCTGGTGCTCGCGGAGCGGGCGGGGCTGCGCATCCACGAGGTGCCCGTCGACTGGGTCGACGACCCGGACTCGACCGTGCACATCGTCCGTACGGCCGTCGAGGACCTGAAGGGCGTCTGGCGGGTGGGCCGCGCGCTGGCCGTCGGCGCGCTGCCGCTCGACCGGCTGGCGCGGCCCTTCGGCGACGACCCGCGCGACCGGCGGCTGGCCGGGGTGCCCGGCGGACTGACCCGTCAACTGGTGGGCTTCCTCGCGGTGGGCGCGTTCTCCACGCTGCTCTACCTGCTGCTGTACTCCCTCTTCCGTGCCGGTACGGGCCCCCAGGCCGCGAACGCGGCCGCCCTGCTGCTCTCCGCCGTCGCGAACACGGCCGCGAACCGCCGGCTCACCTTCGGGGTCCGGGGCCGCGACCGCGTCGTACGCCACCAGGCGCAGGGACTGGTCGTGTTCGGCATCGGACTCGCGCTGACCAGCGGCTCGCTCGCCGCCCTCGACGCGGCGGCGGGCAGCCCCTCCCACGGCACGGAGCCGGCCGTCCTGATCGCGGCGAACCTCGCGGCGACCGTGCTGCGGTTCCTGCTGTTCCGCGCCTGGGTCTTCCCCGAAGGGCACCGGTCCGGCACCGCACGTGCCGCCGGCCCTGCGACGCCCGCCGCCCCCGCGGGGCCCGACCGCCCCGGCACGCCCGACGACTCGATGAGGTGCATCCGATGACCACGATCCTTCCTTCCGCCGCGGCGGCGGGGGCCGACGGCGCCGGACCCGCCCGCGGACATCGCGGCGCGCTCGCGCGGCTGTGGCGCGGCCGGGAGGCGGACGGTCCCTGGGCCCGGCCGGCCCTGCTCGCGCTGCTGCTCGCCACCGCGCTGCTGTACCTGTGGAACCTGAGCGCGTCCGGTTACGCCAACTCCTTCTACTCCGCGGCCGTCCAGGCCGGCAGCGAGAGCTGGAAGGCCTTCTTCTTCGGCTCGTCCGACGCGGCCAACTCCATCACCGTCGACAAGCCCCCGGCCGCCCTGTGGCCGATGGCCCTGTCCGTGCGGCTCTTCGGACTCGGCTCCTGGCAGATCCTGGTGCCCGAGGTGCTGATGGGCGTCGCGACCGTGGCCGTGCTCCACGCGGCCGTCCGGCGGCGCTTCGGTCCGGCCGCCGGGCTCCTGGCGGGCGCGGTGCTGGCGCTGACGCCGGTCGCCGCGCTGATGTTCCGCTTCAACAACCCGGACGCGCTCCTCGCCCTGCTGATGACGGTCACCGTGTACTGCGTGCTGCGCGCCCTCGAGGGCGCACGCACGAGGTGGCTCGTGTGGGCGGGCGTCGCGGTGGGGCTCGCGTTCCTGACGAAGACGCTGCAGGCGTTCCTGATCCTGCCGCCGCTGGCGCTGGTGTACGCGGTGTGCGCGCCGACGACGCTGCTGCGCAGGCTCGGTCAGCTCGCTCTGGCGGGGCTCGCGGTCGTGGTCTGCGGCGGCTGGTGGGTCGCGGTCGTCGAACTGTGGCCGGCGTCCTCGCGTCCGTACATCGGCGGCTCGCAGACCAACAGCTTCCTGGAACTGACCTTCGGCTACAACGGCCTCGGGCGGATCAACGGCAACGAGACCGGCAGCGTCGGCGGTGGCGGCGGTGGCGGCGGTGGCGGCGGCCGGGCCGGAGGCGGCTGGGGCGAGACGGGCGTCGACCGGCTGTTCGCCGGGAACATCGGCGGCCAGATCGCCTGGCTGCTGCCCGCCGCGCTGGTGCTGCTGGTCGCGGGGCTCGTCCTGACCCGTCGCGCCGGCCGCACGGACACGGTGAGGGCGGCGTTCCTGGTGTGGGGCGGCTCGCTGCTGACGACCGGGGCGGTCTTCAGCTTCATGGCGGGGATCTTCCACGAGTACTACACGGTGGCGCTCGCGCCGTACATCGCGGCGCTGGTCGGCATGGGCGCGAGCATGCTCTGGGAGGAGCGGGCGAGGGCCGGGTGGGCGGCGGTGCTCGGCGGCACGGTGGCGCTGACGGCCTGGTGGTCGTACGTCCTGCTGGGCCGGAGCGCCGACTATCTGCCGTGGCTGCGTACGGCGGTGGCGATCGGCGGCCTCGTGGCCGCGGCGGGGCTGCTGTTCGCGGTCCGGGCCGGGCGGAGGGCGGCGCTGGCCGCGGCCGGGCTGGGTCTCGTCGTCTCGCTGGCGGGCCCGGCGGCGTACTCGCTCACGACCGTGGGCGAGGCCCACGCGGGTTCGATCGTCACGGCGGGGCCCGCGGTGGCGGGCGGCCGGGGCGGCCCGGGCGGACCCGGCGGCGGGGGCGGCCCCGGGACGCCGCCGCGCGGGCAGACGGACGGTGGGGCGGGCGGCCGGGCCGACGGCCCGCCGGGCGGCCGGATGCAGCCTCCCGGGCAGCCGGGTCGGGGCGCCCAGGGGCCGGCGCAGGGCCGGGGGCAGATGCCCGCCGGCGCCCCCTCCCGTGGCGATGGCGGCCTGGGAGGGCTGCTCGGCGGCACGACCGTCGACGCCGCGACCGCGGCCAGGATCGAGCAGGACGCGGACGACTTCACCTGGGCCGCCGCGGCCGTGGGTTCCCAGAACGCCGCGAGCCATCAACTCGCCACCGGCGAGCCGGTGATGGCGATCGGCGGCTTCAACGGCAGCGACCCCTCCCCGACCCTCGCGCAGTTCAAGCAGTACGTCGCCGACGGCCGGATCCACTGGTTCGTCTCCGCGGGCGACGGCATGCGCAACGGGCCGGGCGGAGGCGCCGCCGCACAGATCACCGCATGGGTCGAGGAGAACTTCACCGAGGTCACCGTGGGAGGCACGACCCTCTACGACCTGACGGCGGCCTCGTAGCGCTGCGAATGGAGGCGCGTGCAGTCCCATCCCGTTTCTCTCTCCTCGCACAACTGCAGGGGGCGGCAGGCCGTCCCCTGCCTGCCGCCCCGTCCCGGTCGCCTCTCCGCTCGAGGAGCGACCGGGAGGCCGACTACTCGCCCGGGTGGGCGAGTTCGATGTCGTGGCCGTCGACCCCGGGCCCGGCCAGGGTCAGCGCGCCCGCGACGGGCGGGTATCCGGTCGCGACGACCGTGTACTCGCCGGCGTCGAGGGCGCCTCGGCCAGGGCGGCCTTGGGTGCGGCGCCCTCCTCCGTGGCGTTGCTCTTCAGGGCGACCTCCTTGATGAACAGGGTCACGAGGAAGGCGACCAGGGCGAACGGCGCGGAGTAGAGGAAGACGTCCGCGACACCGTGTCCGTACGCCGTCTCCATCACCGTGCGGATGGGGCCGGGCAGCGCGTCCAGGTCGGGGATGGAGCCGCCGGCCGTGCCGCCGTGGCCCGCCGCCGCGCCCTGCGGGCCGAGTTCGGCGAGCCCGTCCTTGACGTAGTGGGTGACCCGGTTGGCCATGACCGCGCCGAGCGCCGAGACGCCGATCGCGCCGCCGAGGGAGCGGAAGAAGGTGACGACCGAGCTGGCCGCGCCCAGGTCCGAGGGGGCGACCTGGTTCTGCGTGCACAAAACCAGGTTCTGCATCATCATGCCGAGGCCGAGGCCCAGGACCGCCATGAAGAGCGCGATCTGCCAGTAGTCCGTGTCGTGGCGGATGGTGCCCAGCAGGCCGAGGCCCGCGGTCACCAGCACACCGCCGCTGACGAGCCATGCCTTCCAGCGGCCCGTCCTGGTGATGATCTGGCCGCTCACCGTGGAGGAGAGGAACAGGCCGCCGATCATCGGGATCGTCATGACGCCGGACATCGTCGGCGACTTGTCCCGCGCCAGCTGGAAGTACTGGCTGAAGAAGACCGTGCCGGCGAACATCGCGACACCGACGAAGAGCGAGGCGAGCGAGGCGAGCGTGATGGTGCGGTTGCGGAACAGCCGCAGCGGGACGATCGGGTCGCTCGCCCTGGACTCGACGAGGAGGAACAGCGCGCCGAGGGCGACGGAACCGCCGACCATCGCGTACGTCTGCCAGGACATCCAGTCGTACTTGTCGCCCGCGAAGGTGACCCAGACCAGCAGCAGCGAGACGGCGGCGCTGATGAGGAACGCGCCCGACCAGTCGACCTTGACCTCGCCCTTCACCACCGGGAGCTTGAGGGTCTTCTGCAGGACGATCAGGGCGATGACCGCGAACGGCACGCCGACGTAGAAGCACCAGCGCCAGCCGAGCCAGTCGGTGTCGGTGATGATGCCGCCGAGCAGCGGGCCGCCGACGGTAGCGACGGCGAACGTGGCGCCGAGGTAGCCGCTGTAGCGGCCGCGCTCGCGCGGGGAGATCATCGCGGCCATCACGATCTGGGCGAGGGCGGACAGGCCGCCGACGCCGATGCCCTGGACCACGCGGCAGGCGATCAGCATGCCCGCGTTCTGCGACAGGCCGGCGACCACCGAGCCCAGGACGTAGATGATCAGCGATATCTGGACGAGCAGCTTCTTGGAGAACAGGTCCGCGAGCTTGCCCCACAGGGGAGTGGTCGCCGTCATCGCCAGCAGCGAGGCGGTCACGACCCAGGTGTAGGCGCTCTGACCGCCGCCGAGATCGCTGATGATCTCCGGCAGCGCATTGGAGACGATCGTCGACGAGAGGATCGCGACGAACATGCCGAGCAGCAGCCCGGACAGCGCCTCCATGATCTGCCGGTGTGTCATCGGCGTGCCGCCGTCGGGGGCGTGCCCGCCCCCGTGTTCGGCGTGGCCGCCCCGCACACCGGTCGGTGTGGTCGTAGCCATGAACTTCCTTACGTCGTCTGTGCGGGTGTACGGGTGGCATGGGCCCGGCAGTCCCCGACGGATTCCCGGAGGCGGGCCAGCATCGCGTTCAGCTGCCCGACGTCGTCGTCGGACCAGTCCTTCAGGTAGTAGGCGAACATGTCCGTCGTCCGACGGCCGAGGTCGTCGAGCAGGTCCGCCCCCGCCGGGGTGAGCCGCAGGATGCGCGAGCGCCGGTCGTCCGGGTCGGGCGAACGCTCCATCCACCCGCGCTCCACCACATGCGCCACGTGCCGGCTGGTCACCGACATGTCCACGGCGAGCAGTTCGGCGAGGCGGCTCATCCGCATCTCTCCGTACCGCCCGACGAGGGACAGAACGGCTGCGGACCCGGAGGGGCACTCGAGGGGCAGCACCCGCGCGAGGCTCCGCTTCACGGCGCCCATGGCGCTGATCTGCCGGGCCAGCTCCTCGAACCGACTCCGCTCCGCCATGGGTCCTCCCGAGCATCTCGTTGCTTAGGGCAACGATAGAATCCATTGGTTGCTACAGGCAAACGAAAAGGGGGCGGGGCGGGTAAAGGAACCCAAAAGGCTTTGCATGTGCAGCGCCATGCGGCGGTCATCACGCCCGGAATCCGCGTCGGGCGGTCGCCCGGGGTTGGGCCGGACACCGCGGTTCGCTAGGGTCCTGCCCCATGGCACACAACCCCCATGCTCCCCAAGGCCAGGGCCCCGAGGGTAACTACGACCCCGCGGGCAGCACGCAGATGTTCCGCGCGTTCGTCGACGAGGGCGCCCCGCAGGGCCGCGCGGCGGCCCCCGCGCAGTCGTCGTCCTCGCGGGTCGGTCTGATCGTCGGCGTGATCGCCGCCGTCGTCGTCCTCGGCGCGGTGGCCTGGCTCGCCCTCGGCTGACCGGTACGGCGGGGGCTCACGTCCACTCGGCCGTGACGTCCCGCGTCTCGATGTGCATGCCGAGCGGCACCCGCCATGCCTCCACGCACACCGTGAACGCCTTCTTCCGTACGGCTCCGGGGCCGATCGGCGCGGGCAGCGGCTGGGCCGTCTCGATGGTGGCCCAGTCGATACCGAGCACGCCGATGACATGCGTGGCGAACGTGACCGTTCCCGAAGTCGCCGCTTTCCCGCCCGTGTTGCGGAACTCCACGGTGACCCGCTCGCACCAGCGCTCGTCCAGCGCCTCGCGGACCGGTTCGGTGAGCTGGAGCAGCGCCGGGCCCGCAGGAGGTGCGGGGCTGCCGGACGGCGGCGGCTCGGGCGCCGGCGCAGGGGACGGCGGCCGGGGCGGCGGGCCGCCCGGAGTGCTCGGCACGGGCGCGTCCGCCGAGTCGCCCGTACCCGTGCCAGGCTGCTCGGCGGCCGGGGGCGCCTCGTCCCGGGACGGCCCGTCGGGCAGCGGTGGGACGGGGATGGCACGGCCGGCAGGTGTGCGCGGCGGCCCGGACGCGTCCGGTTCGTCCAGGGCTACCAGCACGACGCCGCCCTTGGGCGGGACCGCGCCCGTCGGCGCCGGACCGGCGCCCGCCGCCCCGAGCGGTATCCGCCCGTCGTCGCTGCCCGAACACGCGGTCAACGCCCCGCCGAGGCAGAGCGCCACCGCCACGATCCCGGTCCGCCGTCGTCGCCGCATGGCGGCAGTGTCGCTGACGGACCGTCAATGCAGAAGAGCCCGAGCCGACTCGGCATGGACTCAGTCCGCGATCAGTCCCTCCCGTAGCTGCGCCAGCGTGCGCGTCAGCAGCCGGGAGACGTGCATCTGCGAGATGCCGACCTCCTCGCCGATCTGCGACTGCGTCATGTTGGCGAAGAAGCGGAGCATGATGATCTGCCGCTCTCTGGGCGGCAGTTTGGCCAGGAGCGGCTTGAGCGACTCGCGGTACTCGACGCCCTCCAGCGCACTGTCCTCGTAGCCGAGACGGTCCGCGAGGGAGCCCTCGCCGCCGTCGTCCTCGGGCGAGGGGGAGTCCAGAGACGAGGCCGTGTACGCGTTGCCCACGGCGAGGCCGTCGACCACGTCCTCCTCCGACACGCCCAGCACCGCGGCCAGTTCGGGCACGGTCGGGGAGCGGTCGAGCTTCTGGGACAGGTCGTCACTGGCCTTGGTGAGCGCGAGCCGCAGCTCCTGGAGCCGGCGCGGCACCCGCACGGACCACGAGGTGTCCCGGAAGAAGCGCTTGATCTCGCCCACGACCGTCGGCATCGCGAACGTCGGGAACTCCACGCCCCGTTCGCAGTCGAACCGGTCGATCGCCTTGATCAGCCCGATCGTGCCGACCTGGACGATGTCCTCCATCGGCTCGTTGCGGCTGCGGAAGCGGGCCGCCGCGTACCGCACGAGGGGGAGGTTGAGCTCGATGAGGGTGTCGCGCACGTAGGTGCGCTCCGGGCTGTCGTCGGCCGCGCCCTCGCTGTCCAGCGCGCGCAGCCGCAGGAACAGGGAGCGGGACAGAGTGCGGGTGTCGATGGCTTCCGAGCTGTCGGACACGACGGGTGCGGGTGCGCCGGGAGCGCGCGTGAGCACCTTCGAGCTGCCCATTTCTGCGGACATGCCACCCCCTTGAGGTCGCGGACGGTCGCGGTGGCCGCGACCGACTGAGGAACGCAGCCTCCACCTGAATACCGGCGGCGGGGCTGCGGCAAACGCGCTTTCCGCAGAATGTCACATGTCGGCAACACGCTGTAGCGACATGTCGACAAGTATCGGGTCGAAATGCCCAGGAAACCAGGGGGGTACGGCTTTTGATGCACCCTCAGAGACTCGGAGAGGGTCTACCCGTTCTGCTTACGCTTCGATCCTGTTTGCGGATCGAAGTCGCGCGAAACTTCGCGCCAGCAGCCGCGACACGTGCATCTGCGAGACGCCCAGTTCCTGACTGATCTGGGACTGTGTCAGATTGCTGTAGTAACGGAGCATCAGGATGCGCTGCTCGCGCTCGGGGAGCTGGACGAGCAGGTGCCGTACGAGATCGCGGTGCTCGACGCCGGCGAGTGCCGGGTCCTCGTAGCCGAGCCGGTCGAGCAGGCCGGGCATCCCGTCGCCCTCCTGCGCCGCCTCCAGTGACGTGGCGTGGTACGAGCGGCCCGCTTCGATGCAGGCGAGCACCTCGTCCTCGCCGATCTTCAGGCGCTCGGCGATCTCCGCGGTCGTGGGCGAGCGGCCGTGGGCCGTCGTGAGGTCCTCCGTCGCGCCGTTGACCTGGACCCACAGCTCGTGGAGCCGGCGCGGCACGTGCACGGTGCGGACGTTGTCGCGGAAGTAGCGCTTGATCTCACCGACGACCGTCGGCATCGCGAACGTCGGGAACTGCACGCCCCGGTCCGGGTCGAACCGGTCGATCGCGTTGATCAGCCCGATCGTGCCGACCTGGACGACGTCCTCCATGGGCTCGTTCCGGGACCGGAAACGGGCGGCGGCGTAGCGCACCAGCGGAAGGTTGGCCTCGATGAGTGCCGAGCGCACCCGGGCGTGCTCCTTGGTGCCCGGCTCCAGCGTCTTGAGGCGGCCGAAGAGGACCTGGGTGAGGGCCCTGGTGTCGGCGCCCCTGCTCTGAGGCCTCGCGACGGCGGAGGGGGTCTCGTCCGGCCGCTCGTTCTGGGGTGGTACCTGAGGCGCAGTACTGGCCGACACGGTCACGCCACCCCTTTGCGGTCGATTTCGGTCAACTCATCCGTCAAAAGCGGTCATAGCATCACAAGACATGTCCACCGTGTGCAAGCACCCGATAACTCCGTGTTGACAGCGGATTGGCGTCCGATGAGCCGCAAAACACAAGAACCCCTCGCCGTGGCGGCGAGGGGTCCGGGGGTGCGGAGTGCTCAGAACTCGTAGTCGGCGATCACCCAGGTGGCGAACTCGCGCCACTGCGCGGCGGCCGCCTGGTGCGCCGGGTGCTCGAGGTAGCGCTTGAGGGCGTCGGCGTCGGCCACGGCGGAGTTGATGGCGAAGTCGTACGCGATGGGCCGGTCGGTGATGTTCCAGGCGCACTCCCAGAACTCCAGCTCCGGGACGAGCCCGTCCAGCTCCTGGAAGGCCTTCGCGCCGGCGCTCACGCGCGGCTCGTCGCGCCCGACGCCGTCGTTGAGCTTGAAGAGGACCAGATGGCGGATCAAGGGGGCACTCCTGGGGGACTGGGAATGGGGCTGAACGGGATGCCTGCCGGTCTAGTTGACGAGCTCGGTCATGAACTGTCCGACACCCTGCGCGGCGTCCGAAATGCCCTCGAACCCTATCCCGACCAGATCGGCGGCCTTTTCAGGGGAGGTGATGATCGTGTACAGGACAAAGACCACGACTATGTAAAGAGCGACCTTCTTCGCTTCCACCCTCGGCCCCTGTCTCCCCTGCCGGCCCTGCCCTGCCCATGCGTCGCGTGAGTCTAACCGAGCCGCTTTTTCCGGCCACCCCCGTCACGGACCATGCACGAAGGCGTCACGGACCATGCGCGAAGGGCCCCGGTGCGACTGCACCGGGGCCCTTCGACAAGAGCGGTAGCGGAGGGATTTGAACCCTCGGTGACTTGCGCCACACTCGCTTTCGAGGCGAGCTCCTTCGGCCGCTCGGACACGCTACCGGGAGAGAGCTTAGCCCAAGGTGGCCCGTACGCCGAAATCGGTATCCGCACGGCGCCCGCCGATGGCGCCGGCCGGGCCTCAGCGTTCGGCGGGACGGTCCCGGAAGAAGGTCGTCAGCTGGGTCGAGCACGCGCCTTCCAGCACGCCGAGCACCACCTCCGGCCGGTGGTTGAGCCTGCGGTCCCGTACGACGTCCCACAGCGAACCGGCCGCGCCCGCCTTCTCGTCGCGTGCGCCGTAGACCACGCGGTCCACACGGGACTGCACGATCGCGCCGGCGCACATCGTGCACGGCTCCAGCGTCACGACGATCGTGCAGCCGGTGAGCCGCCACTCGCCGAGACGGGCGGCCGCACGGCGGATCGCGAGCACCTCGGCGTGGGCCGTCGGATCGCCCGTCGCCTCGCGTTCGTTGTGGCCCGTGGCCAGAACCGTGCCGTCCGCGGCGAGCACGACGGCGCCGACCGGCACGTCACCGGCCCGCGCCGCGCGCTCGGCCTCCTCGATCGCCAGACGCATGGGCGCCTGCCAGGGGTCGCGTACGGGGTCGTCGTTCGGATCGTCCGTCATGTGATCGTCAGCGCACGGTCTCCAGGACCTCGCCCGCGCCGAGCGCTTCGGCGATCTCCAGCAGCGCGTCTGTGTCCAGCGCCAGCAGCTCCTTCTCCGACAGTCCGAGGTCCATCAGGATCTCGCGGTCGCCGACCGGGCCGGCCGGTACGGTGTCGCCGCTCTCCAGAGCGCCGCCGTCCGCCGTGTCCTCGTCGTCGTCCGCTTGCGTGTCCCCGTCCTCGGTTCCGTCGAGGTCCAGGGCGTCCAGGTCGTCGGCCGGGTCGTCATCGTCCCCGCCGAGCAGTTCGTTGGTCAGCATCTCCCCATAGGAGGAGCGTGCGGCCGCGGCCGCGTCCGAGACGAAGATACGAGGGTCCTCCTCGCCCTCGACGCGGACGATGCCGAACCAGGCGTCCTCCTGCTCGATGAAGAGGAGCACCGTGTCCTCGTCCACCGAGGCATCGCGGGCCAGGTCGGTCAGATCCGACAGCGTCTCCACATCGTCGAGCTCTGTGTCGCTCGCTTCCCACCCGTCATGAGTGCGCGCGAGCAGTGCGGCGAAGTACACCGTGACTCTCCCACTGATCAGAGGTGTGACGACCGGCGGTGCGCTGATGTCTGCCCCGCCCACTCGGAATCGTGGCAGAAACATCCGCGTTGCGAGAGGTCTTCCGTCGTGGCGTCGGCCACCAGTTCCGCGAGGGCCGGCTCCGGGGGAACCCCGCGAGGTCACCAGCGGAACGTCCGCATACGCATCTGCTGGCGCATCCGGGCCGCGCGGGCCCGTCGTGGCTGCACCCGGTCGCGCAGTGCCTTCGCCTCGTTCAGCTCGCGCAGGAACTGGGCGCGTCGCCTGCGGCGCTCCGCGTCGGTCTCCGGTTCCTCGTCGCGCTCCGGCTCGGACTCCGCCATCGGTCACACCACCCCACGAGTGCTCCGTTTGCCCTCGTGCCTGCGGCCCGGGGGTACCCCACCACCTTCCCTCCGATACCCCTGTTGATGCGAGTGCGGGCTAGTGTGGGCGCCATGCGGATCCACGTCGTCGACCACCCGTTGGTGGCGCACAAACTCACCACGCTGCGCGACCGGCGCACCGACTCCCCGACCTTCCGGCGCCTCGCCGACGAGCTGGTCACCCTGCTCGCGTACGAGGCCACCCGGGACGTGCGCACCGAGCAGGTCGACATCCAGACCCCGGTGACGGGCACGACCGGCGTCAAGCTGTCGCATCCGCGCCCCCTTGTCGTGCCGATCCTGCGGGCGGGCCTCGGCATGCTCGACGGCATGGTGCGGCTGCTGCCGACCGCCGAGGTGGGTTTCCTGGGGATGATCCGCAACGAGGAGACCCTGGAGGCGTCGACGTACGCGACGCGGATGCCGGAGGACCTGTCCGGCCGCCAGGTGTACGTGCTCGACCCGATGCTGGCCACCGGCGGCACGCTGGTCGCGGCGATCCAGGAGCTGATCAAGCGCGGCGCGGACGACGTGACCGCCGTCGTGCTGCTGGCGGCCCCGGAGGGCGTCGAGTTGATGGAGCGCGAACTGGCGGGCACGCCGGTGACGGTGGTGACGGCCTCGGTCGACGAGCGCCTGAACGAGCACGGCTACATCGTCCCGGGCCTCGGC
Organism: Streptomyces sp. NPDC002867; assembly: GCF_053591895.1. Taxonomy (NCBI): domain Bacteria; kingdom Bacillati; phylum Actinomycetota; class Actinomycetes; order Kitasatosporales; family Streptomycetaceae; genus Streptomyces; species Streptomyces sp. NPDC002867. Next base: position 13,695 of record NZ_JBSFUR010000002.1, on the reverse strand, counting down.
GACGCGGGCGACCGCATGTACGGGACTGCCGGCTGAGGGCTCGGTTCGCCTCGGGCTGGACGGCCTGCCCCGATTCAGCGGCAGGTGGCTGAGGGCGCGGGCGCGGGTTCGGCCATGGCGGCCAGAGCCGCGTCCGCGTTCTTCTTCGGTTCCAGGGCCTTGTAGGCCGTACCGATGATCAGGTCGATGTCCGCCGTCTCGCGGGTGTCGGTCTTGAGCTGGGTGCCGACGAGCTGCGTGCCCAGGACCCGGAAAGAGCCCTCGTGGGCCGTCGGCCCGCCCAGCAGCACCGCGGTGCCGGGGACCTTCTTGTCGTACTCCGGCGTCGCGTTGCCCACCTTGCCGATCGTGAAGCCGCGCTTCTTCAGCTCGTCGGCCGCCGCCTTCGCCAGACCACTGCGCGGGGTGGCGTTGTAGACGTTCACCGTGACCTGGCGCGGCTTCGGCGGCGGGGGCGCCGCGGAGACGGTCGGGACGGGCTCGCACTTGCGCTTGGCGACGCCCGCCGTGGATTTCTGGCCTCCGCCGGTGAAGGCGTCGACGAGCTGCACCGTGCCCCAGCCGACCAGCCCGAGGGCCACCACCACGGCCACCGCCGCAAAGACGACTCTGCGGCGGTTCCGGCGGCGTCGCATACGTGGGTATTTGTCGCCCGTGATGCGGTACTTTCCGCCCATGCCGGGGGGAGTGAGCATGCTCATGGGCGCAGCGTAGTGCGGCCTGGTCGCCGTGCCTACTAAACGATCAGTACATTGCGTCCGTACGGTGCCGAAAGACCCCGAAAGGATCAGCGGCCGACCCTGCCGCGGGGGCTCAGCCCAGCTCGAGCACGCGGGCGTGGAGCACCTGGCGCTGCTGCAGGGCGGCGCGCACGGCGCGGTGGAGCCCGTCCTCCAGATAGAGGTCGCCCTGCCACTTCACGACATGGGCGAAGAGGTCGCCGTAGAACGTCGAGTCCTCGGCGAGCAGCGTTTCCAGGTCCAGCTGGCCCTTGGTCGTCACGAGCTGATCGAGGCGGACCGGGCGCGGCGCGACATCCGCCCACTGCCGGGTGCTTTCCCGGCCGTGGTCGGGATACGGCCGCCCGTTGCCGATGCGCTTGAAGATCACACGGAAAGCCTACCGGCCGAGGGGCACCGGGCGCAGCCGCGGAGCCGCAGTGCGATCCTGCGGAAAAGTATGCAAAACGGGAAACAGGGGTCTCTCATGACACCTCAGGAGCCAGTGCGCCAGGGCGCCGGCGAGGAGATCGGGTCCGCCGCGGCCCTCCCACCGCCCGCCGGGGAGATCGCCTCCGCCTACTCCTTCGCCGGCCCCGCGCTCGACCTCGGCGCCCTGCTGTGGGACGGGCAGTGCCTGCCCGGGGCGCAGATCCGCATCCCGCTGTCGATGCTCAACCGGCACGGCCTGGTCGCCGGCGCGACGGGCACCGGCAAGACCAAGACGCTCCAGCTGATCGCCGAACAGCTCTCGGCGAACGGCGTCCCGGTCTTCCTCGCCGACATCAAGGGGGACGTGTCGGGGATCTCCGCCCCGGGGCAGGGCGGCGATCGCGTCCTGGAGCGGGCGGGTCAGGTCGGCCAGCGCTGGTCCGCGGCGGGCTTCCCGTGCGAGTTCTACGGACTCGGCGGCATCGGGCCGGGCATTCCAGTGCGGGCCACGGTCACCGACTTCGGCCCCCTGCTCCTCGCGAAGGTGCTCCGGTTGAACCAGACGCAGGAGCAGTCCCTCGGGCTGATCTTCCACTACGCCGACGCCAAGGGCCTGGAGCTGGTCGACCTCAAGGACCTGCGGGCCGTGGTCGCCTTCCTGGTGTCGGACGAGGGCAAGGCGGAGCTCAAGACCATCGGCGGACTGTCCACCGCGACCGCCGGAGTCATCCTGCGCTCGATCACGGCCTTCGAGCAGCAGGGCGCCTCCGGATTCTTCGGCGAACCGGCCTTCGACACGGCCGAGCTGCTGCGCACGGCGCCCGACGGGCGCGGGCGCGTGTCCGTACTGGAGCTGCCGGCGGTGCAGGACAAGCCGCAGCTCTTCTCGACGTTCCTGATGTGGATGCTCGCCGACCTCTTCCACGACCTGCCGGAGGTCGGGGACCTGGACCGGCCCAAGCTCGTCTTCTTCTTCGACGAGGCGCACCTGCTGTTCAGCGGGGCGTCGAAGGCGTTCCTGGAGTCGATCACGCAGACCGTGCGGCTGATTCGCTCGAAAGGGGTCGGGATCTTCTTCGTCACGCAGACCCCGAAGGACGTGCCCGGCGACGTCCTCGCGCAGCTCGGCAACCGGGTGCAGCACGCGCTGCGCGCCTTCACCCCCGAGGACGCCAAGGCGCTCAAGGCCACGGTCAGGACCTTCCCGAAGTCCCCGTACGACCTGGAGGAGGTCCTCACCGGGCTCGGGACGGGCGAGGCGGTGGTCACCGTGCTGAGCGACACGGGCGCGCCGACACCGGTCGCCGTGACCCGGCTGCGCGCGCCGCGGTCCCGGATGGGGCCGGCCGAGGCGGCCGCGCTGGACGCGGCGGTCAAGGGGTCCTCGCTGTACGGGCGCTATGCCGAGGCCGTCGACCGCGAGTCGGCGTACGAGCGGCTGACAGCGGAGCAGCGGGCGGCGGAGGCGGCGGCCGAGAAGGCGGCTCGGGAGGCAGAGCGCGAGGCCGAGCCGGAGCCCGCGCGGCGGAGCGGGGAGAGGCGGGAGGAGTCGCTCGCCGAGCAGGTCATGGGCAGCGGCGTCTTCAGGTCGCTGGCGCGCTCGGTCGGTACCCAGCTCGGCCGGGAGATCACGCGCTCCCTGTTCGGAACGGCGCGCCGCAGGAGGTGATCCCGCGGCGCGCCGCTGTGCCCTTGCGTGGGGCCGTTACTCGGCGACCTCGTGGTCGTGGCCGTCGTGCAGGCCGCCGCCGCTGCCCGCGTCGCCCTCCGTCGGGACGGTCGCGACCGGCTTGCGCAGCGAGCTCAGGTCGTGGGCGTAGGTGCCGACGGCGTTGGCGATGACGCCGATGTTCACGGCGAAGGCGTCCATGTCGATGTTGTCGATGGTGTCGCCCTTGGCGTGGTAGTTCGGGTCGTACGCGACGCCTGCCGTGCCGCCGAACTTCTTCGCCTGTGCCTCGGTCTTGATGCCCTCGGCACCCGTGAAGGTGCCGCCTGACGGGATGCCGACCTCTATGAACGGGCCGTAGTCGGAACGGCCGGTGAAGTCGGTGCCCTCGTGCGGGTGGCCCTGCCGGTCGAGGAACTCGTTGATGTCGCGCTCCAGTTGCGCCGAGCCGGCGGGGCCGGGGCCCGCGCCCACGCGGTCGGAGTCGTCGCCGTCGTAGACGAAGAGCCCGTAGTTCGGCGAGGCGATCATGTCGAAGTTCAGGTAGAGCTTGATCTCCTTCTTGCCGAGATCGCTCAGGTTCGCGACGTAGTGCTCGGAGCCGAGGAGTCCGTTCTCCTCGGCGGACCACCAGGCGAAGCGGACCTTGTTGGCGGGCCGCGGCTCCTTCTTGGCCAGTTCCTGGGCGACTTCGAGCAGACCGGCCGAGCCGGAGCCGTTGTCGTTGATGCCCGGGCCCTCGGTGACCGAGTCGAGGTGCGCGCCGAGCATCACGGTGTTGGCCGCGTTGCCGTGGCGGGTCTCGGCGATCACGTTGTTGGTGGAGCGCGTCTCCTGGAGCTGGCGGATCTCGAAGGAGACGTTCACCGGCCCCGTGGCCAGGTCGGCGGCGAGCTTCTCGCCGTCTGCCTTGGTGATGCCGCCGGTCGGGATCTTCCCCGCGGCGGCATCGCCGAGGGTGCCGGAGAGCACGCCGTCCGTGTTGTTGTAGACGATGGCGCCGACCGCACCGGCGCCGGCCGCGGCAGCCTGCTTCTCGGCGAACGTGCAGCCGCCGCGCTTGATCAGCGCGATCTTGCCGGTGAACGCCGACGAGGCGTAGTCGGCCGCCGTGCAGCCGGTCGTGTCGTCCACCGGCACGGCGGCCAGCGCGGCGCGGACACCGCCGACGGGGGTCGACTTGGTGAACGTCATCGCCTTGATGGTGAGGTCGCGCGGCGACGGCGAGAGGACCGACAGCTTCTCCGCCAGTGTCTGCGTGTAGACGAACTCGAACTTCTGGTACGAGACGTCGTACCCGTACCGCTTCATCTGCTGGTACACGTACGCGGCCGACGCGTCGTGCCCCAGGGAGCCGGCGGCGCGGTGGCCGCCGGACGAGTCGGCTATCTGCTGGAATTTCTCGAGGTGCTCGAACGCGTCGTCGGCCGACGCACGGGCGACCAGCTTCCTGGCCAGCTTCGCCGCGTCCTTGGCCGCTCGGTCGGCGGGGTCGGTACGGGCTGCGGAAGGGGAGGCGGATGCCAGCAGGAGCGGGGTCGCGAGTGCGGCTGCGGCCAGAGTGGCCACGGCTCTGCGAGGGGTTGCGTTCACAGAGGTCCTTCCCGGTGCGAACGTGGGTTGAGGGGAAGCTAGCGATCTGCCGGGGGTTCTGTGAACACCTTTTCCACAACTGGCGGCGCTTTTCCTCACCTTGATGCCCGGACGGACTGCTTCCGCGTCCACGTGCCGCCATCAGCGCTTTTCCGTGGCCGACTTCTTCGCCTTGGCCGCCGCCTTCTTCTCCTGCTTGTACGCCCGCACCCGGGCCAGCGACTCGGGTCCGGTGATGTCGGCCGCGGACCGGTAGGAGTCCTTCTCGCCGTACGCCCCGGCCGCCTCGCGCCACCCCTCGGGCGTGATGCCGTACTGCTTGCCCAGCAGCGCCAGGAAGATCTGTGCCTTCTGCTCGCCGTAGCCCGGCAGCGCCTTCAGCCGTGCCAGGAGTTCGGCGCCGCTCGCCGCGTCCCGCCACACGGCGCTCGCGTCGCCGTCGTACTCGTCGACGAGGAACTGGCACAGCTCCTGCACCCGCTTGGCCATCGACGCCGGATAGCGGTGCACGGCCGGCTTCTGCCGGAGGAGCTCGCCGAAGGCGTCCGGGTCGTACGCCGCGATCTGAGCGGCGTCCAGGTCGTCGGCGCCCAGGCGCTGCGCGATCGTGAAGGGGCCGGTGAACGCCCACTCCATGGGGATCTGCTGGTCGAGCAGCATGCCGACGAGGGCGGCGAGCGGGCTGCGGCCGAGCAGGGCGTCGGCCTCGGGCTGCTGGGCGAGGTGAATCGTGGCGTCCATGTCCCGATGATCGCCCGGCGGCGTACGGGCCGCCAGCGCCGTGGGCCGCAGGTCAGGACGCGAGCCGGGCCGCCCGCATGCGGAGGTGGCGCGCCTCGGGCAGTCTGAGCGTGTGGCGCGCCGCCGCCCGGCAGGCGGCGAGGGCGGCCGTTGCTGTCACCCGCAGGCTCCGGCAGACGCGCCCGTGCGGCGTCCGGCCACTCCTGCACCGCGTCCTCGGTCAGGCGGAAGCGGCCGCAGCGCCGCACGAGCGCGCCGAGGACCTGCGGCGCGCGGCGACGCAGCAGGTCCTCGGTCCCGGGCGCGCGGTTCAGACATCGCCTCCGCCGTCCAGGACGGGCCGGATCACGACGGGGTACTCCGTGGTCCCGTCCGGGGTCGGGCACTGCGCGATCCGTGCGGCGATCTCCGTGACCCGCTCCAGGCTCTCGCAGTCGAGGACCCAGTAGCCGGCGAGGAGTTCCTGCGTGTCGCTGTACGGCCTGTCGGTGATCACCGGCCGGCCGTCCTCGCCGGAGGTCACGTGCCGGGTGAGCGCGGGCTCGGCGAGCCCCTGCCCGTCGACGAACTCACCGGACTTCGCGAGGTCGTCGTTCACGGACTGCATGAACGAGAACATCGCCTGCATCTCCGTCTCGCTCCACGCGGGCGCCCCCGGCGACGCCTTGCCGCGCATCGCCTCGTAGTCGGCCTGCGTGCCCTGAATCATCACCAGGTACTTCATGGTCTCGCTCCTTCGTCCGGGCCTTCGCCCCTCGCTGCCGCCCCCTGTGTGCAACTCTCACAGGGGACGGCGGAGCGGGAACCGGATTCTCGGCAGGGCGCGCCGGGTTTATTCGGACGGTCGCGGCGGCCGGCGGCGTCTTGTCGCCCGGCGGCTTCATGCACACCGCGCGCGGGATCGCCGATGACTGCCCTGCCCGGCGGCGGTCCGCGTCAGCGCAGCCCGTGTCTGCGGGCCACCATTCGCTCGACGGCCGACCTCGGCAGCAGTCTGCGCAGTGCGAACACCACGGGCGCGTTGCTGCCCACCGCGTAGAGCGGCCTCGGGCGCGCCGCTTCTGTCGCCCGCACCACGGTGGCGGCGACGCGCCGGGCCGGGATGCCTTTCGCCTCGTTGGCGTTGAGCGCGGCGAGCATCGTGCGGTACTCCGCCAGGAACGGCGAGTCGTCGGCGACGTACTGTGTGCGGCGCTCGCTGATGCCCGTGTTGATCGAGCCGGGCTCGACGGTGGTGATGCCGACGCCGTACGGGGCGACCTCGCGCCGCGCGGCGTTCGCGAAGCCCTTGATCGCCGCCTTGGAGGCGACGTACGAGGAGCGGTACGCGAGCGGGAAGCTGGCCAGCATGGAGCCGATCATGACCACCCGTCCGCGCCGGCGGGCCCGCATGCCGGGCAGCAGGAGCTGGGTGAGCCGTACGGCCCCGAGGACATTGAGGCGGAACAGCCGTTCCAGTGCCTCCATGGGCAGCTCCTCCAGCGGCCCGTTCTGGCTCTCGCCCGCGTTGTTGACCAGGACGTCCACCGCACCGGCCGCCGCGGCGCACGCCTCGATGGAAGCGTCGTCCGTGAGGTCGAGGGCCAGGTACTCGACGCCGGGGACCGGGTCGGTGACCGACGCCGGGTCGCGGCTCGTGCCGTAGACGCGGTAGCCGCGCTCCACGAGCGCCGCGGCCACGGCGGCGCCGATGCCCGACGACGCGCCCGTCACCAGGGCCGTGCCCCGGGGCGTCACGCCAGCCGCCGGGCGATCGCGAGGCCGGCGGCCCGGCCGGAGAAGACGCAGCCGCCGAGGAACGTGCCCTCCAGCGCGTTGTAGCCGTGCACCCCGCCGCCGCCGAATCCGGCGACCTCCCCGGCCGCGTAGAGACCGTCGAAGACGGACCCGTCGGGCCGGACCACCTGCGAGTTCAGCGTCGTCTCCAGGCCGCCGAGCGTCTTGCGGGTCAGCAGGTGCAGCCGTACGGCGATCAGCGGACCCCGCTCGGGGTCGAGGAGGCGGTGGGGCTTCGCGACCCGGGTGAGCCGGTCGGGCCAGTACGCGCGGGCGTTGACGACGGACATGAGCTGGAAGTCCTTGGTGTACGCGTTGTCCACCGCGCTGTCGCGTGCCAGGACCTCCCGTTCGACCTGCGCGTAGTCGAGTTCGCAGTCGGGCGTCAGGGCGTTCATACCCTTGACGAGCTCCTTGAGCGTCGGCCGTACGACGAAGTCCTCGCCGTGGTCGAGGAACGCCTGCACGGGGCCGGGGGCCCCCTTCTTCGCACGGGACAGCACCAGCTTCAGGTCCTTGCCGGTGATGTCCGGGTTCTGCTCGGAGCCGGAGAGCGCGAACTCCTTCTCCACGATCGCCCGCGTCAGCACGAACCACGTGTGGTCGTGCCCGGTGCCCACGATGTGCTTCAGCGTGGCGAGCGTGTCGTGGCCGGGGAACAGCGGGACGGGGAGCCTGCGCCCGGTCGCGTCCAGCCACAGGGAGGAGGGGCCGGGGATGATCCGGATCGCGTGATCGGGCCAGATCGGGTCCCAGTTCCTGATGCCTTCGGTGTAGTGCCACATGCGGTCGCGGTTGACGATCGAGCCGCCCGCGCGCTCGGTGATCCCCAGCATCCGGCCGTCGACGTACGCGGGAACGCCGGTGATCATCGACGTGGGCGCGGGCCCGAGGCGGTCGGCTGGCCAGTTCTCGCGGACCAGCTCCTGGTTTCCTCCGATGCCGCCGGAGGTCACGACCACGGCCTGCGCGCGGAGCTCGAACTCGCCCGCCGGCTCACGCGAGGAGGCGACCCCGCGCGGCTGGCCGGACGCTTCGAGCACGGTGCCCCGCACACCGACGGCCGCCCCGTTCTCGACGATCAGCCCGTCGACGCGGTGGCGGTGACGGAAGGTCACCAGGCCGCGGGCAGCCGCGGCGAGCACGGGCTCGCGGAAGACCCGCACCATCTCGGGACCGGTGCCCCAGGTGATGTGGAAGCGCGGGACGGAGTTCCCGTGCCCGCCCGCCGTGCCGTTGCCGCGCTCGGCCCAGCCGACCGTCGGCATCACCCGCAGCCCGAGCCGCTGCAGGTAGTCGCGCTTCTCACCGGCGGCGAAGTGCACGTACGCCTCGGCCCACTTGCGCGGCCAGCGGTCCTCGCGTTCCCGGTCGAAACCGGCCGAGCCCAGCCAGTCGGACATGGCCAGGTCGACGGAGTCCTTGATGCCCATCAGCCGCTGCTCGGGGCTGTCGACGAAGAAGAGTCCGCCGAGCGACCAGAACGCCTGACCGCCGAGGTTGGCCTCGTTCTCCTGGTCGACGACCACCACCCGCCGTCCCGCACGGGTCAGTTCGTACGTCGCGACGAGACCGGCCAGTCCCGCTCCCACGACGATGACATCGGCGTCCTCGCTCACGCTGCCTCCTCGGCGCCGGGCGTGCTGTATGCCTGCAGAACGTGTCCGAACAGCTCCTCGCGGCGCCTGTGCGGCGCCTCGCTGTCCGGTTCGAGCAGCACCTGCACGGAGGTGCCGTCGTGCACGGCGACCAGGGCCTGCCCGAGGGCCGTCACATCGGGGACCCGCCGCCCGGTCCGCGCGAGCGCGTCGACGACGACCGGCAGGATCGTGTCGAGGATCGCCTGTTCGCGGGCCGCCATCACGCGCCGCAGGGACGGATTGCGCAGCGCGTGCGCGGTGAACTCGGCCGTCACCCTGTACCAGGCGTCGTCCACGGGGATGGCGCGGAGCGCGGCCCGCAGCGCCTCCTCGGGTGCCGCGGCGGAGACCTCGCCGAGCGCCTCGCGCAGATCGGCGAGCATGCGCTGCGAGCGCTCCTCCCACATGGCGAGGAACAACTCGTCGAGGGAGGTGAAGTTGGAGTAGAAGGCGCCGCGTGTGTAGCCGGCCCGTTCGCAGATCTGTTCCACGGTCGAGCGGCCGAAGCCCTCGTCGGCGAACACGTCGAGGGCGGCGTCGAGCATGCGCCGCCGTGTCTGTGCGCGGCGTGCGGTGACGCGCTTGGGCGCGGGCGGCGATGCGGATGCCGCTTCGGTGGTGGGTGTGGGTGCGGTGGCGGTCATGGCCGGGTCCCCTCATTCGATGCGCGAACGTATCGGATGCGTTTGTGTATCGACAAGGGGTGTGCACCGGCCCGGCGCCGTCCTTCCGGCGGCCGCTTTGCTACCAGGTCGGGCGGGCGCTGACGCCGCCGTCCACCACCAGGTCGTGGCCGCTGATCCAGGCCGCGGCGTCCGAGGCGAGGAACACGCACGCGTTGCCGACGTCCTCGGGGCGGCCCAGCCGGGTCAGGGGCGCGGCCCGGGTCCAGCGGCGGACGCCGTCGGGCCACGCGTCCTCGATGCCGTCCCGGTGGATCAGGCCGGGGGAGACCGTGTTGACGCGGATGCCGCGCTGGCCGTACTCGAGTGCTGCCGCGCGCGCGAACATGATCAGGGCGGCCTTCGCGGAGCTGTAGTGCGCGTGCCCGGGAGCCGGATGGCTGCCCTCGATCGAGGCGATGTGCGTGACCGTGCCGCCGCCCTGGTCCGACATCACGCCGGCGGCCGCCTGGGTGCAGCTGAACGCGCTGGTCACATTGGCGTCGGACATGCGGCGCCAGTCGTCGGCCGTCATGCCCGCGAGATCCTGGACCGGCTGGATCCCCGCGCTGTTGACCAGCGCGTCCAGCCGCCCCCGCCAGGAGGCCGCCGCCTCGATCAGCCGATGGCACGCGCGCTCGTCCGTCAGGTCCGCCTCGACCGGCAGCGCCGCGCCGCCCATGGACGTGATCGCCTCCGCGAGCTGTGCGACCGGCCGACCGCCCGGCCGGTGGTGGAGCACGACGGCGGCGCCGGCCTGCGCGAACCGCCTCGCGACGCCCCCGCCGATCAGTCCGCCCGCTCCGGTGACCAGCGCGACGGAGCCCGTGAGCCGGGGCAGTGAGGGGTCTGCGGACCGGCTGCTCGCCGGGCTCCTCGTCGGATCGCTCGCCGAACCGCCCGGCGGGGCGGGCGTGCTGCCGGGCCTGCGGTCGGACGGGTGGTCAGCCATCGCCGGTCTCCTCGTCGGTCATGCGCAGGGGCGCGTGCGGACGGCACAGCGCCCGGATACGGCCCGCCTCCTGCGGGTATCGGGCGACGAGTTCGCCGACGTCCCCGCCCTCGTAGTCGGAGGCGACGAAGCCGGGGGACATCGTCGTGCCGCACAGCGACCACGCCCCGCCCGGTGCCACGCGGGCACCCATCCACGTGCCCGCGGGCACCACGGCCTGCACCCGCCCTCCGGAGCCCGGCGCGGCCAGCCGCTCGACCCGGCTGCTGCCGTCGGGGTCGAGGAGCAGAAGCTCCAGCCCGTCGCCGCCGTAGAAGTGCCACACCTCGTCGACCGGCAGCCGGTGCATGGCCGAGAAGCCGTCGTCGTCGGCGGTGAGCAGCACGATGATCGCCGAACCGGCCGGGCGCCCCGTGGCGTCCGGCGGTCCCGCCCAGGTCCGGCGGAACAGTCCGCCCTCCACCGCCAGTCGCTCCAGCCCGTAGAGCGCGGCCAGTGCGGCGACCTCCGCTGCATCCGCGCGGTCGTCCCGGCCGTCCGTCACCGGGCTCGGGCCGGTTCGACGGCGTACGCGACCAGGACGAGCCCGGAGTTGTCCCAGGTGCGGGTGCCGAGCAGGCGCAGCGGAGCGGCCGCCCCGTTCTCGAAGGCACGGGTGCCCGCGCCGATCACACCGGGACCGATCATGAGATGCAGCTCGTCCACGAGTCCGTGGGCCAGCAGGTCGTTCCACAGGGTGCGGCTGCCGAAGACGAGGATGTCGCGGCCCGGTCCCTTCTTGAGCTCGGCGATCCGGTCGTGGGCCTCGGCGCGTGCGACGACGCGGGTGTTGTCGTGCCAGGGCGCCGCCGGGTCGGGCGTCAGGGTGTCCGACACGACCATCTTGTCGATCTCGTTGTTGCGGCGCGAGATCTCCCGCTCCAGTGGCGGTGCCTCCGGATCGTCGGCGACCGCCGGCCAGTAGCTCCTGAACCCCTCGTACGACGTGCGGCCGAGCAGCAGGGTGTCGGCGGCCCGCAGCCGCTCGGCGTTGTACTCGGAGAACCCGTGGTCGAACGGCATGGCCATGACGTCACCACCAGGGCCCTCGAAGTAGCCGTCGAGCGAAATGATGTTGCAGACGATCAGCTTGCGCATCGTCGCCACCCCTTCCGGGCGTGCGCCCTGGGTTCGCGGTCCCGCAGGGGGACCGCATCCGCTCCGTGAAGTCATCGGACGCGGTGTATTTCGGCTCATCTGTACCCCGATACGCCCAGGAATTAGACATCTGACGACATCTCGCCCGGATTCCAATCGGCGGTATTCGTCCGCCGAGGTGTCAGACGAAAGTGCACGTCAGTTGGCGTTGTCGTGAAGAAGTATTCACCGTCAAAACCGGAGCGTAAGTTGCCGGTTGGTCCGTTGGCGTGATCTCATCCTGTGGTGCGGGAGTCGCGATTGCCGATACCCGCTCCGGGCGTCAGGCGACCGTTTGCCGGCCCGTTTTCCTTTGGCGCATTCGTTCGGCGTCAGTCCAGGAATCCCCCAGTATGGAAAGGGAGAGAAAGTGCGTAACGACTTCACCCCTGTTGAGACCGCCGAGATTTCCGACAGCGAGCTGGACGGCATTTCCGGCGGTATCGCCAGCGCCCACGCCGGTGTCAACGGCTACGGTGCGGCCGTGAACGTCGGTGACGTCGTCGGGGCTGCCCACGCCGTCGCGTCCGTCGTGCCGGTCGCCGCGGTCACCGGTGGGGCCCAGGGTCTCGTCTCGGTGCAGACCACCGGCATCTGAGAACGACCTCTCTCACGGTCTTCTCGGCCTTCTCGGCCAAGAGCATTGCCCGCCCCCGCCCGCGCATCCGCGGGTGATGAGGGCGGGGACAGGGCCCCGGAATATCCAGTCCCGGGGCCCCTGCGCATGTCCGGACCGGCATCGGAACGGCATGGATTTCCCCTGTCGATAGGGACCTTTCCCGTATCGGTAGGGCCTTTTCCGCCCAGGTGCGGACCTTTCCCGCGGTGGAACGGACCAGCGGGCGGCGGTGATTTCGGTACGGGATTCCGGGACCGAATCCTCGACAATCGCGCCCGGTCGGGGAACGCGGCCCGAATGCCCTGATGGCGGCGGCGAGCAGAGCCGCGCCGATCTGTGCGACGAGTCCGGCGCGGTAACCGCCGAGCAGTTGCGCGGGCGAGCCCGAGCCGGCGGCGACGACCTCGACGCGCATTCCGGCCACGTATCAAGGGCCCGGCGTGACCTGCGTTCCGTTTCCGGAGACACCGAGCCCGTCGGCTACGGCCCGGTCCGGCGCGCACCGGCGACGACACAGGCGCGGGTCCGCGCCTTCGTCCGCACGGCGCACGAGGTCGCCGGGGCGACGGCCCGAGCGGCGGTCAGCCCGGGAGTTCCGTGCGCTCCCACCATTCGTAGACGGGCAACGCCCCTTCGGCGGTCTCCTGTTGCCGCGACGTGGCCTTGAAGTGCTCGTACCCGCCGCGGAACGGGATCTTGAGGTCGGTCCCGGGCACGGCCGGATCGGAGAGGGAGACGATCCGCTCCGGAAGATCGGCGGGGCCGCCTTCGAGGACTGCTTTCGATGCGTCGGTCATGACGGCAGTTTCCCCAAAGCCCGCACGGGCCCGGTCCGTGACGCGCCGGGAACGGTGGTGAGCGCCAGGCGGCGAGGTATGCGGTCCCCGTTCCGGTTCGCGGGGCGAACAGGGAACATGGCCGCATGACGACAGATGCCCCTCAGGTCCGGGACCGGACCCGCAGACTGCGCGCGAGCGGCCTGACCGGAGCGCTCCTCCTCGCGGGCATGGCCGCGCTGCTGTGGCTCGGCGCCGATGCCGTCGCCTCCCGGGAGTGTTTGGACACCGGTTATGGGATGGGCGACAGCATCAGCATGACGGAGGAGGGGTGCGAAGTCACCGTCCGGACCGCTGACGGCGAGCGGAGCGCCGTGTTGCCCACCGTCAGCGAGGGGCTGGCCGGTGCCGCGGTCATCACGGCCCTGGCCGCAGCCGTACCGCCGTACGTCTGCCTGTGGCTGGCCACCCGGCGATGAACCGGTCGGAGACGCGTCCGGGGCCCATGAACACGAGCCCGTCCGATGTCCCGAAGGTCTTGACTTGCGGTAAATCCGGAGGAAAATCCGATATACACCAGAAAACCAGAGCGAGCCGCACCGTCGGTGGAGACGTCCACCGGCCGGCGTGACCCACTTGTCGGCTCTGGCCAGGCCCCCGGCAGATCCGCTCGACCTCAGGGTTCTCAGCGACGACTGGAACTCGCGAGATCGAGAGGACTACCGGGGACTGCATGTCCGGGCCCGGGGGACAGCATCCGGTCGAGTACCTACAAGTCGGCGACATGCTCTGGGAGTCGCCGAAGGACAACTGAGACGGAGAACGTCGAAGGGCCCCACCGCGAGCTTGGGTTCTAATCAACGTCGCAACACCCGGCCTCCGGGTAGGCGATGAAAGACAGAACGACTGCTGGGGGGCGCCCGAATGGCAGAAGGGTGCC